>CACKBA010000004.1 GCA_902598295.1 uncultured Bacteroidota bacterium
GCAGAATAAAATGTCTGACCACCACCAAATGTATCAGCTCTAGACTCAGGATCATAACCATCATAATCAGTGATAGTTAGCAAGTTAATACCAGAAAGATAAATTCTAGCCTTTTCTAAACCAACAGATGTAAGCATGTCCTGTGGTATAGTGTAAGAAAGGTTAAGATCTTTTAATCTGATAAAATCGCCGTCCTGTAGATATCTAGTAGAGTGTTGAACACCATTGCTTCCAACAAGAGCAGCAGCCGGGACATCAGTGATATCACCAGGTTGTCTCCATCTTCTTAACTGATCTCTTGTTTGGTTATCAAACCAGTCACCAGCAGTTGATTGGAATCTACCACCAGCGTTATAGATGCTAGCACCAAACTCAGCAGAGAAAGTGAAAGATAACTCAAAATTCTTATAAGAGATATAGTTGGTAAGTCCACCTATGAAGTCAGGGAATGGGTTACCAGCAACTTTTCTGTAATCAGCAGAATAACTTTCTGTAGCAACACCATCAGCATCGTAGAACAATGCATTTCCGTTGTCAGGATTAACACCTGCATATTCAACTAAGAAAAATGCATTGATTGGTTCACCTTCTCTTAAAATGTTTCTACCACTAATTGCATCCTCGCCATTAGGTAAAGTCACAACCTCATTTTCGTTAGTAGCTAAATTTAAACTTGATGACCAAGTAAAGTCATTTGTACTAACATTAGTTGTGTTTAATAAGAATTCAATTCCTGTATTTTTTACAGCACCTATATTCTTAGTTAAAGATGTAAATCCGGATGAACCAGGTATTGGTTCACCAAAAAGCAAATCATCTGTATCTTTATTGTAATAAGTTAATTCACCAGTAATTTTATCATCTAAGAAACCAAACTGAACAGAAAAATCAGTTTGCGTAGTTGTTTCCCAAGACAAATTTTGATTTGAAGGTTGAGTAGGTTGAAGACCAGGTCTTTGGTTAAATGATGTGGCACCAAATAGACCAAGTGCAGCAAAGTTTCCAATTGCGGCATTACCAACTTCACCCCAACTACCTCTCAGCTTTAGGAATGAAAAAATGTTGTCTCCAATGAAATCCTCGTTAGATAATATCCAACCAGCACTAAATGAAGGGAAATTTCCAAATTGAACATTCTCACCAAATCTTGATGAACCGTCTCTTCTTATACCTGCTTTAAACAAGTACTTATCTTGAATGTTGTAAGTCGCTCTCGCAAAGTAACCAACAAAACTGAATGAGGTGAAACTACCAGAACCAGCAGTAATTTCTGCAGCACTAGCGATTGTTTGAAAATCATCACTAGGGAATTGCTCACCACTTACACTTGAAAATCTTCTTTTACTCTTATTTAAAGATGAACCAACAGTTACATCAAGTGAACTGTAGTCATTAGTATAGTCATAATTGAAGTAATTAGTAACAATATAATTCTCAGTTGTTGCATTAGAAGCATAACCATAACCATTTGTTGACATGAAAGGAGTTAGACTTCCTCTGAACTGATCCTCGCTTTGACCATATAAATCATAGGCAAATTCAGATGTAAACGTTAAACCACTAAATAAATCTAATTCAGCAGATACTTTACCAGTATTTCTTCTGACGATTGTATTATATTTTGCATACTTATCTTCCAAAAGAAAGTTTGCATAAACAGTATTAGTAAAGGGCTCTCCGTCAACGAACGCTGGCGAAATAGGAGCCTGAGCAATCGCTTGTAATGGAGTAACAAATGCGTTATCGTTTGCGATTCTATCAATATCAGTTCTACCGTAACCTAAGTTGAAATTTAATGTTAACTTATCAGTAACTGCAGTACTTATATTAGCTCTAGCACTAATTTTATCAAGGCTGTTGCCTAAAACAATACCCTCAGTTTCATTGTATGCAACAGAGAAAAAATAGTTAGTATTATCAGATCCACCAGAAACTGAAAAATCAGCATCTTGAACAGAACCTTCAACTAACGCAATTTTTTCCCAATCTGTATCATATGTTCCTTCACGCCATGTACCATTTGAATACCTGTCGAACCTACCTTCAACAAATCCAGTGAAGTCAAGTCCAGCGTTAAAGGTATTTCTACCAGCTTCTAAAAATATTTCAACATATTCAGCTGCATTCATCCAATCTCTGTAATTTGAAGGATTACTAACACCTCTAGAAACATTTAGATTAAATTTAGCTTTGCCAGCTTTACCCTTTTTGGTTGTAATGATTACAACACCATTAGCACCCTGGGATCCGTAAATAGAGGCTGCTGATGCATCCTTTAAAATATCGATTGACTCGATTTCGTTTGGACTCAAAGTGATTAAAGGGTTAGTTGGAGCGCCATTGCTTGACTCATTATATGTAATTAATGGAATACCATCAAGAACATACAGTGGTTGAGAACTAGCACTGATACTGGCTTGTCCACGGATTCTAAAATTAAATCCTGATTCGACTTTACCATTAGTTTGTGTTACTTGTACACCAGCAACTTTACCAGCGAAAGTATTGAAAACGTTTGGTGTAGGAATTTCAGAAATGTCTTCAGAATCTAATGATGCAATATTATCTGTTAAAAGTCTACGACTTTCAGATCCGTATCCTGTAACAACTACCTCATCAAGTTGACCACCCTCAGATAAAACAACATCGATTGATGTGTTATTACCTACGGCAACGACTTGAGTAAGATAACCAAGGAAACTTACAGATAATGTAGCGTCATCACCGACAGAAATTGAGAAATTACCATCAAAATCAGCAACTACACCATTGTTAGTACCAACTTCAACAATAGATGCACCAGGTAACGGGGCACCATCCTCATCTGAAACACTTCCTGTAATAGTTTGTTGTCCTAAAGCAACTGAAATTGCTAAAAAAGACATCATAATACTAAGTATTAGTTTTTTCATGTTTTTAAGTTTTGAGGGCGCTAAACTAAACTATATCGAATAAACAAAAAAGAAAAAAAGTATGTTTTTGTTGATAAAACAGATTTTCTAACATATAAAACATTGATAATCAATATTTTATGTTATTAACAATAACAAAAAAAAATTAATTGTTACAAATTAAACACGTTTAGTCTGATTTTAACTAGTTTAGTTGACAAAATATCCGCAATAATCTATGAAAGTCTATGGAAGAAGATCGGTCAATGAGGCAATAAAAAGTGATTTGGAAATTCAGAAAGCATTTATCAAAAAAAATGCAATTAATATGGAGGAAATTATTTTCAAATTAAACAAAAAAAACATTCCCATATCATTTGTTCCAATCGAAAAACTAAAAAAATTGACGAAAAATAACCATCAGGGCATTGTTTGTTTAATTTCAAAAATTAAAACTTGTGACCTTAATGATTTGGATGTTTTTTTACAAAATAAGGAATCATCTAAAATTGTTTTTTTAGATGGAATCACCGATACTAGAAATTTTGGTTCAATTATTAGAAATGCAGAATGTTTTGGAATAGATGGTGTTGTAGTATCTAGAACAGGATGTGCCCAAATTAACGATGAAACAATCAAAAGTTCCAGTGGAGCAATTTTTAATCTTCCTATTTACAAGGTGAATCATCTGTTGGATGCTATTTTTCTTGTAAAAGAGCAAGGTTTCACAATTATGGGAGCTGATGAAAAATCCAAAAAAAAAATAAGCAGTTTGAAATTCAAAAACAAAACCGCAGTAATTTTAGGTTCTGAGGGAAAGGGAATTAGTACTCCAATTTTAAAAAAGTGTGATGAAACATTTAAGATACCATTAGTGGGTAAAACTGAATCCTTAAATGTTTCTGTTGCATCTGGAATAATAATTCATGAAATCTGTAAACAAAATTCTAAAGAATAGCTTTGAGTTCAATTAATTTATGAATTGTCTCGTTTTTGTTTTGTATTTCTTCACCATGGGCTACAAAATGAATCGTTTGAATATTTAGTTTTTTTGCCCCTAAAATATCAGCTTCATAATTATCTCCAATCATCAATGACTCATTCGCCTTTGAAATAGAATCCTCTAAGGCATGTATAAAAATTTTTGGGTCTGGTTTTTTAACACCCACTGACTCCGAATCATAAACACCTTCAAAATAGTGTTTTATTCTTGAATTTATTAATTTTTTTTGCTGTACGTCTCTGAATCCATTTGTTATAATAAATAGTCTGTACTTTGGTTTTAAATATTCTAAAACATCAATAGCACCTTCTATCAATTTATTATTCTCAGGTAAAAAATTTATATAATCTTCAGATATTTTATCAATTGTTAAATTATCTATACTATAATTAAAAAAATCAAAAACTTCCTTTAATCTGTTGTGCCTTAGATGCTCCTTTGAAATTTCTCCGTTTCTGTAAAGTTTCCAGTAACGGAAATTGATAGGTACATAAGCAGCAATGAATTTATCAAAGTTTATGGTTATATTATATTTTCTAAAAATTTTTTTGAATGATAACTCAGAGTTTTTTTCAAAATCCCAAAGAGTGTGATCTAAATCAAAAAAAATACTTTTAATTGGCATTGTTACAAAAATTTTTAGAGAGTTGAGTAACATCTAATCCACCAAACTTTCCTGAACTCATCAATAATAAATTTAAATTTTGTTGACCTAAACTCATAATATAATTATTCAATTCATCTTTACCATAAATAAATTTCACTTTTTGGTTGTTGAAGGACTTTCTTAAACTTTCCTCATCAAAATCTATGTTTGTAAACTTTGGGTTTAATTTATCAATAAAAATGATTGGATAATCACACAAATCCAAACTCCCTCTGTAATGTATTTGAAATTTTTCGTCAAAACTGCTAAACGTGTGTAATTCATAAACCCCCACTAGCTCTCCATCAAAATTAGTTTTAACAGCATTAACACTAGCCTTTAGTTTACTGGGTGAGTGAGCAAAATCTCTGATAGTTGACCTTCCAAACTTAGTTTCTATTACTTGTAGTCGATTGCTTGCACCACTAAATGTTGTTATTGAATTATAAAACTCATCATCAGTTAAACCTATTAAATTACACACTTGTTTTGCACCTGACAAGTTTTCCATGTTGTGTTTTCCAAAGATTTTTAAAGGTAAAAGACCTTCATCGGTTTCGATAAAAAACTTATTATTTTTGACTGTAAAGTTTGGTCTAGAGTAAGGTATTTTTCTTATGTAATTTTCATTCGTTTTTAATAAACTTAATATTTCTACATCTTCATCATTATATATCAAAACACCACCATTTATAATTTTGTCAATAAAAATTTTGAACTGATTCTTATAAATGTCAAACGTTGGAAAAACATTAATATGGTCCCAGGAAATTCCAGAAATTAAAGCAATGTTTGGTTGATAAACATGGAACTTTGGAGTATTGTGTATCCTTGAGGATAAGTATTCGTCACCTTCAATAATAATGAAATCATTTTCATCTGATAAACTAACAGAATTAGAGAAACCTTCAATTTTTGCTCCCAGAAGATAATCAACTTTAATTGCATTGTCGTTTAACACATGTAGAATCATTGATGTAATGGTTGTCTTTCCATGACTTCCAGCAATAACCACTCTCGTCTTATTTTTTGAATACTCATAGATAAATTCAGGGAATGAGTAGATTTTTATTTTTTTTTGTTTTGCTACTTTAAGTTCCAAATTATCTGATTTGGCATGCATACCAAGTACAATAAAATCCAAATCCTCCTTAATATTTTCCTCGTACCAACCGAGCTTCTTAGGAAATAAGTCATTTTCAATTAAACTTGATTTTGATGGTTCATAAATTGCATCGTCGCTTCCCGTTACGATAAAACCAAGTCTTTTAAGTTCTATTGCTAAACTATGCATAACACTTCCACCAACCGATATGAAATGTACTTTCCTCAATATTTTTTATTTGGGAAGTTTTCGTAAAGATATTTTGCCTTTTCACCTTCAACTTTTGATATGTTAGAAATCTTTTCAATAATCACCCTGGCTTTTTTCTTACCACCTCCCAAAAATCTAGGTACTTCTAGGTAAACCTGTAACATAATCCAATTTAAACTTAAAGATGAATCATCTAATTTGTAAGTCTTTTCCAATTGGTTCATCATCTCAGGTACATATGCAGCTCCCTTAATTCTTGGCATCAATTCAATTTTAGCTGCTAATGTCGCTGCCAGTTTGTAATTGTAGTTAAAACTATTAGGATTGTTTTTGACTAGCTCTTTATATAAATCAATTGGCTTATCAAATTCACAGATCTGAACTAACGAATCAGCAATTCTTTCAATTTTTACTAAATCAGGATTTTCTAAACTCTGATTTTGTGAAAGTATAGATGAAGCAAATAAAATTAATGCTACTGAGTATTTAATTTTTTCCACATTAAGTCCTTTAAAGTTTCAATTCCATATCTTGTTATTGATGATATAAAATGCACATCAACACTTAAAGATTTTAGTTTATTATTTAATTTGAGATCACTTAGTTTATCTTTTGGTATTAAATCACATTTAGTTACAACAAGAAGTTTTTCTTTATCCAGTAATTCTTTGTTATACTTTCTTAATTCATCTATTAGGATATTAAATTTTTTATCAATATTCTTAGACTCACAGGATACAAGAAAAATAAGTATTGAATTTCTTTCAATGTGACGTAAAAAATGATGTCCCAATCCCTTTCCCTTACTAGCACCTTTAATAATTCCTGGGATATCTGAAACAACAAAAGTATTAAAGTCTTTGTATTTCACGATACCCAGATTCGGTTTTAGAGTTGTAAACTCATAATCTCCAATTTTTGGTGTTGCATCTGTTATAACACTTAGTAATGTTGATTTTCCTGAGTTGGGGAAACCAACAAAACCAACATCAGCTAGGACTTTTAATTCAATAGTTAGTTTTTTTTCACTTCCCTCAACACCAGGTTGTGAATACTTTGGCGTTTGATTGGTTGAGGATTTAAAATGCCAATTACCTAAACCACCCTTACCACCAGACACAGCATTAAACTCTTCACCATCTTCAATTGATTCAAATAGGACTTTTCCATTAACAGTATCCTTTATAACACTACCAACTGGAATTTTTATTATCTCATCCCTACCATTTGCACCTGAACTTCGAGATTTTCCTCCATTTTCACCATGGTCAGCTTTAAAGTGTTTTTTGAATTTGAAGTGAAATAGTGTCCAGAGATTTTTGTCTGTCTTAAAAATTATATTACCACCATCACCTCCATCTCCACCGTCAGGCCCTCCTTTTGCTACAAACTTTTCTCTTCGCAAGTGTGATGAACCTGCACCACCATTTCCAGACCTTACAACAACCTTAACATAATCAACGAAATTATCCTCGGTCATTTTTGAATTTTTTCAATCAAATCTACGAGTCTTAAACTTATTTCATCGATTTCACCTATTCCGCTGACTGAATAAAACTTATTCATTTTTCCATAATATTGTATTAAGGGTTCAGTTTTTTTTCTATACTCATTAAGTCTTGTTAGAATTTTATCCTCACTCTGATCATCAGCCCTACCTGATATTTTACCTCTTTTTAGTAATCTATCTTTCAATAAATTATCACTGACCTCTAAAGCAACAGTTGCAGACAGCGGTAATTTATATTTTGATAAAATTTTATTCATTTCATTGGCTTGAAAAGTTGTCCTGGGAAAGCCGTCAAAAATAAAACCATTACTAGGTAGGTTTTGTTTTATTTCATTTTCTAACATCGAAACTGTTATTTCATCAGGGACTAACTCGCCTTGTTCTGTATAAACTTTAGCTTTTAATCCTAAATCAGTTTCGTTTTTTATATTTTTTCTAAAAACATCACCTGTTGAAATATGGACTAAGTCATATTTATTTTTCAAGAAACTCGCTTGAGTACCCTTACCACTTCCCGGTTTGCCAAATAAAATTAAGTTTAGCATTACAATTTTTTACAAATATACCTAAATACAAAAGATGATTAAATTATTTCTCATCTATAAATTAATGTATTTTTGGATACTTAAAGTTTATATTTTGAACAGAAAAATTGGAATTATTGGTGGTGGACAATTGGGTAAGATGATTCTTGACGAAACCAACAAAATGGGTATATATGTAAGTATACTAGACCCAAGCAGCGAATCACCATGTCGTAATTTATCAAAAAACTTTATTCAGGGTGATTTTAAAGATTATCATACAGTACTGAATTTTGGACTAAAACATGATATTATTTCCTACGAAATTGAACACATTAATGTTGATGCATTAGATGAACTAGTAAGAAAGGGGATTGAAGTCCAGCCAGCGCCAGAGTTACTGAGAATAATTCAAGACAAATACAAACAAAAATCATTCTTCAAAAAAAATAATTTCCCAACATCAGATTTCTATTATTTTAGGTCAAAAAATGAACTTTTAGATTCTTTTAAAAAAAATGGTATCAATTTTCCTTGTGTTTGGAAAAAAACAAAATTTGGTTATGATGGTTTTGGCGTTAAAATTTTAAAAAATGAAAAAGATTTAATTGAGCTGCCTAATTCAGAAATGATTATTGAAGACTTGGTTGTTTTTAAAAAAGAACTGGCAGTAATTGTCGCGATGAATAAAAACAGAGATATAAAAACCTATGAGACGGTAGAAATGGAATTTAATCCCGATTCAAATCAAGTTGAATTCGTAATAAGTCCAGCTAACATTAGTGAGAAAGTTAATACCATTGCAAAAAAAATAGCATCTGATCTAGCAAAAAAAATAAATTTGGTTGGTTTATTAGCAGTAGAAATGTTTCTAACACCAGATGAAAAAATATTAATAAATGAAATTGCTCCTAGACCACACAACAGTGGTCATTTTTCAATTGATGCATGTCCAACTTCTCAATTTAAACAACACATAAATTCGATTACAAATCGTGAACTTGGGGAAACTTCTCATGAAAATTGCGCAATAATGATAAATCTGGTTGGTGAAGAATCTCATAATGGTTTGGTGAAATATGAAAATATTGATTTAATAAAAGACCAAAAAAGTGTTTTTGTTCATATTTATGGAAAAAAAATGACACGTCCAAATAGAAAAATGGGGCATGTGACGGTTATTTGTGATAACTTTGATGAAGCATATATAAAGGCAAAAGAAATTAAAGATATCATAAAAGTTAAAAGTTATTAATATGGCAAAAATTGGCATTATAATGGGTAGTAAGTCGGACTTCCCCGTGATGAAGGAGGCAACAGAAATTCTTGATGATTTTGGAATTAGTTACGAAACCGAAATTGTATCAGCTCATAGAACGCCTGATAAAATGATGGATTACAGCAAAAATGCGCATAAAAGAGGCATTAAAGTAATAATAGCTGGTGCAGGAGGTGCCGCTCATCTACCCGGGATGGTTGCTTCAAATTCTCCTTTACCAGTAATTGGTGTCCCAATTAAGTCCAGGAATTCAATTGATGGTTGGGATTCAGTTCTTTCAATTTTACAAATGCCAGGTGGAGTTCCTGTTGCAACTGTAGCTTTAAATGGTGCAAAAAATGGTGCAATATTGGCTGCTGAAATACTAGGTGTGAATGACACAGAGGTTCAAAAAAAAATAATTAATTATAAGTCAGATCTAGAACGAAAAGTTAATTCTTCCAAACTTAAATAATTTGTCAATAACGAGTTAAAAACTTTATTTAATATCTCAAATTTTTTACGTTAAATATGTAGCTAATTACATAATTTTAAGGCTTCAAAATGAGGTTTTCAAACAGACACATTGGAATAGATAAAAAGAGTGAAAAAATCATGCTTGACTACATTGGTGTAAGTGATGTAGAAACACTTATAAAGGAAACAATCCCTTCAGAGATAAGACTAAAAAAGGACATAACTTTAGAAAAAGAGATGTCAGAGGCTCAATTTCTTGACCATATATACAAATTATCACAAGAAAACAAGTATTTTAAAAATTACATTGGTAGAGGGTATCATGAATCTATACTACCGCCAGTTATTCAAAGGAATATTTTAGAAAATCCTGGGTGGTATACTGCTTACACGCCTTACCAAGCAGAGGTTGCACAAGGTAGGCTTGAAGCTCTCCTAAACTATCAAACTGTTATATGTGATTTGACAGGAATGGAATTATCCAACGCATCATTATTAGATGAAGGAACCTCAGCAGCTGAAGCAATGACAATGCTTTTTTCAAATAGAACTAGAGAAAAAGTAAATAGCAACTGTAATAAATTTTTTGTCGCTGATGATATATTTGATCAAACACTTGACGTTTTGCTAACAAGAGCTGAACCACTAGGAATTGAAATTATCAAAAACAGTATTGATAAAATTAATATTGATGAAGGTTTCTTTGGATGTTATGTTCAGTATACTGGAAAAAATGGTCAAATACACGATTTAAAATCCATATCTAAAATCTTGAGTAATTTTGATATAAAACTAGTAGTTGGAGCTGATTTACTTTCTCTTTGCATTTTAGAAAAACCCTCCCTTTTTAATTGCGATGTAGTTGTTGGCACTTCTCAAAGGTTTGGAATTCCTCTTGGTTATGGCGGTCCTCACGCCGGTTACTTTGCTACTAAAAAACAATACAAAAGGTCAATTCCTGGGAGAATAATAGGTATTTCAAAAGACAGAGATGGAACCAGGGCATTGAGAATGGCTTTGCAAACACGAGAGCAACATATTAAAAGAGAAAGAGCAACATCAAACATATGTACAGCACAAGTATTATTAGCAGTAATGGCAGGTATGTATGCAGTTTATCATGGTCCAGATGGGTTGAAGAAAATTGGAAAAAAAATAAATGACTTAACTAAAATTCTTTATTCCAATTTAAATATTTTAGGAATTAAAGTAATTAACAATAGTTTTTTTGATACTATTCATCTGAAGATTGAAACTGATAAAATTAAGCCAATAGCAGAAAAAAATAAATTAAATTTTAATTATATAAATGAAAGTGAAATTTCAATTTCAATTAATGAATCCACTGAGCTAAATGATGTTAAGCAAATCATTGAACTTATATGTCAATCAACAGGTAAAGATTTTTGTTTTGAATCCAAAATTGATTTTGAATCAATTCCAAAAAATTTTTGTAGGAAATCGGAATTTTTAAAAGGAAAAGTATTCAACAAGTATCGATCAGAAACTTCAATGATGAGGTACATTAAGTCACTAGAAAGAAAAGACTTATCATTAAACCACTCCATGATTGCTTTGGGTTCATGTACAATGAAATTAAATGCTGCTGCCGAAATGCTCCCACTTAGTTGGAAAAGATGGAATAATATTCACCCCTTTGCACCCATTAGTCAAACAAATGGATACCAAATCGTTCTCAACAAACTTGAAAAACAATTAAATGAAATTACAGGTTTTCATGCAACCTCCCTTCAACCAAACTCTGGAGCTCAAGGTGAATACGCTGGATTGATGGTTATAAGGTCATATTTTAAAAGCATAAATCAAACTAATAGAAACATATGTATTATACCTTCATCAGCACATGGTACTAATCCTGCCTCGGCTGTAATGGCAGGAATGAAAGTTGTAGTTGTTGGTACTGACAAATATGGAAATATCAACGAAGATGAATTGAAACTAAAAGCTGAGGAGCATAGTAATGATTTAGCTGCACTCATGATTACTTATCCTTCAACTCATGGTGTTTTTGAGTCCTCAATTAAAAGAATAACAGAAATAATTCATAAAAATGGTGGACAAGTCTACATGGACGGTGCAAATATGAACGCGCAGGTTGGATTAACAAATCCCTATCAAATTGGAGCTGATGTTTGCCACCTAAATTTGCACAAGACCTTTGCAATACCTCATGGTGGTGGTGGACCTGGAGTTGGTCCAATATGTGTAAGAGAGCATTTGAGTGATTTTTTACCTCAAACTAATAGATTAAAGCACAAACAGTTTTCCGTAAAGGCAATATCTTCTGCACCATGGGGATCAGCGATGGCTTGTCTGATTTCCTATGCTTACATCTGTATGATGGGTTCGAAAGGACTTAAAAGAGCAACAGAAATTGCAATATTAAATGCCAATTACATAAAGAAAAGAATTGAAAAAGATTATGAAATTTTATACGCTGGGGAATTGGGGCGGTCTGCTCACGAAATGATAATTGATTGCAGAACTTATAAAGAAGAATTTGGTATCGGTGTCATGGATATTGCTAAAAGACTTATAGACTATGGATTTCATGCCCCCACTGTCTCATTCCCAGTTCCTGGAACGATGATGATTGAACCCACTGAAAGTGAAAATCTAGATGAAATTGATAGGTTTTGTGATGCACTTATTTCAATTAAGGCAGAAATAATTATGTGCTCAAAAGATGATGCTCAAAATATCTTAAAAAATTCTCCTCACACTTTAGAAACCCTGACAAGTGAGGTGTGGAATCACAATTACAGTAGAAAAGAAGCAGCTTACCCATTACCTTACTTAGAAAGTAATAAATTTTGGCCAAGTGTGACAAGAATAGATGATGCATTCGGTGATAGGAATTTAATATGTACTTGTAATCCAATTGAAGATTATATTGAATCTTAATTTATTTAATACTTTTACAAAAATTATTTTATGTCAATAAAAATCTCTGGAACTGGATCTTTTATCCCGCAAAATATAATTAAAAATGATTCTTTTCTAGATTCGGAATTTTTTGATAAAAATGGTGAACCTTACCCTAATACAAACAAAGATATTATTGACAAGTTTGAATCAATTACGGGTATTAAAGAACGAAGGTATGCTGATAAAAACCATAATACCTCAGATTTGGCAACTTTTGCCTCAATCGAAGCTATCAAGGATGCTGGAATTGATAAAGAAGAAATCGACTACATAATTGTAGCTCATAACTTTGGAGAAATTGATTATAAGACCAACCAATATATAGCTCTTCCCTCAGTTGCTACACTTGTTAAACATAAACTCGAAATTAGTAACGAAAATTGTGTTGCATATGATATAATATTTGGTTGTCCAGGTTGGGTTGAAGGAATAATTCAAGCAAAAGCATTTATAAAATCTGGAATGGCAAAAAAATGCCTAGTTATTGGCGCTGATACTCTATCCAGAACTGTGGATAAAAATGATAGAGATTCGTTAATATTTGCTGATGGAGCAGGGGCTGCAATTGTTGAAAAAAGCAATGATGAGGGTGGAATATTATCTCACAACACAATAACAAAAGCTGGAAAAGAAGCACTATACTTATTCTGTGAAAACTCTTACAGTCCAAAAATTAATTCAGAAACAAAGTTTATTAAGATGAATGGAAGAAAAGTTTATGAATTTGCAATCTCTACCATTCCTTCAGCTATTAAATCCTGCATTGAAGATAGTGGTAAGGATATAGATGATATTAAAAAAATATTTTTACATCAAGCAAACGAAAAACTTGACGAAGCAGTATTAAAATACTTTTATAAACTTTATGATAGACCTATCCCGGAAAATATTATGCCTATAAGTGTTGATGTATTAGGCAACACATCCGTTGCTACAATACCTACACTTTATGATATTGTATTAAAGAAAAACTTTAAAGGACATAAACTTAGCAAAGGTGACACAATTGTTTTTGCAAGTGTAGGCGCTGGAATGAATGTCAATGCAATCACCTACCAAATTTAAATATGAAATACCTGAGAGATATTGGAAAATATTTTTTGATGGTAAAGTTGTCTTTTAAAAAGCCTTGCAAAAAAAATATACTTTACAAGTTAGTTTTTAAAGAAATCAATGATTTAGTCTTAGATTCCATACCCATTGTATCAATATTATCATTTTTCATTGGAGGAGTTGTTTCAATACAGATGGCGCTCAACTTAGAGAGTCCGCTGTTGTCAAAGACCTTGATTGGTTTTGCAACTAGACAGTCTGTAATTCTCGAGTTTGCTCCAACATTTATATCAATCATTATGGCTGGCAAAGTGGGTTCCTTCATCACATCAAGTATAGGTACTATGAGAGTTACAGAACAGATTGATGCTCTTGAAGTTATGGGAATTAATTCGCTTAATTATCTAGTGTTTCCCAAAATCATTGCCATGTTGATGTACCCATTTATTATTACTTTTTCCATGTTTTTAGGTTTATTGGGAGGTCTTCTTGCTATGACACTAACTGGTGTACCAAGTGAAGCTTACATACAAGGAATTCAGATGGATTTTGATATATTTCATGTAACATATTCATATATAAAAACTTTAGTTTTTTCTTTTATCTTGGCAACTGTACCTGCATTTCACGGGTTTTATATGAAGGGTGGAGCTTTGGATGTTGGTAAAGCAAGTACACAATCATTTTATTGGACCTCAATCATAATAATAATTGTAAATTATATTATAACTCAACTTCTACTTTCATAATGATAGAAATAAAAAACATATTCAAATCCTTTGGAAAAAGCGAAGTAATTCATGATGTATCCGCAAGATTTGAGAGAGGTAAAACAAATTTAATAATAGGACAGAGTGGTTCTGGTAAAACTGTTTTGTTAAAATGTTTACTTGGTCTCTACTCAATTAATCAAGGAGAATTGATTTACGATAATGTTTATTCATCTGAAATGAATGATGAGGAAAAAGTTAATATAAAGAAAGAGATGGGTATGGTATTTCAGGGCAGTGCCCTTTTTGACTCTTTAACTGTATTGGAAAATGTTAGATTTCCACTTGACATGTTAACAAAATATTCTGAAAAAAAGAAAAATAAAATTGCATTAAAGTTTATTGATAGGGTAAATTTAAATGATGCCATTAATAAATTACCTTCTGAAATCTCGGGTGGTATGCAAAAAAGAGTTGGAATTGCAAGAGCGATTGTTTTGAATCCAAAATATTTATTTTGTGACGAACCCAACTCAGGACTAGACCCAAAAACTGCAATAGTAATTGATAATCTAATCCAGGAAATTACCAAAGAATACAATATAACAACTGTGATAAATTCTCACGACATGAACTCTGTAATTGAGATTGGTGAAAATATCATTTTTTTGAAAGAAGGAGTAAAATTATGGCAAGGAAACAATAAAGAAATCCTAGATTCTAAAAATATTGAAGTTGAGGATTTTGTTTATTCATCTGAACTGGTTAAGAAACTGAAAAAAACTAATTATTCTGGATAATTTCAATAGTTTTTGATTTAAACTTTAAACCTATCCAGTTTCTGATACTTTGATTGAGTTGCAATTTACTATTATCATCGATCATTTCCGACCATAATACTGATACAACAATAACAGTATCAATTTTTTGAAAATCAGTTCGAATTGATTCGGAAATTTCAAATGAATTTAGATCTGGATAAATTAGTTTTGCTTCATTAATTATTGAACTTAACAATAACTTTTCTTTACTTAAAATCCTCAATTTATTAATTTCTTTATTTAAGTTTTCAATTTCATTTTTTTTCAGGGCAATATCAATGGAATCTCTAGATCTAAGCTCCTTTAAAAAAGTGTTATTTAAAGTATATGAGTCCTCAATTTCTTGTTGAACAAAGAGGATTTTTGTTGATTTAAGTTCCTCATTAGTCTTAATTTTTTTATCTAATAAATCCATGATTTCCTTTGAAATTGGTTTTTGACCAAATGTATTGATTGTTATTTGTGATTCTCCACCATTATAATCTATTATTGCAGATTTACTTAAATAGTCACCATTTGGTAATCCAACTAGTTCAGAATCTAAAAAACTTTTAGCTTCGATTTCAAATTTTGATTCATCCATAACATCAATAAATTCAAAAACAGCAACGAGGGCAAATGATGCAGCAATTAGAGTAACTGCTCTATTTACAAATTTTCTTCGTTTTGAGTTTGCATAAACTTTCAATGGAAAACCTAGAACTTTGAGCACAATATATGTGGCAACAATTATATATAGAGTATTGATTAAAAATAGGAGAAATGCACCCGAGGCATTGGGTAAATTATTTTCTGCTAGATAATACCCAACAGTACACAATGGTGGCATCAGTGCAGTTGCAATTGCAACTCCAAAAATTGCGGAACTTATGTTTTCTTTTTTGGTTTTAGCAATAATTAGAGCTAACCCACCACAAAAGGCAATCAATACATCTCTAATATCTGGACTGGTTCTAGAAAGCAATTCGGAGGTCTCATCATCAATTGGAATCAAAACAAAAAATATGTAAGCAGTTGCAATACTCAAAAAAACCATCACAAGCATATTGATTAGTGAATTTTTCAATGTGTCAAAGTCATTTATAGAAATGGAAAGACCTAACCCTAAAATTGGCCCTAAAAGTGGTGAAATTAACATTGCTCCAATTACAACAGCTGTGGAATCTGCATTCAAACCTACGGATGCAATTAAAATTGAACAAATAAGAATCCATGCTGTGGTTCCACGCATAGAAATGTCATTTTTAATTGAATTAATTGTTGCATTTTTATCTACATCTTTATTAAATCTAAAAACACTTTGAATAAATATTAGTAAACCATTAAAAAGACCCGAGGCATTTTTTTTAATGTCTTGTTCTACATTTTCATCTTGAAAATCAAATTTGGTTTCCAATCTTATTTAATTTCTTTAATTCCTGTTAAAACAGATGAACTTCTGATCTTATCACCCAACCCATCAATAATTTCGATACCATACATACTACATACTCTAGACTCAGGGATTTCATGATTTTTTCTATCCCCACCATTTGCAAAAATCGATGGCTTTAACTTTTCTAGGGATTCACATACAGTTTTATCGGTGTCAATCGAAAGAAAAACTTCATCAACAGATTTTAAATTTTTGATGATTTCTACTCTGTCATTTTCATCCATAAAAAACTTACCTTTTTTCAATTTACATTGTAAGTTATTGTTTACAATTACAACTAAATAATCACCCATTTTCTTGGCTTTATTTATGTATTCAATATGTCCAACGTGAAGTGGATCAAAATATCCGCTGATACATACTTTTTTCATTTTTTCTCAACTTTTGCATGAGACACAAAAAGATAACTCCTTTTGTTATCCATACACTTACAAAGATATCTTTTTCTTTTTTTTTCTATTTTTTTAAACTTTTTTCCTCTGTATGCAAATACAGAATTTGAGGGTAATTCGTCAAGATATACCAAATCGTCATTTTGATTATCATATTTATCTAACTCCTTTGAAAGTTTAGAGTCATATGAGAAGGAAGACTTTGGATTATTCATATGTTCCTTAAGCAAATTTAGTAGGTTTTCTGGGAAAATGTTTTTATTTAAAAATGGTTCTGTGATATTTTTAAACATTTTTTTCCATTTTATTCCATGAGGTTTAGCAAATTTATTTTCTTTATAGGTATAATGATGAGCAATTTCGTGAATCAAGGTCATTAAGAACCGATACTTGTTGTTGCATTTATTTACAGTTATGATACAATTATCGTTTTTAAATTTTCTAAAATCACCGTGCTTTGTTATTCTTTGTTTAACAACTTTAATAGACAAATTTTCATTATCAATCAATCTCATTAAGCCCCTTACAGACATTTTTGGAATATAAGGACTAATAGGATGCACCACTATGGGTTTGATTTTGAAATTGGGATAACCTTACCATTAAATAATTTTTTACCATTAACTGAAAAATTATAAATGTACTCAGCCATTTCCAACGGACTAACCTCAGCTTCATAACCAGGAAATGCTTTTTCTAACATTTTTGTTTGTACAGAACCCAGACACAGAGAATTAAAACTTAAATCAGAATCTTTATATTCCTCAGATAAAACCTCAGTTAGCACATTTAAAGCACCTTTACTAGAGGAATAAGCCGTTAATCCTTTGAACTTGGATGAACCAATTAATCCTCCAATACTACTAATATTTACGATATGTGCATCTGAGGAAAAAAATTTAAAAAGGTTTTTAATCAATTTTACAACACCAAACAGATTAACTTCATATATTTTCTTAAAGTCTTCTACTGTTATCTCTTTGAACGTTTTGTTTATTAATAGACCGGCGTTATTAATTAAAATATCAATTTTTATTTTATTCATTTTACAATGATTTATAAATTTTTGATGATCACCATTACTTGTTATATCAAAAGACAAATGTTCTATGTTTTCTGATTTTATTTCATTAATATTTGACGATCTTGACAATGAAATAACCTTGAAGTTTTTTTCTGAAAAGATTTGTGCCAGTTTAAAACCAATTCCCGCACTTGTTCCAGTTATAATGACAGTTTTCATTATACCAAAATAGTTACAGGATTTTCTAAATAGCCCTTTAGTGTTTGTAAAAATAAAGATCCTGTTACTCCATCAATTGTACGATGATCACAAGCAAGGGTTAATTTCATAGTATTACCAATGGTAATTTTATCATCAATGACAACTGGTTTTTTTATTATACTTCCAACAGATAAAATAGCAGAGTTTGGTTGATTAATTATGGAAGTAAACTCATTTATTCCAAACATTCCTAAATTGGATATTGTAAATGTACTGCCCTCAATTTCATCTGGTCTTAACTTTTTGGACTTAGCTCTTACAGCAAAGTCTCTAACCATGCTGTTTATTGAATGTAATGATTCAGAGTCCGCAAATTTTATGACGGGTACTACCAGACCGTCCTCTACTCCAACGGCAACTCCAATATGAATATGGTGATTTAATCTTGTTTTTTCGTCGTACCATTGAGAATTTACTTTTGGATGTTCCCTCAAAGCAATTGCACATGCCTTAATCACTATATCATTGAATGAAATTTTTGTATTTGGAATAGAGTTATACTGTTCTCTAAAGGCAATAGCATTATCCATATTAAACTCAACACTTAAGTAATAGTGTGGTGCAGAAAATTTTGATTGACTTAACCTTTTTGCAATCGCTTTTCTCATGGAATTATTATCTATCTCATCGTAAGATTCAGATTTAGTGATATTAGTTGGAGGTTTAGTTGTAGGAGAAATTGGAGGCACATCAATCTCTGCATCTTGATCAGTTTTTGGTTTTTCAATTGATGATAAAGCAATGTTATCTAAATCACTTTTAACAATTCTTCCATTGTCGCCTGAACCAACAACTGTACTTAGGTCAATATTTTTTTCAGCAGCGATTTTTTTAGCCAATGGAGATGCAAAAACTCGTTTGTCAGAGTTAGGAACATTTTCAACTAAGGATTTAGTCTCATCTGTTTTATCAGTGAAAGTATCTGAATCAATTTTTTCATCAGAATTTGTTAATTCTGGTTCAGAACTATAATTGGCTAATGCTTCTTCCACACTAATATCAGCAGAGGAAATTATAGCAATAAGTTCATCTACATTAACAGTTTCTCCCTCAATAACTCCGATATGAATTAATTTACCGTCATGGAAGGACTCAAATTCCATGGTAGCTTTATCGGTTTCTATTTCTGCCAAAATATCTCCCTCTTTTACTTCGTCACCAACTTTCTTCAACCACGATGAAATAGTACCCTCTTCCATGGTGTCACTCAATCTGGGCATAGTAATATATTCAACTTTGGAAAAATCTGCATCACTGTTTTGATTTGTGGGAGTAAAATCTTCAATTACCCCTTCGGGTTTTTGCTCTTCAGTTGGAATAAGCACTGGTTCAAGATTTTCAGATTCTTCTTGCTCATTGATTTGATCTACTAAATCAAGTTGCTTGGGTTCATCAATTGAATTGGTTAAATATTGCGAAATGTCCTCTCCCTCATCACCAATAATGCAAAGAAGTGAATCGACTTCAGCCGTAACACCTTCCTCAAGCTCAATGTGTAGCAAAGTCCCATCAAAAAATGATTCAAACTCCATTGTTGCTTTGTCAGTTTCTATCTCAGCCAAAATATCACCCTCACTGACCTTATCTCCGACTTTTTTTAACCATTGAGAGACTACTCCCTCCTCCATAGTATCACTAAGCCTTGGCATTTTAATTACTTCCGCCATTTAATCTAATTTGTGTTTTAAAAATGGATAGTCCTTTTGTTCATAAACTGCGTCATACATAACATTTATATCAGGAAAGGGAGATTCTTCAGCAAATTTTTGACATTCAACAACTCTTTCTTTGACTTTAGTATCCATAACTGATATTTCCTCTTGTGAAGCGTAGCTATTTTGTATTAAAATATCTTTTACCTGCGTAATTGGATCAATTTTTCTATACTCTTCAACTTCTTCTTTTGTTCTGTATTTTTGGGCATCAGACATCGAGTGTCCTCTATATCTGTATGTTTTCATTTCTAATAGAGATGGACCCTTTCCAGATCTAGCTCTGGAAATTGCTTCATCTAATGCCTCTGCGACTTTAACCGGATTCATTCCATCAACAGGACCACACGGCATTTCGTAGCCAAGACCTAATTTCCAAATTTCAGTGTGATTGCTGGTACGTTTGACAGATGTACCCATTGCATAACCATTATTTTCAACAATAAAAACGACAGGAAGCTCCCATAACATCGCTAAGTTTAGAGTTTCGTGAAAAGAACCTTGTCTAACAGCACCATCACCCATAAAACACAGTGTTACGGATTCTCTATTAAAATACTTATCACCAAAAGCCATTCCTGCTCCAAGCGGGATCTGTCCACCAACAATACCATGTCCTCCATGAAATCTATGTTCTTTAGAGAAAATATGCATCGATCCACCAAGTCCATTTGATGTGCCAGTTGCCTTGCCATAAAGTTCAGCCATGACCTTTTTAGGATCTACACCCATACCAATTGGCATAACATGATTTCTGTATGCAGTTATCATTCGGTCTTTTTCAAGATCCATGACATGAAGGGCCCCGGCCAAAATGGCTTCCTGACCATTATAAAGGTGAAGAAATCCTCTTACTTTTTGTTGAATGTAAACAGAGGCAAGTTTGTCCTCAAACTTTCTCCAAAAGAGCATTTCCTCATACCAGTTTAAATAAATCTCTTTTGTGATTGGCCTCATATATTATGAGCAAAGATAATTCAAATATTCCAGTTTTTAAACTGTAAAAATCATCTTAATCAAATGCATATGCTAAACCAACTCTGAGTGTATTTTCTAGTGGACTAATGACATCAGACGTTGAAATCAAATAAGATAAATCAATCTTTAGGTCATTTGTAATGAAACCAGCTCCTGCAGTTATAAATTTTCTTGAACCTTTCAATTCGTGTTCACTAAAATATCCAGTTCTTAAAAAGAATGAATTATTGAAAGCATACTCCAAACCAATTGAGTATGTAAACTCTTTTAACTCTTCACTGAATCCATCAGGTGCATCATTGAAAGACTTAAACAAACCAGATAAAAAACTAATATCAGGTTGTCTGTATGCAATTAAATCGCCAGAGGAGTTATAAACTTCCTCACTGGGTGTTGGTACAAGCAGTTTATTAATTTCAATTGTTGCAGATAAACTATTATTGCTATCAAAAATAAACTCATAACCAGCACCAAGTCTTAAGTTTGTTGGTATGAAACTTTCATTTCCTTGCTCCGCATATTTCATTTTAGGTCCAAGATTAGAAATATTAAATCCAGCTCTCCAAATTCCTTCAGAACCACCCATCTGAACCATATCGGATTGATAGAAACCTGAAATATCTACTGCAACAGATGAAGCGGCTTCAGTTTCATCACCAAGAGACTGAATTTTTACGTCAGAAAGTAAAAATCTCCCTGAAACTGCCATTGAGAAGTTTTCACTCAATTTTAATGAATAAGCTGCATCCAATGTAAATTCATTTGGATTTTCAACTATTGGAATGTCTAAAGGATTTTGGAGTATATCAATATCACCGAGATTAAAGTATTTTAAACTTGCACTCCAAGCAGACCTGTCTGATATTTTGTTATAATATGAAATATTTGCAAGAAATACATCATTAACCAATTTACTTAGATATGGAGTATAACTAAATCCAAGCCCTCCTTCTCTTTCACTAAAAACATATTTAGCAGGATTCCAATGCTGCGAAAAGTTATCCACCGATGTTGCAACACCTTGCTCTCCCATTCCTGCAGCTCTAGCATCTGATGCAATCATTAAAAAAGGAACTGCTGTAGTAATAACTCTTCTTTCTTGGGAATAACTGTTTATCAATAGTAGTGAAAAAATCAGTATGAAAATTTTTCTCATAATTTTTGTTTTAATTTTTTACTTTTTTAATTCCTGAATTTCAGCCTTCAACTTTTCAATTTCCTCGTTTAACTCCTGAACAGCTTTAATTAGTGGAACAACTAATTTAGAGTATTCAACACCCATGGCGTCTTCATCAGACTTAGCTTTGTGAACAATTTGATTTTCAATTTGCATATCAGCGTTAACTTTTTCAATATCCTGAGCAATCAATCCAATTTGTAGAGTTTCGTCTCCACTAAAAGAACCATTCCAATAATATGAAACTGGTTTTAACTTTAAAATATATGACAATCCATAATCGAGTGGTTTTATAAAGTTTTTAAGCTTTAAATCTGATGATTCTGTGAATGCTGCAGCATGAGCTGTTGCACCCGCGTCATAAGATAGGTAGACATCTGTAACAGATGCATTTCCAATTACAGCAATATTGTTTCCTAACTGGTGTGTAATACCAGCTCCTAAGGCAATTCTATTTTGCGAACCAGCATTTGCAGCTTGAACACCTGAGTTATTTCCAATAAATACGTTGCTTGATCCCCCAACAATAAATTGTCCTGCTGAAGTACCAACTAAAGTGTTGTATTTACCTGATGTTATTTTTTTACCAGCATTAAATCCAACCACTGTATTATTAAATCCGGCACCAATGGTAGTATCAGTCCAATCATTAACACCAACAATAGTATTTTTAATTGCAGCAGCTCCTAAAGATAGGTTAGATGATGTTTCTCCCAAGATAAAGTTGGAAGTGTCTTTATAACCATCAGTCAAATCATTAACAGCACCAGCAACACCAGAATCTCCAGTGTCTCCTTTGTCTCCTTTTGGTCCCTGAGCACCATCGGCTCCATCAGCACCGGCAGCACCTCTGTCTCCTTTGTCTCCTTTTGCTCCCTGAGCACCATCGGCTCCATCAGCACCGGCAGCACCTGTGTCTCCTTTATCTCCTTTTGCTCCCTGAGCACCATCGGCTCCTCTTAAATCACCTGTCGTGAATCCTAACCCATCATCAGATGTAAAAGTTACTACTCCAGTACTTGAATTATAAGATCCTCCGGTCCAACCTTTTCCATCAGTACCATCTGCGCCAGAACCACCAGTTCCGGTCGCAGCCGTTGTCATTGTGGTTCCGTCAGCAAAAGCAATTGCATTGAGATATACAGTAGCTCCCTGGTCTTGCGCCATGTAAACCTTACTAACATTTGCATTACCAATAGTTACAACATTATCACCATCAACACCAACTGCACTTGGACCAATAACAATTTGACCTCTAGCACTGGTTGAACCTGCTTGAGCATTGTAACCAAGTAATACATTATTGTTTCCAGTTGTAAGATTTGATCCAGCAGACATACCTACAGCAACATTATTATTAGCATTTGAACTTTTTAACGCACTGTGCCCAACAGCAACAGACCTTAAACCAGAGGATGAATTGGTTAAAGCATTAAAACCTATAGCAACAGTATCATCAACATTACTAGCTGAATCTAGGGCATTAATCCCCACAGCAACATTTGTGTTTGAACCTTGAGAGTTGACTTCAGGATTACTACCACCATTAATCCACACTCCGTTGGAGTATGTGCTAACATCACTTAAATCGTTTAAACTTGAGGCACCATCAGCACCATCAGCACCATCAGCACCGGCAGGTCCGGCAGGTCCGGCAGGTCCAGCAGGTCCGGCAGGTCCAGCAGGTCCGGCAGGTCCGGCAGGTCCTACGGCACCATCTTTTGCATTTAGAGCATACAATGCGTAGGGCACAGGTAATAATTCACTTTCTGTAGAAACAGAGTAATTATAACCGTCAAGTACAGTTATAGTTGCACTGACATAATGCTTTCCAGATCCCCAGTCAATAACTGAAAATGCGGTTGTGTTTTTTGATCCAAGTCGAAGACTAACAAGACCATTTTTGCTTGTTTTTGCAGTGTGAGACTCAGAATATACGCTGGCTCCGTTACTTTTTATTACCAAGTCAACTTCAACATCTGTGTTTACAACTAAATTACCATTTGCATAACGTACGATACTCTGATAGGAGAGATCCTGTGATATCTGAGAATATGAAAAAGTTGAAAATAAAGTTGCTATTGATAAAAAGGTTAATAGTTTTTTCATTTTAAAAATTAATATTTAATTATTTTGATTGTTTTATTAAGTTTTTCCTGTTTAAATATGTGGACAAAATATACACCGTTTGATAGTGTTGAAACATCCAATGAGAATGGATTTGAATCAATTGCTCCCTCCATGATATATGCTCCAGCAACTGAACTAACAGAATAGCCCAACGCCCCAATATCATCAATTCCCAACGATATAAATATTCTATTGGTGGTTGGATTTGGATATGCTTTGAGAGAAATGAAATCAAATTCAATTACATCACCATCTAAATAAAATGATTGCAAAACACCTTCTTTATAACTGAGATTACTGCTAATATTTTGATAAAAAATTTGTCCGATTGAATAATCCACATCTAATGAACTTGAGTTGGTTAAATTTCCTCCACTAGCCACAAAATCAGTTTGGGAATGTAAATTGTTCAATGAAAATAAAAACATAAAAACAAGTATAAAGTACTTCATATTTATAAGGTTTTTGAAATTATTTTTTAGGTATAAACCAAGTTATGAATAATTATAAAAGTATCAAAATATACCTATTCAAATTAGTAAGGGCACATTTCTTGCAATATAAATTATGTATATAAATTTTAAAGTAATTTCGATTCTTTATATATTTACGCCTGACGTATGAAAAATTTAAATTTTATTTTATTCCTCTTTACCCTGCTTTTAGTTTTGGGTTGTAACAGAAATAGCATGAAAGGTAGTGGGAAAAATTCTTCTTCAGCAACAGGTTGGAGTATTAATGATAAAGATGGAGGTGGTTTTTCATACAACAAAAAATACAAAGGTCAAATTACAGCCCCTGGTATGATATTTATTCAAGGTGGTACTTTCGTTAAGGGTAATGCCAAAGATAATGTAATGAATGACTGGAATAATTCCCCTAATCAACAATATGTACGCTCATTTTTTATGGACGAAACTGAGGTTACAAATGTTATGTACAGAGAATATTTATTCTGGCTTAAGAAGAAATTTTACAAGTCAGATAATGAAAATGTGAGAAATATATATTTTGCGGCGTTACCAGATACATTAGTTTGGAGAAATCCATTAGGGTTTAATGAAGATATGGTTAACAATTATTTGAGGCATCCTGCTTTTAATAATCACCCTGTTGTTGGTGTTTCTTGGGTTCAAGCACAAAATTTCTCGAAATGGAGAACTAATAGAGTTAATGAAAAATTATTGATAGACAAAGGTTTTCTAAATGAAGAGGCGGTCAAGGAACAATATAATGATAGTACTGACGTATATGGATTCAATACATTTACATATTTAGTTAGTCCCAAAGCGTCATATGGTGGAAATCTTGAAAATTTAATTGAAGGGACAGCATCTGCTGATACAGAAAATCCTGAGTTTGTTTCAATTGAATCAGGATTATTAGTACCAACTTACAGACTTCCAACAGAGGCAGAGTGGGAATACGCAGCTTTGGGTCTAGAGGAATTGAGAGAAGGAAATTTATACAGAGGAAAGAAGAAGTTTCCTTGGTCTGGTGAATATACAAGATCTCAACAGAAAAAAACATTGGGAGACCAACTTGCTAATTTCAAACTTGGAAGAGGTGATTATGGTGGTATTGCTGGTTGGTCAGAAGAAGGCAGTGGAATTACAACAAGTAGCAGAGCATATCCACCCAATAGTTTTGGTTTGTACGGAATGGCAGGAAATGTGTCTGAGTGGGTTGCAGATGTCTACAGACCAATTATTGACGAGGAAGCGAATGATTTTAACTATTACAGGGGTAATATATATTCCAAGCCGCAAATCACAAGAGATGGAAAAATAACTACAATCAATGAAGAAAATTTTAAAGATCAATTTCAAGTAATGGAAAATGGACGCCTTAAAATATTCAAACTTCCCGGTGAAATTGCCTCCGAAGAACTTTCTGAGGAAGATCTTAGAAGAATTAACTACACAAGAGCTGAAAATAGAGACTATAAAGATGGTGATAATGAATCAACAAGAGAATTTGCAAGCAGCAGTTCTGGTTTAAATAGACCCATGTATAGTGATCCTACATTAGAGAAATCAGCATCTACAAAAAGGTTGACATTAATTAGTAACGAGGCAAGAGTATATAAGGGAGGTTCCTGGCTTGACAGATCTTATTATTTAGACCCAGCGCAAAGAAGATTTTATCCTGAATACTTTGCAACGAACTTTATTGGTTTCAGAAATGCTATGTCTTACATGGGCGAAGATAGAAATCAAACGAAGCCAAAAAGAAGATAATTATTTCTTCATTTCTCATTGACATATTCTTTATATTTAAGATATGCTTTCTGTTAATGAGTTATATCACGAACTAAAATTATCTAATTATCTTGTTGATATAGATTCAAGAAAAATTAGAAAAGGTTCCATCTTTTTTGGGATAAAAGGTGATAATTTCAATGGAAATGATTTTGTAAACGATGCAATTAAAAACGGTTCTCGTTTGGCTATTACTGACGAGGAAAATCCAAACTTCAATTTTGATCAGAGAATAATTAAAGTTTCTGACGCATTAAGTACCCTTCAAGAACTCTCCAAATATCATAGAAAAACTTGCAATGCGAAAGTAATAGGTATAACAGGAAGTAACGGAAAGACAACAACAAAAGAACTAATTAATTTAGTACTCAGTTCAGATTACAAAACAATTTGCACCTCTGGTAATTTTAATAATCATATTGGTTTACCATTAAGTCTTTTTGAAATAAAAGATGATACTGAATTTGCAATTATCGAAATGGGCGCAAACAATTTTGGAGAAATTGCATTTTTAACCTCACTTTGCGAACCTGATTATGGATATATAACAAATTTTGGAAAAGCTCATCTTAAAGGTTTTATTAATGTAGACGGAGTCATAAAAGCAAAGACCGAACTATACAAATGGATTATTGAAAATGATAAAACTCTTTTGATTAATGGACAGGATAAAAATCAAAAAAAATTTGATGTTCACAAACATATTATTTTTGGAAGTAGTGAGAATTTCAACTATACTTTTACGGAAAGAAATAAAGATTTTGTTAATGTTTTATTCGAAAACTACCTATTTGAAACCAAACTTTACGGAACATATAACTATTCAAACGTTTGTGCTGCAATAGCACTAGGACTTGAGTTTGGCATTGATAAAAATAAAATCAATCAATCTTTAAAAGACTATCAACCTAAAAATAACAGATCTGAAATCATAAAAATTGGTGATAAAACAATTGTACTTGATGCATATAATGCCAATCCATCCAGTGTGGAAGAAGCAATTAAATCATTTTCGATATTAGAGGGCGATAAAGCAATTATTCTAGGTGATATGTATGAACTTGGAAAGGAATCATCAATTGAACATAAAAAAATTATAAAATTATGTCAAGAGAATATCAATTCTAAATGTATTTTTATTGGTGAAAAATTTTATAGTTTTTCGAATAATGAACAAAACTCAAATTTTTTTAAAAATAAATCTGATTTTTTCAATTCCAACATGGAAATAGGTGAAAAAAATATTCTGATTAAAGGTTCCCGTGGAATGAAGATGGAAGAAATCATAAAACACATACAAGAATGATAAAAACTCTAAACTTTCTTGCTCTTACACTTCTTTTATTATCATGTAATTACAATCTCATTAATAAATGGGAAAATTATGATGAAAGTGAAGAGATAAAAACTAATGCTACAAGCGAAAACAAAAGACTTCAATTTAAAAGAATTCAGTCCATTTCAAATGATAAGAATCAACTAATTAATGGGTTTGAGAGAGAAATATTCAATTTTTTAGAAAATGAGTATGATTTGATAAAAGAATTGATATACGAAAAGTCCATTCCCGAAATTCAACAAAGTGTGATTAATGGGAAATTAACTTACTACAAATTGTCACTTTTTTACTTGACAAGAATTTACCTAATTGAATTTGATAAAGAAAACTATTTAAACTCCATTATATCTATAAATAAGAACATATTAAGAGAGGCAAAAAGCAAAGACAAGATTAAAAACAGTAACATTTATTCTCTTCACGGAATCCCAATTCTATTAAAGGATAATATAGGTTTTAAAGGACTTCCAACCACAGCTGGTGCACATAGCCTAAAAAACAATTTTACAGATGATGCATCAATTGTAAAACAGCTTAAAGACAATGGAGCTTTAATTCTTGGCAAAACCAATTTAAGCGAGTGGGCCAATTATTTTTGTTACGGATGTCCAAATGGATATAGCGCTATGGGTGGTCAAACCTTAAACCCATATGGAAGAAAAATTTTAGATACGGGTGGTTCAAGTTCCGGCAGTGGTGTATCAACTACTTCAAACTTAGCTGCAGCTTCACTGGGAACAGAAACATCTGGATCTATCTTATCACCATCATCAGCAAACTCACTCGTTGGAATGAAACCAACAATTGGCAATATCAGTCGAGCTGGAATTATACCAATATCATCAACACTTGATACGGCTGGTCCAATGACTAAGTTTGTGCTTGATAATATATTGATTTACAATGCGATTAACGATTTTGACCCGTTGGATGAGTACTCTGTTGAAAATTATGATATTAGAATAGAAGAAGTTGTAGACAATGAACTAAACGAATACACAATCGGGTATTACAAAAGTTTTTATGAAAGAGACTCTCTTTACAAAAATGCAATTGATTTTCTCATTGAAGAAGGGATTAAGTTACAAGTTATTGATGCTCCCCAGATTAGACTTGAAGGTTTCGCAAAAATATTGGATGAAGACATGAGATATGATTTGAGAAGTTATCTATTTTTTTATGGAAATAAGAACATTAAAGTTGAAGATATTTCATCAATAATAAAATACAACGAAATGGACTCGATCGAAAGAGCGCCCTACGGTCAAGCAATTTTCAAAAAAATAATTCAAGATACAATGTCAATTAATGATTTTGAAGATTTAAAATTTGAGCTTATGAACAAAGGAAATGAGTTCTTTGATATTTCAATGGATAAACACAACTTAGACGCAATTCTCTCAATAAACAATTATCATGCAGGATATGCTGCGATGGCTCACAATCCATGCCTAACAGTTCCTATGAAACTTAGGAAAAATAACGAACCATCCGGCTTAACAATTATCGGAGAGTCCTTTGAGGAGCAAAAACTTTATGAAATAGGTTACTTTTTTGAAAAAAAGTATAGGGGGAGGATTCCACCCGAAAACTAGATTATTTAATCAAATTTACTTCTAGCACAACATCATCTAGAATAAGGCGATCACCTAGGTTTTCAAAAAAAGAACCAGATCTGTACTGAACGTCGTATATAGATCTATCAAATACCAACAATGCTTTATATGAACCATCATCGACTTGGGTCATCTCAAATGTTATCGGGTTGGTAATACCTTTTATCGTTAGGTTTGCTTCAACTTGGTACTTATTGTCTATCATTTCTGACTTTTCTAAAATCTCAAGTTCTGCATTATTAAATTTATCTACACTAAAAAAATCATCATCCTTTAAATGATTTTCTAATCTATTCTTTCCTCCGCCAGAAATATCATCAACAGAAATTGAAGTCATATCGACAATAAAATTTCCTGTAGAAATTACATCTCCATCAAATGTTATCTCCGCTTTGGTAAAATTTATATGCCCCCAATGCGAAGCATTAGTGATTTTTTTACCAGTCCACTTAACCTTGCTTTTTTCAAGATTAAAATTTGTTTGTGAAAAAGTAAAAAGTGAAGAGAGTAAAAATACGGTATATACAAAATTTATTTTCATGGTGTAACTTTAACTAAAATTATGCCAAATTATTTTTTTGAAATAAAATCCAAAGTTAATGCAACCATGGATCTAATTCCTGTTTGCATAGCCGAATCGTCAACAAAGAAATCAGGACTATGATGCAAAACTGTTCGTGGATCAACTCCTTCTTTTGAACCACCAATAAAGAAATACATTCCGGGTATTTCTTGCTGAAAAAAGGAAAAATCTTCGGCCCCTGTTCGAGCATTCAAAAAAATTACATTCTCTGGCTTATTTACTCTTCTAAGAGTAGGAAGCATAATTTCATAAAGTTCGGGTTGATTAAAAGTAATTGGGTAACTTGTTCCATATGTAATTTTGGCTTCGACATTGTTTGCTTCAGCTAAATTCAGGACGACCTCTTCAAACCTTTTTAATAAAGTTTTTCTCATTGATGGTCTCAAGGTTCTGATTGTACCAAGCATATACAAATCTTCTGGTATTATATTGCTTCTGACTCCACCATGAATAGCACCAACTGTAATTACTGCAGCTGCTTCTGTCAATTCTAAATTTCTACTGACTATCGTTTGAAGGGAGTTAATCATCTGAGCAGCAGTAACAATAGGGTCAATTCCATCCCAAGGTCTAGATCCATGCGTTTGTTTACCCTTCAAATCAATTCTAAATTCATCAACAGCAGCCATTATACCTTTAGGTCTGACCGCAACATTTCCTACATTAAAACCAGAACCAACATGAAGACCAAAAATTGCATCTACATCTGGATTTTTTAAAACACCTTCTTTAACCATCAACTCTGCTCCACCCTCTTCGCCTGCTGGTGCACCTTCCTCAGCTGGTTGGAAAATAAATTTTACCTGACCAGGTATTTGATCTTTTAACTCATAGAGAATCTTTGCTGTGGCTAATAAAATAGCGGTGTGCATATCATGACCACATGCATGCATGACAGGCACTTCTTCACCATTGTAGACCCCTGTCATTTTGGAAGCCCAAGGAATATCAACCCTTTCTTTTATTGGCAGTCCGTCAATATCAGCCCTCAATCCAACCACAGGACCTTCTTTTCCTTCATTAAGGATAGCTACAACACCTGTTTTTGCAACTTCTATCTGAGGCTTATATCCAATTTTTATCAATTCATTTTTTATTCTTTCAGCAGTTTTAAATTCTCTATTGCTGAGTTCTGCATTTTCATGGAACCAATGCCTGAGTTCAATAATTTCATCAATATTTTCGTCAATTAATTTTTCAACAGTGCTGTCAAAATTTTGTCCGTAAGCTGTAAATGATATAACCAACAGGGTAAATAAAGCAATATATTTTTTCATAACTATAAATTTTATTCTCCAATCACAGTTAGCATTAGTCTTCTGCTACTTGCTGAATTTCTATGCTCACAAAGATAAATTCCTTGCCAAGTACCAAAATTAGCTTTTCCGCTTGAAACTGGAAAAGAAATTGATGATCCTATCAAACTACTTTTTATGTGAGATGTCATATCATCGGTTCCCTCAAAAACATGAGTAAAATAATTTTCATTTTCAGATACCATATGGTTGAAATGCGTTTCAAAGTCATCTCTTACTGATGGATCAGCGTTCTCATTTATAGTTAAACTAGCGGAAGTGTGCTTAATAAATAAATGTGCAATACCACTTACCTTGGGGATATGATTAATAATTTTATTGGTAATTAAATGAAATCCACGACTGTATGGACTTAGGATTATTTCTTTTTGAAAAACCATTTCTATAAATTTAAATAATTTAGTAATCAATGATCGATAATCCGAAAAAATCTTGGTCTGTAGGATTCAAAATGAAAATTGATTCCAATGTTGATGATCTTTGGAATATCATAACAAAGCCAGGGCATCTTGAGATGGTACATCCCTTTTGCAAAGAGAATTATCCAATTTTATGGGACAAAGAAAACTCCAAAGATGTTTTAATTTACACCAACGGAATAAAATTAATTAGGGAATTTAAATCATGGAACGAAAAACAGGGTTACACTTTAGAAATTGGAACCGAAAATGGAAGAAAGTCACTTGTGGAGTGGAAAATCACTAGAGAAAATCAAAAAACATATTTGTCAATAAAAATTTATTCTTTTTACATGAGGGATAGAAGTTTAATTATTTCGTTTTTACCACATTTTATTTTCATATATCCAAATCTAAGGAAATACTTAAAAAGCGTAATTGGCGGAATTAATTACTACCTTCTGAACAAAAAAAGAGTTCCAAGAAATTTTTTTGGAAGTCATAGTTGGTTCTCTTAATTACAAAAAAAAACTATTTAGTAACACTTTGTCATCCATTTGGTATTAAATTTGCCCCTTTAAAACTAAATGAAAAGAACAATAATATCCGTAGTTGCAGGTCTAATTTTATTAGTTGTTACATACTTTCTTTCCAATTTGATTATGAATTCGGGTGATAAGATAGTAGCAAAGGCAGTAACTGCTGAGGAAAACGTAAAAGTAACAAAGGTCAAAAATTCGACCAATGATGCCACATTGAGTCTAAATTCAATTGTTCAGTCTGAAAACAAATTGCAACTAATTTCTGAAGTAAGCGGAATTATAGATTTCACAAATATCCGATTTAAAAAAGGACAAAAATTCAAAAAAGGTCAGACAATCATAAAAATAAATTCTGACGAAGCAGAGGCTTTTTTAAGGCAAAGCAGAAGTCAATTCCAAAATCAAATAGCAACCATTCTTGCCGATATTAAGATTGATTACCCCGAAAGTTATAAAAAATGGGAAGATTACTTTCTAAATTATGATATTGAAAAAAACATTTCAGAGTTGCCCGAACAAAGCACAAATAATGAAACCTTCTTTTTAACTGGAAGGGGTATAATTTCAAGTTACTACGGAGTAAAGTCGGCAGAAGAAAGATTGAGAAAGTACAAGATTACTGCACCATTTGATGGTGTTGTATCAAGTTCTTTTGTTGAGAATGGTACTATGGCAAGAGCAGGTATGGTACTTGGCGAATTTATAAATAGTGATTCATTTGAAATAGAGGTTAATATTCCAACAGACTACAAATCTTATATTATTTTAGGAAAAGAAGTTAATATCAAACTGTCTGATGAAAGTAACGTAATTGGAAAAATTAATAGGATTAACAATAATGTAAACCGAGAAACACAAACTGTAAGTGTTTTTGTAAGTAGTTATTCTAAACAACTAAGTGATGGAATGTATGTTGATTTAAATTTATCTCTCAAATCAATTGAAAATTCTTTTAAAATTTCTAGATCAATGATTAAGAATGATTCAATTGTTCACACAGTGGAGTCAATGACTGTCAAAAATAAAATAGTAAATCCTGAGTTTTTTAACGACAACTACGCCATTGTCACTGGTCTTAAAGATGGAGACTTAGTGATTCAAACTCAAATTGCTGAAATATTTGAGGGTATGAAAGTCAAAATCATTGATTAGTAGTGAGAAGATTAATTACCTATTTTGTCAACTACCCAAAAGCAATAAATATTCTTGTCTTATTTTTTATTGTCTTTGGAACAGCAGGTACGTTAGCCTTAAAATCTTCTTTTTACCCACTAATTGATGCAAAATTTATTGAAATAAGTGCTGTACTTCCTGGTGCATCACCTGAGGAGGTTGAGGAAGGTATTGTAATGAAGATTGAGGAAAATCTTAAGGGAATTGAGGGGGTTGATAGATATTATTCCACATCAAGAGAAAATCTCGGTTATATATTAGTTGAAACTCTTGAGGACTCTGATGTTGATAATGTTTTAATTGATGTTAAGAATGCCGTGGATAAAGTCCCATCTTTTCCAGTCGACCTTGAACCAATTGTCGTAAAAAAAATGGAGCAACAAGAACCTACCTTTATTTTTTCACTGACCGCAGAAAATATTGATTTGAGTTCATTAAAAAATATTTCAAAAAAAATTGAGGTGGACCTAAGAAATCTTGAGGGTATATCTCAAATATCTACATCCGGGTTTTCTGACAATGAAATTGAAATTTCTGTAAATGAGAAACTACTATCAAAATACAACCTAACCTTTTATGAAATTTTAGATGCAGTTCAAAAGAGCAATATAATTGTCAGTGGAGGAACCATCAAAACCAATGAAGAAAAATTTTTAATAAGATCCAACAACAAAAATTATTACTCAAATCAACTCAATGAAATTATTGTAAAATCATTTCCCTCAGGAAATAACTTAAAACTTGGGGATGTTGCTAATGTTTATGAAAAATTTTCTGATGATGAACCTGAGTTAAAATTTATTGACAACAAGTCCTCAGTGATAATGACTGTATTGAGTACTAAAAACGAAGACCTTTTAGAATCAGCCGACAAAATCAGACTTTATATTGATGACTTCAACAAAAAGAATGAGAATTTTCAACTCATCAAGTTAAAAGATTACTCTGAAGTTTTGAGACAAAGAACCAATCTTCTGCTTGAGAATGGTGGTCTAGGTATTCTACTAGTTTTAGGATTATTATCACTTTTTTTGAACACAAGATTGGCTTTTTGGGTTGCATTTGGTTTACCTATTTCCTTTCTTGGAATGCTGATATTCGCAGGAAACTTCAATATAACTATCAATATCATGTCTCTGTTTGGGATGATTGTTGTTATTGGGATTTTGGTTGACGATGCAATTGTTATCGCTGAAAATATTTACAAGCACTATGAAAGTGGAAAGTCAGCAGCAGATGCTGCTGTTGATGGGACACTTGAAGTGTTACCAGCCATTGTTTCTGCTATTATAACAACAATAATCTCCTTTGCAACATTACTTTTGCTAGCAGGTGATGTTGGTAATTTCTTTGGAGAAGTTGCCATGATTGTTATAATTACACTAATTGTATCACTTATCGAAGCGCTAATCATATTGCCATCACACTTGGCTCATTCTGATGCACTCAAGAGAAAAAAGGAAGATGAAAATGGAATTCTATTTGGATTTTTTTCAAAAATGAAAAAACTAAACCAAAGGGGTTATCGGGTCATGGATTGGTTAAGAGATAAAATTTATACTCCAATGTTAAGGTTCGGATTAGAGTATCGATTTCTCAGTCTAAGTGGTTTTATTGCTGCACTCATGCTAACTGTGAGTTCAGTTTTTGGAGGTATCATTCCGATGACATTTTTTCCAACAATTGCGAGTGATTTTGTAACAGTTGATTTAAAAATGCCCATGGGTACTAGCACAAAAGTCACAGATTCCATTATTAATGTTATTGAAAAAAATGCAATCATTGCTGGCAATGAACTTCAAGAAAAGTACATGAAAGATGATAAGAGAAAACTCATTCAAAACATTCAAAAAAACATTGGAAATTATGCTGATAATTTAGAAATGGTTGCCGGTGTGGGGAACATAGAAGGTTCAAGTGTTGCATCATTGGAAATATATATGTTAGATAGTGAGGAAAGAACGCAAGATATTAAGTCATCGATGCTTGCTTCTTTAATTAGAGAAAAAACTGGAACAATCCCTGGAGCAGAAAAATTTATCATTAACGACGGTGCTAATTTTGGAGGGAGCCCTGTTGCTATTTCTCTTTTGAGTAATAATAAATCTGATTTAAAAAATGCTAAAGATGATTTGATTAAAAATTTAGAGTCTAACCCTATTTTGGTTGATATAGCTCACAATGATCCACAAGGTTTTAAAGAAATTGAAATTCAGTTGAGGGAGAATGCATACGCGCTAGGTCTAAATCTTCAATCGGTTATGACTCAAGTAAGATCTGCATTTTTTGGAATAGAAGCCCAAAGAATACAGAGAGGGAATGAGGATGTAAAACTTTGGATTAGGTACGATGAATCAAGTAGGTCAGAAATTAAAAATCTTGACAATATGAAAATTGTTACACCCAATGGTAAAAAAGTTTTCTTAAAAGAAATTGCAAATTTTTCAATAGCTCGTGGTGATGTGGCAATAAATCATTTAAATGGCGAAAGAGAAATTAAGATAACAGCAAATTTGATTGACCCTAATCAAAGTGCATCAGATGCAGTGTTTGGTATTCAACAAAATATAATACCAATAATAGAGGAAAAATATCCTACCATAGAAACTTCTTTTGAGGGTCAGTACAGGGAAGCCAATAAAACAATCCAGTCTTCTAAGGTCGTTTTTCCTCTGGCATTGTTTTTAATTTTCTGTGTTATCGGGTTCACATTTAGAACATACAGTCAACCATTTTTACTTTTATTGTTAATTCCATTCAGTTTAACGACTGTTGCCTGGGGCCATTTGGTTCATGGATTTCCAGTTAATGTTATCTCACTTTTGGGTGTAATTGCATTAGTTGGAATTCTTGTAAATGATGGATTGGTTTTGATATCTAAATTTAATTCAAACCTAAGGTTAGGAAAAAGTTATGATGAATCGTTGTTTGGAGCAGGGAAAGAGCGATTTAGAGCAATATTTTTAACATCAATAACTACAATGGCAGGATTGGCTCCGATAATCTTTGAAAAAAGTTTTCAAGCACAATTATTAAAGCCAATGGCAATATCTATTGCTTACGGAATTGGGTATGCTACTTTCCTGACTTTGATATTACTTCCAATACTTCTTTCCCTAACCAATACCTTGAAGTTAAATTTTGTATGGTTGAGGAGCGGTAAAAAAGTTGACAAAAGAGACGTTGAGGCTCCAGTAATAGAACTTAAAAGAGAGAATAAATGAGAAAATTGATTTATATATTATTTGTTTTTTTTAACAACAGTTACGCTCAAGAAATTCTTACTACTGATATGGCTGTTAGACTAACTCTTGAAAATAATCTTGACATCAAGGTCAGTGAAAATATCTTAGAAATCTCAAAAAATAATTCGTCAATTTTAAATAGTGATTATTTACCCACTGTCAATGCAACATCAGGCCTAACCAGAAATCAAGGAGATGTTGAAGTTAAAACTAACCAAGGTATTTCAGCTAAAATAGATGACACTTATAATGATGAAAGTTTTGGTAGTGTGAATGTCATATACAACCTTATTGATGGTAAAGGAAGAAAATATAACTACAAAAAATCCAAAGAACTTTATAATAGAACCAAGTTGGAAGTAAAAGAGATTATTGAAAACACACTACTGCAACTCTTTACAGTATACTTTGATTTTGCTAGATTAACAAAGGAAAAGAAAATATTAAAAAATACGCTAGATATCTCTGTTGAAAGATTGGATAGAGTCAAAACAAAATACAAATTTGGGCAGTCCACATCGCTTGAGGTTTCAAGTGCTGAGGTTGATAAAAACACAGATAGTTTAAACTATTTGAATATCATTAAAGTCCTTTCAAATACCAAAAGAGACCTTAACTTGATTATGAATATTGATTTAGAATCAGATTTTGAGGTGGTTGAAGACATTGATTTTATAAACGAAATAGAAACTGAAAAGTTCTTTAATGCAGGATTAAATAACAATACATTGTTTCAGATATTAAATAAAGATGTTGCAATTTCAGACCTAGAGTTAAAAGTTATAAAATCAACATATTTACCTACAGTACAATTGAGAGGTTCATATGGATGGAATGAAACAGTTGATGAGATCGCTTACAACCCAGTCAATGAATTCTATTCAAAAGGAATTTCAACAGGAATAAATATTTCAATTCCAATTTTTGATGGTGGAAAAAGAATTACTGCGAATAAAAACGCAAGATTAAATCTGGAAAACTCCTTAATTCAAAAAAAGAAAAACGAGTTGGAAATAGGCAAAAACCTTAGGAATGCATACGAGACCTTTAAAAACAACTTGTTCCTACTTAAAATTCAAGAAAAAAGTTTTCAAACTAGCAAACTGTCATTTTCTAAATTTGAAGAAAAATATTCTTTAGGTCTGGTTTCGTCCCTCGAATTTAGGCAGGCGCAAACTAATTTACTGAGAGCAGAACTTTTATTTAATAATTCTTTGTTTGAAACTAAAATTTCTGAATTAATTTTTCTAAAACTAAGTGGAGAAATAGTAAGTAACTATTAGTTTAAGAATTCAGGTTATTTAAATAACTTCCAATGGAGTCCTTAAATTCAATTCCTTCAAGCGATCTCGTCTTAGTTAACTTCTTGAAACAAGAAAGACCCCAAATTAAAATTTCTTTGTAGAAATAAATTTCTTCTACGTTTATATTTTTACAATTCTTTGAAATTATTGCTGAAAGTCCATCCACTTGATCAAGCTCATTTCTATACTCCCGGTCAGTAAAATCGTCCCCAATAAATACTTCTTTTCCTTTTTTTGTAAACCATTGAATCACATCATCATAAGGTGTTTGTTCATTAGGCTTTTCTAGAGATTTTATTGGCGGGAAAAATAAATTAAAAACGGATTTGATTGCTTCTTCAATTAAACTGTACGATACCTGATCAGCCCCCTCTTGTTCCCCTTCATAAACCAGTTCAACCTTACCATTTATAGATGGTACAACACCTGTAAAATCAGTCAAACGAACAACGGTATTCGTTTCACCATTCACAAGCATACGTCTTTTGGCAGTGCTCACTAAATTCTCATAGGCAGTAATACTCATCCTAGTACTGATTCCACTTTTTGCGTCTACGTACTCACTGGATCTAGCAATAAAATTTATTTGCTCTACCAAATCCTTCGCAACTTCGGGGATTAAAATATTCTTTTTGTCTTCAGCAGAAATATTAGACTCTTGCTTTGTTATTTTTTTTGCAATATTAATAGACAAAGGATAATGTGTGAGTATTTGTGAACCAATTCTGTCTTTTAAGGGTGTAACAATACTACCACGGTTCGTGTAATCCTCAGGGTTTGCCGTAAATACAAATTGAATATCTAATGGGATTCTTAATTTAAAACCTCGAATTTGAATTTCTTTTTCTTCCAAAATCGAAAATAAGGATACTTGTATTCTAGCTTGCAAATCTGGTAGTTCGTTCACAACAAAAATACATCTGTTGGCTCTTGGAATCATTCCAAAATGAATGACTCTTTCATCTGAATAAGACAATTTCAAACTTGCAGCTTTTATAGGATCCAAATCGCCAATCAAATCTGCAACAGACACATCAGGCGTTGCAAGTTTTTCGTAAAACCTTTCGCTTCTATGAATCCAATCTATTTCTGTTTTCTCTCCGTGATTTTTAACAATCAACTTTCCTTTGGATGAAATCGGTAGCATTGGATCATCATTAATCTCAGAATCTTTTATAACAGGAACCCATTCATCAAGTAAATTGACCATTTGTCTGGCTAATCTGGTTTTTGCCTGACCTCTAAGTCCCAAAAAATTTATATTGTGACCTGCCAAAATTGCTCTCTCCAGCTGAGGAATTACACTGTTTTCGTAACCATGTATTTTTTCAAAAGTCTTCTCTCCATCTTTTAAAAGTTGAGTCAAGTTTCTTTTTAATTCAACTTTAATTGATTCTGCTTTGTATCCCGATTTTTTAAGCTCTTTTAATGTACTTATAGTTGGTTTTTTCATCTATATTTTTCTTTTTTTATTTGTTTCATAATCCTCAAAAATCATTTCTCCTAAATTATCTAGACCCGTGTAAAATGCTTTACCATTGTTGGCTTTGGTAAACTCTCTGATAAAATGTTGTAAATAGGAGTCACGAGCAATCATAAAAGTCGTGATTGGTATTTTTAATTTTCTAGCTTGCTTCGCCATTGTGTAACATTTCTTCACTATTTTTTGATCCAATCCAGCGCTATTTTTATAGTATGTTCCGTCGGGCATTTTTAAACAACTGGGTTTGCCATCAGTAATCATTAATATTTGCTTGTTGTTATTTTTTTTCTTGCTTAACATGTCCATGGCAAGTTGCAATCCAGCAACAGTATTTGTATGGTAGGGTCCAACCTTTAAATAAGGGAGTTCTTTGATACTTATTGGTTTGGCATCATTTCCAAAAACCAAAATATCGAGAGTATCTTTAGGATATCTAGTCAATATTAATTCTGATAAAGCCATTGCTACTCTTTTGGCTGGAGTTATTCTATCCTCACCATAAAGAATCATGCTATGACTAATATCAATCATAAGGACCGTGCTCATTTGTGATTTATTCAATGTATTTTTAACCACTAAGTCTTCAGATTGTAAATCAAGCTCCCCACTACCTGTTCTTGTGTACATGTTTCTCAAACTCTCCGTAATCATTAACTGATCGATGGAATCTCCAAACTGATAATCTCTATAATCATCAAAATCATTTGAACTTTTCCCAGTGTAGTTTGTTTTATGATTGCCAGACCTTGATTTTTTTATTTGACCAAATATTTTTTTCAGCGCAAACTTTCTCAGAGCTCTTTCCATCTTTGCAGAAATTTTTTTTGATTCTTTTCCAGACCCAATATCAAATTCAGCTTTGATAAATCCTTTATTCAATAAGTCATTAATAAAATCTTCAATTGTATAATCATCTGTTGTCAACTCGTACTCCTTATCAAGTTCTTTCAACCAATCGATTGCTTCATCGAAATCTCCGCTTGTGTAAGTAATTAGTTCCTTGAAAATTTCAAATAATTTTTCAAAAGGAGTTAAATTTTGATTTTTGGCAGAGGAAAAAGACCAACCAGAAATCGGAATTTTATTAAACAAATTCATTAGGATATGAATAACAAATCAAATGCCACTTTAAATTAAATCAAGATAGTTTATAAAAAAATGTCTACAGGCTTCTGCTTGCAGACATTTTTTTAAGTACTGGACTTACCATGTATGGCTTATACTAACTCTCTGGATCGGGAGCAACAGCCATAACAACACCTGTTGCATCGCCATAATCTCCACCATTGATTAGCATTCCATCTTCATCAAATGTTAAATAATGATAGAATTTCACTTGAAATGGTTTTCCAGATGCAGTATTCTTTCCAGTCCATGTTCCGTAAGTTCGAACACTTCCATTGAGCATTTTTGTCTCTGGGTCAACACCGGGCAGGAAGTTTTCAGCTTCATAATTAATGTCCTCCATTGCACCTATCCAACCAGAAATGTAAGCAACTACATCTTCTTTTGTTGTAAAGTATTCAGTGTTGGCGTAAAAGGCACCTTGCCATTCAATTTCATCACCAATCTTGGAACTTAAGTAATCCAAATCCTCTTCTTCCCATTTCTCAAACCATTCTTGAGCTCTCTCAACATTTTTTTCAAAATTGGGATTTTGCTGTGGAGCATCACAAGATGCTAAAGCAAAAAATATAAAAAGTAAAAATATTTTTTTCATGTCTATCTAATAAAATTTAAAGCATTAAGATAAGGAATTGAATGTTATTAAAATTTAATTATCATTTATTTTTTAGAAAACTTTTTTTAATATTTTTGGCGGGTATGAATCGGTATTTATTTACCCTCTTCTTTGTGATCTTTTCAAGTTTTTTGTTTTCACAAAATACATTTTATGTTGCTCCATCAGCATCTGGTGGAAGTAACAGCAACAATGGTTCGATAGGCTCACCATTTGAGACCATACAATACGGTATAAATCAACTATCATCAGGTGGTGATAAACTCTATATCAGAGCGGGTACATACAGGGAGACAATTACAATAAATAAAATTGGTGCTAATGGAAACCCAATAATCATTGAGGCTTATGGAAGTGAGGAAGTTACCATTGATGGAACGGTGGATATAACTGGTAGTTGGACAAGTCACGGAAATGGTATTTATAAACTAAGCTCATATTCAACAAATATTACACAACTTTTTGTAGATGACGAGCCGATGGTAAATGCTAGATGGCCCAATGCCCAATTTAATGATGATTCAGTTTTTTCTCACTCTACCTGGGCTCAGGGTGATGAAAACACTCTCAGCGATACTAGTGACCCAAATTATGTCAATGATCGTAGTGTAAATGGATCTCTTCAGATTGATGAAGACGTATTTGACCCAGCTACTGGAGGCATTAGTAATTCTGCATTGGACTTGAATGGATCAATTGGAATTTTAAATATTGGTTCTTTTAAAACATGGACTGTGGAAATTACCGGACACACTCAAAATGCATCATCTGATGATGTAATTACATATAACACAATTGATATCGGTACCTACAAGGACAAACATCACTACTATTTTTTTGAAGGTAAGTTGAGTTTTTTAGATACAAACAATGAATGGTTTCATGATAAAAGTGATAACACCTTGTATTTATATCCTGACTATGGAGATCTTTCAAACAGAACTGTAAAAGGAAAAACGACTGACTACAGCGTAACTTTTAGCGGTGCGAAATATGTTTCACTGAAAAAAATTAATTTTTTTGCTACCACATTTGAGATGACCGGTGATTCCGATTACAACACCATCGAAGAATGTAATTTTTATTATCCGAGTGCATCAAAAAGAATGCTTGGAACAACAAATGGTTTAGGAATTCCAAACGTAACTGAACTGGGGAGCAATGCCGACAACAACACCATTGAAAAGTGTCTGTTTGAAAATACAGAGGGAGAAGCACTTGTAATAAAAGGAGATAGCAATACAATAAAGAACAACTACTTCCATCACATAGATTGGAGCGCATCTGAACTTCAAGGCCTAATGGTTTCTATATACATTACTGGGACAAGCAATACATTTCATCAAAATACCATACACACAACTGGTGCATCAGCCACTGTTCTTCCAGGAAGAATGTCTACGTTTAGCTATAATAAAGTCACAAACACTGGTCTTTTACAATCCGATGGTGCTGTTTTTCAGGGGACAAAAAACTATGTTGAGGGATCGGTGGTACATAACAATTTTATTTACGATACTGAAAAATATGCATTTCGGTATGATGCACCTGGTGGAGATGCAACTCAGGCAGGAAGTTATGGTATCATGCATCATAACATTGCTGACAATACCAACGGCTTAATGATCAAGGGAAATAATCAAATTATTGCTCACAATACAATTTTAAATACTATAAACAATAGGAACGATATCATTATTCTCTCAGAGGATTGCTCGAATAATAGCACCTACTTGTATAATAATTTAGCCAAAAGAATTGGTGCTCACAGAAGTGCAACATCATTTTCATTGACTTCAAACAGTCCCATGCCTATTGCAGGAAATGTGGGGGGATCAAACTACGGATACATAAAAGTTTCTGATAATTGGAGAGCTTGTCAAAACGGAGACAGTTTCTATAATTCAACAGCAGGATCTGGTAGTTCTCAAAACAATATTGATGAGATCAATGTTTCGAGAACAGGTCTTACCTATAATTCTGATGTTGAGAGTTTGCTGAATTACAATTCAAGTAATGGAAAAACAGAATCTGATTATCATCCAACAAGCAATACAATTATAGATCAAGGAGTTTCACCAACAACTACTCCAGCAAATAATTCGAATTATGGAAGTACCACTGTGAACGGTAATGTTTATAGTGGCCCCGGACTGAACAATCTGGTACCACACACCAATGCTGGTTCAGCTGCTGACATTGGTGCATTTGAAGTTGGAGAATCGTGGACAGCAGGAGCAGATTGGTCCCCAAAGTTTTATAAAGTAATATGGAAGACCTCTGCTGGTTCGACAGATTGGAATACAGCTTCCAATTGGTCAACGGGTGTAGTGCCTGACGCTGATAACAACATTACGATTCCAGCTGGTGCATCAAATATGCCGATTGTGTCCTCATCTGTTTCAGTAAAAAACTTAACAGTGAACTCCTCTGCTACATTGACAATTAATTCTGGTGTGACACTCACTGTGAATGGTAATTTGGTTAACATGGGAAATATCACCGTCAATGGTGAAATAAATGTTAATAATTAATTCTTAGTTAATAAATTTCAAGAGCCTGTACTTATCAATGCATTGAAAGAGCAAGACGCAAAGATGAAGGAGCAAGAAAAAAAAATAAATAGATTAGAAAAAATATTGCTTAAATTAAACGAAAATTATGAAGACTAAATTTTTAATTTTATTCTCACTCATATCACTTGTTGGTTTTTCACAAAACTTAACCATTAACAGTGGAGCCACATTGACTATTTCAAAGGATGGAAAATTAACGGTTTCAGGTTCTTTAACCAACAGTGGTACACTAAACATAGAACAAGATGCAGATGAATCGGGAAGTTTAATTGCAAAATCTGCAAGCACGCCAACAATAACCTTAAAAAAGTATTTAGTTGGCAGTCAGTGGACTCTTATTGGGATACCTGTGACAGGTGAAGTAGTTAATGATATTGATGATAATCTAGCTACAAATTCTGGAAAGAGTGCAATTGGATATTGGGACAATGACAAAGCTGGCGGAGCCGGATGGGTAACTTTCAATACAGGTTCAACAGACGCCAATGAACTTGTTCCAACACGAGGATACGAAATCATGAGAAGCTCATCGGGAACAGTTTCCTTCACAGGGACGATGCTAAATACCGATCAAACTCAGGCAATTACGACTGAGAGTGGCACTAACGGAAATTGGAATCTAGTTGGAAACCCTTTTCCATCTTATTTAAACATGACTGATGATTCAGGTGATGCCACCAATAATTTTTTAACAGCGAATGCATCTGCACTCGGAAATGGAGCATATGTCGCCGTTTATGCATGGGATGGATCTAATTATGATACCTATAATCAAAGTGATGGCGACAACCAGGAAAAAATGGCACCGGGAGATGGTTTTTTTGTGTATGCTTCATCAGATACAAATGTTTCATTCACAGAGGCTATGCAAGAACATGATGGAGGAATCGGCTTTGTTGGTAGTGTTGCTCCACCAAGTGATCCATTAAATGGACCAAACAACTCTGAAGTTTTTAATAGAGAGGTTTATTACAAACTTAAAATGGATGATCAATCTGAAAACAAACATGTACTCATTTCATTTACCGACCAATCCACAAAGGGACTAGATCCTGGATATGATGCGGGTGTTTTTAGAATTGGGAATTCGCATATCTACACAAAACTACTTGATAATGATAATGGAATTGGTTTTTCAATTCAATCATTGCCCTACTCTGAAATAAATAATGTAGTTGTTCCTTTGGCAATAGACTCAAAGTCATCCAAAATATCTATTGATGTTGTACAAAATACATTGCCTAATGGCACACTTGTTTACATGGAGGATAGATCTCTAAAGACTTTCGTTGAAATCAATAATGGTTATGCAATAAATACAAATTCTGAACTCAATGGATATGGTAGATTTTACTTGCATTTTACCAATGATATAATTCCTAAATTACCAACAGATGGAGACTTTAGGATTTTCAAAATCTCAGAAAATGATGTTCGATTAATGGGTGATAGTGATAAAAATTACAATGCCAACATTTACGACTTTTCAGGAAGATTGATTAAAACGTTGAACTTTAACCATAAGATTGACGTGAACAATCTTAAAAAGGGAATTCATGTTTTGAAGTTATCTAGTGAGGGAGTTATTACAACAAAGAAGTTTGTAGTAGAATAAGTAGGTTTTATCAAACTATTCAATACCTGGTTGCTTGATTTTATAACCAGCCTCCTTTTTTGCCAAATCAACCATATTTTTTACCTCTAGCAAGAGTTTTTTGGCATCATATACAATACCATCTTTTATTGTATACTTTACACCACCTACTCTTGTGACATTATTTTCATCATCAAGTTTGATAGCACCTGTACCGTATAAAACTTTCAAATTTTCTAATGGGTTTTCATCAATTACTATGAGATCGGCAAATTTTCCAACCTCAACTGAGCCTGTTAACTTTTCAATCCCCAGGGTTTCAGCACCATTTAAGGTAGCTGATTGTATAACCTCCAGTGGATGGAAACCAGCTTCTCTCAATAGTTCGAGTTCACGAACATATGCAAATCCATATAACTGATAAATAAAGCCCGAGTCTGATCCTACTGTGACTCTTCCACCCCGATTTTTGAATTCATTTAAAAAAATCATCCAGAGCCGGTAATTCTCTTTCCATGCAACCTCCTGCTCTGTTCCCCAGTAATGCCAATAAGAACCATGTGAAATACGACTAGGTGCGTAGAATCCCCACAAACTGGGCAGGGTATAATCATCATGCCACTCAGCTCGTCTAGCCCTGTGTAGATCTCTACTTGCCTCGTAAATGTTCAAAGTTGGAGAAATTGTAAAGTCCAAAGAAATTAATTCATTCATTACATTATTCCAGTGGTCAGAAAAAGGTTTTGCTGCTTGAGCCCACAATTTTCCTGCCTCCTCGAATCTATGCTGCTCATTTTGATAATTATAATTGGGAGGATAATTTTGAATAATTCGATTGTTGAACAACGCCTCAGGCAAACCATACCAGTGTTCCATTGAAGTTAGTCCTGCCCTAGCAGAATTTAAGACGTTCCATTTCACAACATTCAGTTGTGCATGATGAGCTGTTGATCTCAATCCAATTTTTTTATTCTCTTTGATAGCAGCCTCCATTATTTCTGGTGGAGCACCGAAAAATTTTATCCCATCTGAGCCCTCTTTTGCATTTTTTCGAACCCACTCTCTAGCCTCATCAGGTGATTTTACTCTTGAATTAAAGGTTGAAAAAGAATAAATTCGTGGAGCAATTATCTCATTCTTCTTACTCCTGTTTTTTAATTCTAGTTTTAGATTTTTTGAAAGAGAACCCCCAGGTTCTCTTATTGAAGTAATCCCATGTGCCATCCACAGTTTGAATACATATTCAGGACTAGCGCCTTGCGATCTACCTCCAATATGCCCATGAGTATCAATGAATCCGGGCAAAATATAACTACCCTCACAATCTATTTCAACACCACCACTTGATAGTTTTGGTCTTCTACTATTATTTATTGGAACACCTGGATAACCAACATTTTGAATCTTTGTGATAATATTATTCTCAATAACAATATCAACGGGTCCAAGTGGTGGTGCTCCTGTACTATTAATTAGTGTTGCCCCTCTAAGTATTAATTGTTGATGTTTTTTTTCAAAAATCTGAGAAAAAGAAACGATTGGAATAAAAATTAAAATGAATATTATTTTTCTCATATTTTTTAAACTTTTATGTATTTACTCCTAAGGTTTAAATTAAGTATAATAGAGGATATTGTACCAACTGTAAAATATATAATCCCGAAGGACAATAGATAAAATAAATTGGTGTTGTAAAACTCAAACTGAGATGGAATTAGTAACAAAAAAAGACCTATTAGATTTCTGAATAAATCAAGTTTGTAAGCCCATTTATATCCATCCATCACTGCAGAGTAACTAAAAATACTTATGAAAATTATTCCACAAAATATCAAGGATTGATTGGCATCAAATTTTGAAAACTTTGCAAGAAAGAAAAAGACAAGAATATTTGTACACAACCAATGGAATAATACCCATGATTTTGTAAAATAATTGTGTGGAGGTGAATATTTATTAAAATTATGAACATCATCAATTTTGTTAATTGGATACTTATCAATTACATCCTTTGGTCTATACCCAGTTGGCATAAACCACAATAAAAATTTTTCTTTTAAACTCTTCGTTCTGAAAAAATCTAAAATTAAACCCCATACATGTGTAAAGTTGATTAAAATTGGGTTCCATGTACTAACTGGTTTTAGTACTCCATACACAGGAGGTTCATCATCCAACTCCTCTTGAAATGTCCCAAACCATCTATCCCAAACACAAAAAATTCCTCCCAGGTTTTTGTCAATATAAATTGGATTAATTGCATGGTGTACACGATGTTGTGAAGGGGTTACAAAAATATATTCAAGTATGCCAAGTTTTCCGATGTGTCTTGTATGATACCAAAACTGTCCAAAAAGATGAAGAGGCAATAATACAACAATAACACTGTGGGGGATGCCAAAAATTGCAGCAGGTATCAGAAAAAGTGCACCATATCCCAAAAAGTTAGAAATACTTTGTCTTAAAGCACAAGCCAAATTAAATTCCTCACTACTGTGGTGTATTACATGTTGATTCCAAAAAATATTTATTTTATGATTCAATCGATGGTTCCAGTAACTTGAAAAATCGATGCAAATAAATGCAATCAAATAAACCCAAAAATTGCTTTCAATTTCAAAAAAAGATAGGTGAGTAAGCAAAAACGGATATGATATAATAATCAAAGTTAACCCAAGAATATCCTTCAATAGATTTGTAGAACCAGAACTTAAACTGGCAATAGTATCCATTAATTTATAAGTCTGATTTTGTTTATAATGACCATAAGCAATCTCAATTATGATCATCAAGTAAAATATCGGGACAACCCACAAAAGTAAATTTGCATATGTATTCATTAATTATTTATTAAAATGAAAATTACAAATTTATTATTACAATAATTTTTTTAATTAGTATGATGCTAGTTTAATTTTTTGTCAATTTTTTAATTTCCTCCAACAATTTTGGAGCTATCTTAGCGTGTTCTTTTTTATAGATTTCTAGGAACTCTTTTAAATCTGGTTTTAAATTATTAAATAAATCAATGGCAGAATTAGTAAGTTCTGTTGTTTCGGTTGCAAATTTTCCAGTTTTTAGGTTGAAACCGAAACCTCCCCACGAATTAAGCCCCGCTGTTATACTGTAATGCTTGTAATTTTTTTTTCCTATTTCTTTATAGGAGAGTTTAGCATCTTGGTCTGGGTTAAAACCAGTTAAAAAACCTACAAAAGCACCTATCAAAAGAAAATTAAAAGCGGTAGCTGATATACCGTAACCAATCCAACCGATTATAAACCATATTACACACGAACTTAGAAATAACCCCTTTTTAAATTCATATGCCTTGTCCTTACCTCCATTCTTTTTAAATTTATTAAATCTAATGGATTCTAAATTTGAAAAATTTAACGTAGGATTATCAAGGTCACTTCTCCAACTCGCATTTGGAAGAACATGAAGACTATTTTTTGTAAAAATAAAATTTGGTGCTATAAATATAATTACATTATCCCACTGTATTTTATTATTAATTTTATCAATTGCAAGTTTTATATTTAATGGGTTTTCTTTTAAACTACCCTTATCAGATTTATAATTTTTAAGATTGGTGGGTTTAATTAATATATTTGAATCATTATTTTTCTTAATAAATTCCTCAAAAAATTCACTTAATCCATCAATTTCTAATGGACCTACTTTTTCAAGATAAGTTACTATTTGCTTAAGATATTTTATGTCTTGTTTAATCCAATAGGATTTATTACAAAAAAAGTTGAATTTTTCTAACAAATCAAATAAGTCTTCTTTTTCCTTTTTTTCAGCATATTTTCTGGATTCAATTCTTGATCGTCTTTGTGCCTGAACTTTGGGGTCATAAAGTGGATGATCTTTTCTTCTTTCAAGAAGAGTATACTGAATTTCTTCCAATCTTGCTTGGTAATTTTCTAAACCAATTAAAGCTTCTCCAAGTTCAGGATTGTCTTTAATAATTTCAGCTGCCTTTTCAAACTTTTTTTTAAGTTTGGGTGCCATTGCTCTTTTAGCTATTTCCTCTAATATTCCCACGATTATTTAATTTTCTTAGAAATTTAATGAAAATAAATTAAACGAAAATTAAAGTTGTTTTCACTAGTTCGAGTCGAACATTTGGGAACACTTTTTGGTTTTGTAAAGCGTTGATTATCAATGTATATTTTTTTGTGGGTGATACTGGATTCGAACCAGTGACCCCTACCCTGTCAAGGTAGTGCTCTGAACCAACTGAGCTAATCACCCAAAGGATGCGAAATTAAAAAAAATTAAATCAATTCTGCAATCATACATCTAACACTTCCTCCACCACATTTTTGAATAATAGGGATTGGGATATTTAAAATTTTTGATTCACTAGATAAAATTTCTTTTTGATTGATAGTTAATGAACTAAAAGCCAACTGACTAATAACAATTATTTTATTTCCTTTTTCACCAAGCTGAAGTAAATTTCCAGCAAAAGACTCCATTTGTTTTAAATCAATTTCAATAATATTTCTACCTGTGCTTTCAATAGATTCTTTGACTTTTTTTCTTTCATCCTCATCCACTATAGATTCAAGACATACCAATATAAAATCATCGCCTATACTCATCATTACATTGGTGTGGTAAACAATACCTCCTTTTGAATCATATGATGTGAATGTTATTGGAGTGTAACCAATATCAAAGCAAAATTTCTCAAATAATCCTAGGTCAGATCTTTTTGAAATTGAACAGTATGCTACTTTATTAGTTCTATCCAAAACCACGCTTCCAGTACCCTCAAGAAAAACATCATTCTCTTCATAATTTGTGTAGTCATTTAAAAGAGTATAATTAAATCCATTATTATTTAACTTATCAATAAAAGATTTATTTTTTTCTTTTCTTCTTGACTCAGCATACATAGAGTGAATCACATATTTATCATTGTGAAAACTAATCCAATTATTTGGGAATACATCATCTGACAAATTTTTACTCTTGTCATTTTCACAAACGATAATATTGATTCCATTCTCTCTTAAGATTGAGCACATATTCTCAAATTCATCAATTGCTGCCAATTGAATTTCATTGTCACTCATGTTGTCAACTTTTGACTGAAAAAAATTATCTTTTGATGTGTCCTCATTGTATCCAAATGAGGATGGTTTAATCATTAAAATATTTTTTGTTATTTGGTTCACTTATTGTAGATGTTAATCGAAATTAAAATAATCTTTTTAAATGCTAAGAAATGTCTCATATAAAAATGAAAAACAAGAGTTAGAAATTAATGAGCTTGTTGGCAAACCATTTGGGCTTTTCAAAAGAATCAAAGAAGGTGGAGTTGGGTCTGGTAAACTTTTAATCACAAAAGCTGATAAGGATATCGAAAACTTATTGATTTTGGACCATAATCTAAATTATTGCAATATAGAAATGAGACCTAAAGGAATAATTGTGTATTTCAGAGTCCTCCTGGAAACATATGCTCTTGTTATTCCCTTTTACAAATTGGTAATCTTCAAAGTTGATTCTGAGGAATACACTTTAAATATTGATCAAAAGTTTTTAAAAATCAAGGTTAAAGGAAAAGGCAATCATGGATTTTTCAGAAAAATGATGGAGCAAAAAGCAATTGATTACGACAAATACAAAATCAATTAACTGAATTAATTATTTTTTTGTGATTGCAAAGAAAATGTATAAGACCATCGCCGTTAAAATCAATACCCAACCAACTGGAATCAAGAAAAATGGTTCATTTAAAATTCCTTCTTTATCAACAGATGAACCCGCCAACTCAAAGGCAATAAAACAGATAATTCCAATGGAAAGAATGAAGGTTGCAACTTTAAATTTTTTATCCATACAGTTTGCAAAATTTCATAATTTTAAATTAATAAATATTTACAATGGTAAAGTTTGATTTAGATAAAATTAAAAGTTTAGAAAAAATATATCGTTTAAATCTTATAAACAGTTGCACTGGATATAAATCTGCAAATTTGATTGGATCGATTGACAAAGATGGGAATACAAATCTTGCAATCTTCAGTTCCATTACTCATCTAGGAAGCAATCCTGCAATGATAGGTTTTGTATTAAGACCAAGAACAGTTCCTAGAAATACATACAATAATATTTTTAAAAATAAATTTTTTACAGTTAATCATGTTTTTGAAAAGGATATTGCAGATGCACATCATACATCTGCCAAATACCCAAAAGAAGTTTCAGAGTTTGATGTAACAAAACTTGAACCTGAGTTCTTGGATGATTTTGAAGCTCCATTTGTCAAAAGCTCAAAAGTGAAATTTGCATGTAAGTACTTGAATGAATACGATATCAAAGAGAATAACACAGTTTTAGTTGTTGCGGCAATACAAACACTGTATGTGGATGAGGAATCCATACATGAGGATGGTTGGATTCAACTGGACAAAGCAGGAACAGTAACAATTAATGGACTTGACGGTTATGCAAAAACATCATTATTAAACCGTTTTGAATATGCTAGACCAAAAAAATGAATGAATTTATAGACGAGGAGTTATATGAATATTTGTTAAAACATTCCTCAGAAGAACCTGAACATTTAAAAAATCTAAATAAAGAAACACATTTAAAAATTCTGAATCCTAGAATGCTTAGCGGTCACATCCAAGGAAGGTTTCTATCATTGATTGCTAAGATATGTAAACCAAAAAGGGTTTTGGAAATAGGAACATATACAGGCTATTCTGCACTCTGTTTTAGTGAAGGTATTGAGGGTGACGGCGAAATTCATACAATTGATAAAAATGAAGAACTTTTAAAGATTCAAAGTGATTATTTTAAAAATTGCAGAGTAACAATTAAGCAATATTGTGGAGACGCCTTAGAAATTATACCAAAAATTGAGAAAACTTTTGACTTAATTTTTTTAGATGCTGATAAAGAAAACTACATAAATTATTACAACCTAACCATTGACAAACTCAGAAAGGGTGGTATTATTATCGCCGATAATGTACTTTGGAGTGGAAAAGTATTAAAAAGGAACTCTAAAGACGAAGCAACAAAGTCATTAATAGAGTTTAACAAATTAATCAAAGATGATAAAAGGGTCCATAATGTTATTATTCCAGTTCGAGATGGATTAAATTTAATTTATAAAAATTAAAGATCTCTTTTTATTGAATCTGCAATATCATTAAGTTCCTCCTTCACTTTACTGATATCATCTGTAATTTTATCAGTTTCAATTCCCTTATTTTTTGAACTCTTTTTTATCTCAGATTTAATCTCCTGAGTGGCATCACGAACCTGTCTTATTCCCTTTCCCATACCTCTTGCTATATCAGGAATTTTATCTGCACCAAAAATCATAAGAATGATAAAAAAAACAAATATTATTTCTGCTCCGCTAATAAAATATAACATGTTTAACCTTTAACATTAGATTTAAATTTATCGAAATCAGTTTGGTCTTCTTTTTTTGGCCAACTGTTATTTCTTTCATCAATATCGGCTGTTTCCTTATCTGGATCTAATACAATTTCAGTAATTTTTTTATTGGATGTTAGAATCTTTCTGACTTCATTATCATTTTTTCTCCAAACTTGTGCAGGATATTTTTTTCTTACTGTTTCTCCATCCTCATATTTAATGTCAATTATTATTGGCATAACCAAACCTCCTGGTTTATCAAAAACAACTTCATAAAAGTATTTAGGGATATCGATTTCATCAATTTCTTCTTTGGAATAATTTTCATTCAAATAATTTCCCAATAGTTTAGAGTTTTCTAGAGCTGACTTATCTCTTAAATTACTTTCATCATTCTCATATTTTTCAAAGAAAATTAATGGTCTCAATCTGTTTCTAGGAATTCCTTGCTCTTCCATCATTTTCAACATCTCCTCACCTGGCTCGGGTGAGACGAAGTATTGGTTAACTTCCTTTAATCCAATATCTACATAGTCTGTAGTATAAAACCATCCTCTCCAAAACCAATCAAGGTCAACCGCCGAGGCATCTTCCATCGATCTGAAAAAATCTTCAGGTGTGGGATGCTTAAACATCCATCTTTGAGAATATGTTTTAAATGCATAATCAAAAAGTTCTTTGCCCATTATTGTTTCTCTCAAAATGTTGAGAGCTGCAGCTGGTTTTCCATATGCATTAGGACCCAAGTAATAAACATTCTCAGGATTTGACATGATAGGTGCAAGAAAGTTTTGATCAACACTCATGTAATCAGTAATCAATTGAGCGGGACCACGATCGGAGGGAAATTTATCTAATGGAGCGATAATTTCAGGATATTTTTCCCCAAATTCTTGTTCAGCAAGGTATTGAACAAAAGTTGTTAAACCTTCATCCATCCAAGCCCACTGCCTCTCATCACTGTTGACAATCATCGGGAAAAAATTATGACCTATTTCATGGATGATTACACCAATCATTCCAAATTTTTCATCATCAGAATATGAACCGTCAATATTGGGTCTTCCGAAATTGAAACAAATCATGGGGTATTCCATTCCAATTTGATGAGCATGAACAGACACTGCTTTGTGATATGGATAATCAAAGGTGTATTTTGAAAATGATTTTAAAGCTTCAACAACTGTAATTGTAGAATAATTTTCCCAAAGAGGATTACCCTCTCTTGGATATATTGAAACAGCCATCACATCCTCATTGCCAATTTTTACAGCCATCATATCTAAAATATATTTTCTGGATGTAGCAAAAGCGAAATCACGTACATTATTAGCTAAAAATCTCCAAGTTTTTTTATCAGAAGAAAATGACTTTTCAGCATCCATAGCTTCTTGCTGATTTACAATAACCACTGGTTTATCGTATGACCTTTTTGCTTTATTAAACCTCTTCATCATTTCTTTACTGTAAACCTCTTTTCTATTTTGAAGTTCACCTGTAGCTTCTAAAATATGGTCTGCGGGAACAGTAATATTAACTTCATAATTTCCAAAAGGAAGAGCAAACTCTCCATCCCCCCAGAATTGTTGGTTTTGCCAACCTTCAACCTCATTATAAACACACATTCGGGGAAAAAACTGAGCAATTATGTATGCTCTGTTCGTATCATTTGGAAAAGTTTCATAGCCAGATCTTCCATCTTGTTTGACATGATTATTGATATTATACCACCATTTGATTTTGAATGAAAACTGCTCACCTGTAGACAGTGGTTTTGGCAAGTTAACCCTCATCATTGTCTGATTAATGATATGTTCAAGCGGTTTGTTATTAATATCATGAACATATTCTATGTTGAACCCTCCGTCAAATGAATCTTTTAAAAACTCCTTATCAAATGAGTCAGGGATATAATAAGGAATGACACTTTCTGAATCTCTGTCTAAACTTGGAGAATCTTTTTTCCTAACATTTTGATCCAACTGAACCCATAAGTAATCAAGTTTTTGGGGTGAATTATTTGTATAAGTAATAGTCTCATCGCCATATATCATTTTATTTTTATCATCCAATTCCACATTAATTTTGTAGTCTGCTTGTTGTTGGTAGTAAGATGGACCAGGTGCACCTGAAGCAGCTCTATATATATTTGGAGATGAAAATTCTTGGTATAATTGTCTAAATTTATTTGTGTTTATGTGTCCCTTTTGCTTTTCATTAACATCTTGGGAATATACATTCGGAATAATTAAAACCAATATCAAACAATAACTAAAATTCTTGAAATTCATAAAATATTTTTGATTTTCTAAAATAATAAATCTATCTCTAAAAACTAATTTGATTTGTGTGTTTATTTCGGGACTGAATAAAACTTTTTCGTGTAAGATCAGATCTGTACAAAATCAGATTTTTTTGATTATCAAAAGATTCATATAATATTTTATTGGAAATACTAAAGCTTTTTGTTTGATCATCTAATGAAAATTGCATATAAAACTGTAACATGTCATTTTTTTTTTCGAAGCCGACAAAATCATAATTAATATTTTTCTTTTTGGTTGTTAAAATAAATTTTCTCTTTAGATAGCCATTGAAAAGCTCTTTTAAATGAGAGTATTCATCTTTATAATTCACAACTCTATCATCCAACCCTAATTCAAGCTCAATATCATCATAGAAAGCTTTGAGTGTAACTTTGTAATAATTATTTTTTTGGTCTTTATCAATTAAGGTAGTGCTTACATAATACTTATGAATATTATTTGAGAATGTAAAAATTAGTAGAATAAAAATAGATTTAAAACTATTCATATAAAGAATTGTAAAAATTTGATAAGTCTAGCAAAACAAGACCGTGATTGCCAAAATTGAAATTTTGCTCCATTTCCGTGTTTTCTAAAGCCCCTATTACAAATTCGTATAAATTATTTTCATTTAAATTAAATTCATTTTTAAAAAAAGTAAGACCGTAGAATTGAATAATATCAACAGCCGCTTTATTTTTTTTATCCAATGCTCTTGACTTTCTAAGTGTATCATAATATCCGCTTAATTGCTTATAGACGGCTTCAATATTGAGAGGCATTCCAAGAGGCATAAGTAAAGTACTCAATAAAACACTTGAATTATTTCTAAAAACAATTTTTTCTTTTCTGTTTCCTTTATATCCAGGAACTCCCACATCATCAAAATTCAAAATATCCTTTTTGTCTACAAGTGCCAAATCAGATTGAATATTACCAGATAGATTGTGCGGTCGAACTGTCACATTATCAAGAACATTGACTAATGGCTCTAAGTAAACCTTTATGCTATCAGAACTATATATCTGTTCTGTTATTACGATAAGTTGCTTTTTAATTTGAACTGATGAAAAATAAACAGAGTCCATTTTTCTAACGCCTATTTGAAAGCTACCTTGTTGATCTGTGATTGTTTTACCACCGGAGTTGGCGTTAATAACATGAATTCCGCTAATATCAATGCTGTCATTTACAACTTCCCCAAAAAGTGTTTTAAATTCTGTTGTCTGCGCACTTTGTTTAACTGAAATTGAACAAAACAGAATTATTGGGAGAAACCTAATCAAGTATTTTTTGATATTTTTCACTTTGCTTAACTAAAAAATCTATTAGTTCAAACTCATTATCTTTTTTTAATAAAATTCTAGATGGGAAATTATCATCACAAAAAATCAAAAATTCCTCGATTTTGTCCTTGGGAATTTTGAGGTTGGATGTAAAAAATATATCATCATAAAATTCTCTTATCAAATTACTTGGTTTATAAGAACTCACTACGTTCTCTTCTTCTTCAACCTTTCTAAGATTTTCTCTGATAAGTTTAAATAAATTGATAAAATTTATTCCATCCTTTAACTTCCCTTGCTCGTTAATAACATTAGAAACTCGTGTGGACTTATCAAATGTATAATCATACCTTTTAAACTCTTCCTCTTTTAAATCCAAAAATTTCTCAGTATTTTCTGGCGTGACAACAACCTCTTCAAGTTCAGTAATTTTGTCATTAACATCAATAACAATTCTGTTTTTTTGTAATATTTCTTTAGTGATGGTGATTTCTCTTATTTGATATTGAACAGATGAAAAGATGATTTTATCATTAAGTTTAACTTCAATATCAAACTCTCCATCGTCGTTGGTTGTTGTGGCAGCTTGAGAAGTATTGTTAATCACATTGGCAGATGGGACACTAACATTTTTATATAGAACTTTCCCTTTTATCCATGTTCTATAATCATTTTGCGAAAAGGAAAAGTTTGTTGAAAAAACTAACAATAGTATGTAAAATAAAAATCTCATGCTAATCCAATGATTTGATTCGAATGTTTTTGAATTTTATTGGATGACTCTCAGATTGTAGAGATATATAACCCTCTGATAATTTTTTATCTTTCATCTTGAGCATATTCTCGGGCAATCTTCCATCATCACCATATCTCATATTTGTATAAGTTAAAACAGTTTCTCCATTTATAACATGATGAGCAATTGAATCGTTGTAAACAATGATTTCTGCTTTTACCCAATCATCATTATGGTATGTATCAGATGAAGATTGAGTACAATGACTTTTTAATTTTTTAAAATCTATATCCACATCCGTTCCTGGTGTACATAAATTTCCAGTAGGTCTTTCTCCATTACCAAGACCACCTAAAAACTGAGCTTCTAGGCTTACAGGAAATGATTGATCTAGCAACATGGTCTCCGGATGTTGACTGTGAAACATTATCCCACTATTTTTGGTTGCCCAACCTTCCCCTCCCATAGCTTGATTTCCAAAAAATTTATACTCTAATTTTAAGTGGTAATTTTTATATTTCTTATCGGTATAGTAAATATGACCAAATTTAAAATCAAAATTTTGATAATTTTCATATGAAACTTGAATAGCTTCATCAACAACCTTAAAAGTATTTCCAAAATTATCACCACTAGGATAACCCTTAATCTTCACTGTCCATCCATCTAAATTTTTTCCATTAAATATAGTTTCCCATTCACTCTTTTCATTTTTCATTGAGCATTGACTGAGGACTAAAAGTATTAATATTATTCTCATATATTTTTGAGCGGAAGACCGGGTTCGAACCGGCGACATTCAGCTTGGAAGGCTGACGCTCTACCAACTGAGCTACTTCCGCATCATTTTTTTAATTATTTTAACTAATAAAACTTACTTTGAAAATACAAATAAAAATTATTAATTCTTATGAATTACATAACATAAGAAGTATAGTTCTTCGAAATGGGTTAGAACCTAAAATGTGTACTTTTGAAGGTGATACCAGAATAAATTCTATTCATATTGGGGCGTTTATTGAAAATAAAATTGTTGGTGGTGTATCCTTAATTAAAAACAATTGTAAAATAAATAATGAAAGAGAATGTTTTCAATTGCGAGGTCTTTGTGTTTATGAAAAGTATCAAAATTGTGGTATTGGTACAAAAATTTTAAATAAAGTTGAGAATATAATTACTGAAAAAAACACCAAATACATTTGGATGAATGCCAGAGAAAGTGCTGTTAAATTCTACTTAAATCTTGACTATATAAATTCGAATAGAACAAAGATTATTGGAAATATTGGTTTACATTACATGCTGTATAAATACCTATGAATAAAAGAAATTTGTTATGTATATTGATATTATTATTGGCTAGTTCGCTGATGCATACACAAAAAATAAATACTGAGGTTTTGACTGGGATGGACAATTCCAAAATTGTTGGTGATACAATTCAACTGGAAAAGGAAACCTACGCTGCATTTATAAAAATGAAGGATGCGGCTGAAAAAGATGGTATCAAGATTAAACTTGTTTCTGGATTTAGAGATTTTTACCGGCAACTAACAATCTGGAATAATAAATACAAAAAATTCACAAAAGAGTTTTCATTAGATGGACCTTCAGCAATTAAAGAAATAATAAGATTTTCTACGATTCCGGGAACCTCTAGACACCACTGGGGTACAGAAATTGATGTTATTGATGAAAATTTTGAGAATGAAAAGAATTTATTGATTTCAAAAAAATATGAAGAAGGTGGAATCTTTAATTCTTTGAAAAAATGGATGGATAAAAATTCTGAAAAATTCGGTTTCTATATTGTATATGATGATGATATTAATAGACCAGGATTTGAATATGAACCATGGCATTACACATACAAACCAGTTTCTGACTTGTATCAGAAAGAATTTCTTAAACTTGATTTAAAATCGATAATTTCAAAAACGAAGGTAGCAGGAAGGGAATTTATTAATGAAGAATTTGTAAAAAAATATATAAATGAAAATATTATGGGTATAAGTTCCGATTTAAAATGATTTTTTTTATGACTAAATTTGAATTTAAAA
>CACKBA010000005.1 GCA_902598295.1 uncultured Bacteroidota bacterium
TTTATAGAATTTAAATTATTTAACGATAGTTGAGTATTTATATCAAACTCCCTTATGCTGTCAATTAAATCATCATCAAATTCAATTCTTATTGGATCAGTATTGGAAAAAGAAAAAATATCTAGAATATTTCCTCTTGATGAAAATTCACCGGGTTCATGAACAAAATCTTTTTTTGTAAAATCAAGTTCAAATAGATGCTCAATAAATTCCATAAGATTGAGCTTATCACCCTTCTTTAAATCAAGATTTTTTTTGGAAATTTTTTCTAAATCTGGGACTTTTTCTGTTATAGAGTTCGTTGAAAAAATACAAACTTGTTTTTTATTTTGATGTATTTCGTTCAGTATTTTAGTTCTGCTAAGAATATTACTTTTATCCTCTACCTTATTTGAATTTTTTCTAAATCTCGACGGAAAATAATTAAGTCCTTTTTCAATAGTATCATCTAAATCTGTGTATATATATGACGATTTTTCACTGTCATTGGTTAAATAAAAAATAGGCCTATCTAATTTTTTAAATAGTTTATGGATTAAAACAGAAATTGAAGATCCTGAAATTCCTTTTACTTTGATTTCACTTTGATTTTGGGCAATAGAATTTAATAGGTTATCAAAAATTGATACCTTAATTTTTTTTGAATCAAATTTGTTTTCATCAATTTTATTCATTCGTTGGAAAATCCATGAAAAGCACAGCGAATATAAAAAGACTAAGTTACATATGTAACAAAATCTGTTTATTATATTGAAGTATTCTTAAAATTATGTTTTTATTAGGATTCAATTAGTTTTGTAATTAAATATGAACTTTATAATTAGAAAAGCAAATCAAGACGATATGCATGATGTTTTGAATCTAATCAAAGAGCTTGCATTATTTGAAAAAGAACCTGACGAGGTTGAGATTAGTACAGAGGAATTAGTCAAAGATGGTTTTGGAAAAGAAAAGAACTTTAGATGTTTAGTAGCTGAAGTTGAATCAAAAGTTGTTGGAATGGCTTTGTTCTATCCAAGATATTCAACTTGGAAAGGAAATGTATTACATTTGGAGGACTTGATTGTAACAGAAAAATTTAGAGGCAAGGGTATTGGATATGCTTTATTCTCAGAGTTTATAAGGTATGCTCATAATAAGAAAGTAAAAAGAGTTCAATGGGTTGTACTGGATTGGAATGCAAATGCAATAAAGTTCTACAAACGAAATGGAGGAGAAATTTTGAATGACTGGAGGGTTACCGTTATGAACAAAAATTCTATTAAGAAATTTATTGAAAATGAAAGTATTTAAGTTTGGTGGGGCTTCTGTAAAAAACTCAGAAAGTATCAGAAATATTCTAAATATCATAAGTTCACACAATATAAATGACTTGATTGTTGTAGTATCTGCAATGGATAAAACAACGAATGCACTGGAGGAGGTGGTAAAAATGTATCTGGAAAACAATCAGGAACACTTACATAAGGTGGATGAAATATTTACCTTTCATGAAAAAATTTGTTTGGATCTGTTTCCAAAAAATCATGAAGTTTTTTCTGGATTAAGAAAATTAATCACAAAAATAGTTTCATTTTTAAAAAACAATAAATCTCCAAATCATTCTTTTGTCTATGATCAAGTTGTCTCACATGGTGAGCTTATTTCAACTTTTATTATAAACACTTACTTTTCTGAGCAAAAATTAAATCCAAATTTTATAGATGCCAGGAATTGTATAAAAACAGATTCCAAATACAGGGAAGGAAACATAATCTGGGATAAAACAAATGAAAATATAAGAAATCATGTAAAGATAAATCAGCTAAACTTGACCCAAGGATTTATAGCTAGTGATAAGAATAATTTTAATGTTACATTGGGAAGAGAGGGATCAGACTACAGTGCGGCTGTTTTTGCTTACGCGATCAATGCAGATTCACTAACAATATGGAAGGATGTTGAGGGCTTACTTAATGGTGACCCAAAATACTTTAAGAACACGAAGTTGATTAAAAGCATATCTTACTCTGAAGCCATAGAACTTGCTTTTTATGGCGCATCAGTAATTCACCCCAAAACATTACAACCTGTGCAAAAGAAAGAAATTCCACTCCATGTTAAATCTTTTGAAAAGCCCAATCAAAAAGGTACTGAAATAAATAAAAACCTTAGTTTAAGCCCTAAAGTACCTTGCTATATTTTTAAAAATAATATGATTTTTATAAAGATTTTTTCTCTTGATTTTTCCTTTGCGATTGATAAAAATCTTAGTCATATATTTAAAAAAATTGATGAGTTTAAAATGAAAGTCGATATCATCCAAAATTCTGCCATTAGTTTTTCTATTTGCTTGTTTGATAAGTATAATCAAATTGATAATTTGATTAAAAGTCTTGAGGGGAAATTTAAAATAGAGGTATATAAGAATATTTCACTTTACACAATTAGACACTTTGATGAACAAGCTATTAAAGTTGTAAGTGCAGGGAAGAAATTGTTGCTTGAACAAAGGTCAGAAAAGACAGTCAAATTAATTTTTAAGAATTAATTTCATACTCTAAACTTAATAAAGGTTATAAATCTAAAAACTCTTTGATTTTATTAACCGTAATTTGAGCAAGCTTAACTTTACTCTCTTTGGACCATCCAGCAATGTGGGGAGTTAAAATAACATTTTCAAATTTTTTTAACTTATCTAGGTTTTGATCAACTGCAATCCCTTCAAAATCTTTATTTTCATTTTCCAAAACATCTAACCCTGCACCAATAATTTTATCACTTTCTAGTCCATAAATTAAATCGTGATTACTAATGCATTCTCCTCTCGCTGTATTAATAAGATAAAATGACTTCTTACAATCGTCAATAAATTGTTTATCAATAATATGACGGCTGGATTGGTTCAAATTTGTATGAAGACTGATAATATCTGAAGTTTCTTTTAGCTCATTTATTTTGACTTCCCTTGCATAATTATCTCCTAAATTTGTTTTTATATCACAGAATATAATATTGCAATTAAACCCTGAAAGTTTCTTGGCAAAGCTCTTACCTGTTTTTCCATAGCCAATCAGGCCTATTGTTTTTCCTTCAATTTCAAAACCTCTATTTTCTTCTCTTTTTCTTATCCCATTTTTCATCTCGATGTTGGATTTTGTAATTTTTTTAGATAAACTGAGAAGCAATCCTAGTGCGTGTTCCCCAACAGCATTTGAATTACCCTCCCCTGATGATATTAACTCAATTTTCTTTTCCTTTAAATATTCACAATCAATATTTTCAGTTCCAGACCCCACTCTTGCAATGAATTTTAAATTAATGGCTTTTTCAATGAAACCTTTATCAATTGTGATTCTGCTTCTTATAACAACACCATCATAATTACTTATTATATTTTCTATTTCACTTTTGGTAGATTTCAAATCAACATGATTTTCAATCCCTAGCGCAGATAGCTCTTCATAAATCACATCATGATTACTATCTAGATGAATAATTTTCATTGTCTTAAAAACCTAAGATTATTTTAGCTGTGTAGAAAAAGAGCAAAATACCAATAACATCATTTCCTGTAGTGATGAATGGTCCAGTAGCAATTGCAGGGTCTATATCTAATTTATCAAGTATAATTGGCACTGCTGTTCCAATAAGAGCAGCAACGATAATTACAAAAATCATAGACACACTGATTGTTAGGCTCATTTCGATTGGTTGATTTACAATTTGTCCAAAACCAATAATTAACAAACTCAATATAATTCCATTTAAAACGGTCAAACTTACTTCCTTTACCAATCTTTTTAAAACACTCCCTTTGATAAGGTCATTTGCTAATCCTTGAACAACAATGGCTGAAGATTGTACACCAACATTACCAGCCATTGCAGCAATTAATGGTGTATAGAAAAATAATGCTCTTAGTGATTCAGAAGCCATAATCTCTTCAAAACTTTCTAGTATAAATACGCTGCCAAGTCCACCGAAAAGTCCTAAAATTAGCCAAGGTAGTCTTGCTTTTGATAGTTCGAATATTGAATCATCAGCTTCAACATCGTTAGATACTCCAGCAGCCAATAAATAATCTTCCTCAGCCTCATCTTTGATAAAATCAACTATATCATCTATTGTAATTCTTCCCAGTAATTGTCTATCATCATTGGTGACGGGAATTGCCTCTAGATCATATTTTCTCATCAATTTAGCAACGTCCTCAGCACTGTCATTTACATTTACATAATCAACCTTAGGTATGTAGATTTGCTTAATTTTCTTTTTTGATGGAGACATAATCAAATCCTTTAATGATAGCCTTCCAATGAGTTCTTCTTTTTTATTTAAAACGTAAATAGAGTGAACTCTTGTAATATCTTTTGCTTGTTTTCTAATTTCTCTTAAACATTTTAGTACGCTCCAATTTTCATTTACACTTATAAGTTCTTTAGCCATTAATCCTCCAGCAGTGTCTTCATCATAACTTAGAAGTTCTCGAATGTTTTCCGTTATGTTCTCATCCTTGATTAAAGAGATAACCTTTTCTTTCTTTTCCTCAGAAAGTTCAGAAAGAATATCAACAGCATCATCACTATCTAATTCCTTAATTTCTCCGGCAATTTCTTTTTCGGAAAATTCTTTTAAAACCCTTTCTCTTAAATCATCATCAAGTTCAGTAAGTACATCGGAAGTTTTATCACTATCAATTAATTTGAGCAAATAAAGGCTTTCATCAAATTTTAACTCATTGACCAATTCTGCTAAATCTGCGTAGTGGAGGTTTCTAACAATTTTCTTAATTTCCTTGTTATTCTTGTTAAGAATTAAATCTGAGATATTATCAATTAGTTCTTTTGATAGTTCAAATGTTTTCATTATTCAACAAATTAGTTAAATTAATAAAATCTAAAACCCCCAACTCTTCAGGTCTTTTGTCAAAGATAGGACTATCAAATTTAATCTGTGAATAATTTAATGTCTTTAAACTATTTCTTATTTTTTTTCTTCTGAGATTAAAAGTAGTTTTTACGATCTTTTTAAATAGTTTTTCATCACAGTCCAATTGTTCACAATTTTTAACAATCTTTATTACAGCAGAATCAACTTTTGGACTAGGATAAAAACTGTCAGGTTTAATTTTGATTTTCATTTCCACATCATAATAAGCCTGAATAAGTACGGATAGAATTCCGTATTTTTTTGAACCAGCACCACTACAAATTCTCTCTGCAACTTCATATTGAAACATACCAACCATAGATTGTACGATGTCTCTATTTTCATAAATTTTAAATAATATTTGATTTGAGATATTATATGGAAAGTTTCCAACGATTAATAAAGGTGCTTCAAAACTTTTTAAATTAATTTTGAGAAAATCATCATTTATAATTTTACTACTTATTTCAGGTATTGATTTTTGTAAATAATCAATGCAATCTTTATCTATTTCAACAAACTTCTTCTCCTTAATACTTATATCTAAAAGTTTCCTTGTAAGGAAACCTAGACCCGGACCAACTTCAATTAAAGATTTACAATTCGTGGGGTTAACATATGATGCAATCTTAGAACAAAGATTTTCATCATTTAAAAAATTTTGTCCGAACTTTTTTTTTGGCTTAAATCGAATCAAAAGATTACTTTATTTGTTTAAAACCAGTGTATTTATGAAGTTTTTCAGGAATATTTATATGATCTTTTTCTTGAAAATTTTCTAAAATACATGCAACAATCCTTGGAAGTGCTAGAGAGCTTCCATTAAGTGTATGTGCATAATTTTTTTTCTTATCCCCATGGTCAATTTTAAGATTTAATCTATTTGATTGGAAACTTTCAAAATTTGATACAGAGCTTACTTCAAGCCACTTATTTTGCCCCATTGAATAGACTTCAAAATCATATGTTAAAGCAGAGGTAAAACCTAAATCTCCACCACAAAGGCGTACAATCCTGAACGGAAGTTCAAGTTCGAGGAGAAGATTTTTCACATGCTCAACCATTTCATCTAGAACCTCATAAGATTTACTTGGCTCTTCAATTCTAACAATTTCAACTTTATCGAACTGATGCAACCTGTTCAATCCCCTCACATCAGAACCATAACTTCCTGCTTCTCTCCTAAAACAAGGTGTGTAACCTGTAAGCATTATTGGAAGACTATTTTTACTGATTGTTTTGTTTCTATAAAAATTTGTTATTGGAACTTCAGCAGTAGGTATTAAGTAAAGGTTTTCATTTTCAATTTTATACATTTGACCCTCTTTGTCTGGCAATTGACCAGTGCCATGACCCGAACTCTCGTTAATTAATATTGGGGGTTGAACCTCTGTATAACCACCTTTAATGTTATAATCTAGAAAAAAGTTTATGAGTGATCTTTCCAGTTTAGCACCTTTGTCTATATATGCAGGAAATCCTGATCCGGAAATTTTATTTCCAAGTTCAAAACTAATCAGATTATAATCAGAAGCTAATTCCCAATGTGGCTTTGCTTTGGGTGATAGTTTGTCAATGTCATCCGATTGATAGATAATCTCGTTGTCTTCTTCATTTTTACCTTTTCGAACTAGTTCGTGTGGAACGTTTGGAACATTATTTAAATTCTCAAATAAGTCTACTTTTATTTTATTTAAATCTTCCTCTAATTTTTTTTGGTCAGGCTTTAACGCTTCGACTTCTTTTTTTAATTGATTTCCAGAAGCATGGTCTCCCGACTGAAAATATTCACCAATTTTTTTTGAAAGTTTGTTTTGTTGGGAAAGCAATTCATCAAGTTTAGATTGAGTACTTCTTCTTTTTTTATCAAGATCAATAATTAAATGAATTTCTTTAGAAAAATCTTTATTTCTTTTTTTTAAACTCTCAATAATTTCTATCCCATTATTAATTAAGTCAGATACAATAAGCATATTATAAAACTAGTTATTATATGTTGAATTCATGTAACTTTTACAAGTTTCTCTATCAATTTTTATTTGCTTAATGAGTTCATCAATGTTCTGAAACTTGATTTCATTTCTAATAAATTTGATAAATTCTATTCTAACATTTTCACCATATACATCCTGTTCAAAATCAAAAATATTGACTTCAATGGTTAATTTTTTATTGCCAAAGGTTGGGTTGAACCCTATATTCATCATTCCAAATTTTTGAATATTTCTAATCTTGCAACTCACAAAATATACTCCATTTTTTGGGATGATTTTGTAATTTTCCTCAACTTTAATATTTGCTGTCGGAAACCCAATCTTTTTTCCTCTAGATTTTCCTTCAACTATATTGCCATAAATTGAAAAATTGTAACCAAGATATTGATTGCAAAGATCCACTTGACCATCCCTAATGGCATTACGAATTTTTGTAGAACTGATATTAATCTGATTAATATCAAATGCATCAATTTCGCAAACATCAAAGTTGTATCTATTTCCATAAACCTTTAATTCATCAATACCAGCTTCCCTGTCTTTTCCAAATTTGTGGTTAAATCCAACTACGATTTCTTTTATTTTACAAGATTTTAATAAATGCCTCATAAATTCATCTGCACCTAGGTTGGAAAATTCATCATTAAATTCTTGAATAATCAATTCATCAACACCTAATTGATTCAATATTTCCTTCTTCTCATCTATTGTATTAATCATTTTTAAGTCATCAGATTTTGATAAAAAATTCCTGGGATGGGGAAAGAAAGTTAAAATACAAGATCTTAGTTTTTTTCTTTTTGCCGATTCAACCAATTTTTTAATGATTTTTTTATGTCCCAGATGAACCCCATCAAAAGTTCCTATAGTTAATATTGCAGGAATGTTTGAGTTTGAATTTTCTATATTTTTTGTTGTAATCAATTAGTTGTATTTATTCATCGTATTTTCAACACCGTGCTTTATAATATGAAGAATCATTTCACTATTAGTATCTATCAGATGCTCTAAACTATTTTTTTCAACAGAGGACCATTTTCCAAGAACATAATCAGTTTGTTTACCAGTCTTAAAATTATTACCTATACCAAACCGAAGTCTAATAAAATTTTCAGTATTTATTTTTTCAATTATGCTTTTCAATCCATTATGCCCACCATCTTTTCCAGATGGTCTAATCCTTGATTTTCCAAAATCTAAATTTAAATCATCAACTATCACAATTAGATTGGAGGGTTTAATTTTTAATTTATTCAACCAGTATCTAATTGGATTACCACTTAAGTTCATGTAGGTATTTGGTTTGAGGATGTGTATAGATTTACCTGTATATTTAAATTTTCCAGTAAAACCATAACGGTCCTCAGACAGGACTATATTTCTAGATTTACATAAGTGATTAACAATCTCAAATCCTATATTATGTCTAGTTCCAGTGTATTCGTTTTCTGGATTTCCAAGTCCTACAACAAGAAACTTACCCATATCAAATTCTTTTTTTTGATTAAAAAAAAATTTAAATAAATTCTTCACCTAAACAAAAATATAAAAGCTTAAGTCAAAAGAAAATAAATGAAAGATTAAGAATCTTCTTTTTTCTCCTCTTTGGTTTCACCCGACTCAGTTGATACATCAGTTTTGGATTCAGATTCTGTGGAACCTTCCTCTCCTTCCTCACCTTCTTCTTCCTCAGTCTCAGTTTCGAGTGACATGGATGCTCTAGACATCTTGACTTGACAAACAACCATATTATCCGGATGAATGAAAGAATAATTCTCATCTTTTAAATCTTCAATTGTAATTTTGTCATTTAGATTCAAAGTTGATATATCAGCTTTTATAAAATCAGGTAAATTTTTTGGTAGCGCTTTTACAAAAAGTTTTCTTTTGTTTTTGGATAAGATACCACCCTGTAATCGAACACCTGGAGAATTACCTTCAAACTTTACAGGGATAATCATTTTAACTTCTTTATCATCAAACACTTCCAAAAAGTCAATGTGAAGAATTTTTTCACTCACGGGGTGAAATTGAATATCTTGTATTACCGCATTAATTTTACTTTCGTTCTCAAGTTCAATAACTACTGTATGCGCATCAGGTGTATACACTAGTTTGGAAAAACTTAATTCATCTGCTGAAAAGTGAATAGGTTTATCTCCTCCGTATACAACGCAAGGAACCTTTCCAGCATTACGTAGAGCTTTAGTCGATGACTTCCCAACGTTTTCTCTTTTAGATCCATTTATTGTTATTGATTTCATTGTAGTTTATTTTATAAAAAATGAGTTTATTGATTGATTACTATTGACATTTTGCATAACATCAGCAAATAGTTTAGAACATGTCAATACTTTAATTTTTTTTGACTTCTTTTTTTGAGGAATCGAGTCAGTTATAATTAATTCTTTGAGTTTAGATTTATCTATTTTTTCATAAGCATCTCCTGACAGGAGCGCATGAGTTGCAACGGCTCGTACAGATTTAGCCCCTCTATTAACCATCAAGTCTGCAGCTTTTGTCAGTGTCCCTGCTGTATCAACCATATCATCAACAATTATAACATTTTTACCAGTTACATCACCGATTAATTCCATGTGAGATATGATATTCGCTTTTTTTCTTTGCTTATAACATACAACAACATTGCTTTCCAAAAACCTGGAGTAGGCATAAGCTCTTTTTGAACCCCCCATATCAGGTGATGCAATAGTAAGTTCCTCCAATTTCAAAGAATCAATGTAAGGGATAAATATTGTGGAAGCATATAAATGATCAACTGGTTTTTCAAAAAAACCTTGAATTTGATCAGCGTGCAAATCCATAGTAATTATCCGGGTTGCACCGGCCGCTATGAGTAAATTCGCAACCAATTTTGCTCCGATAGGGACCCTAGGTTTATCTTTTCTATCTTGTCTGGCCCATCCGAAATATGGCATAACGGCAGTAATATGTCTTGCTGACGATCTTTTTGCCGCATCTATCATAAGTAACATTTCCATTAAATTATCAGTGCTTGGATGAGTAGAACCAATAATAAATAGCCTAGCTCCCCTTACAGATTCTTCAAAGGATGGTTGATATTCTCCGTCGCTGTAGTGAGAAAAGTTAACATTACCCAAATTTAACCCATAATGTTTTGCAATTTTGGAAGCTAATTCGCTACTTTGAGTGCAAGCGAAGATTTTTACTATTGGACTTTGACCTGCCATTTTTTGGGGCTCAAATTTAATAATTATTTGATATAAAGCCCTAGAAATTAAAACTTTTTATAAATTTGGAAACCCTTGCTTCGGTGGCGGAATTGGTAGACGCGCTGGATTCAAAATCCAGTTCTGGCAACAGAGTGTGGGTTCGATTCCCACCCGAAGTACAAATTAACTTTCATTAATTTTCTTCCACATACCATTTTATAGTCTTTTTTATTCCATCTTCAAACTTAATTTTTGATGACCAACCAAGCATTGATTGAATTTTACTAGAATCAATAGAATACCTAAAATCATGTCCCTTTCTGTCATCTACAAACGATATTAGTTGATTATAATCGTAACCACTAGGATATAACTCACTGTATACTTTAATTATTTTAATAACTAACTGTAAATTTGATATTTCATATCCTCCTCCTATATTGTAGGTTTCACCAACTTCTCCTTCATTAAAAATTTTTTCAATTGCAGAAACATGATCTTTTACATGTAACCAATCTCTAATATTTTTTCCTTGTCCGTAAATAGGTATTGGTTCTTTTTTCTTTAATGAAGAAATTACTTTAGGTATGAATTTTTCTTGATTTTGAAATGGACCATAGTTATTGGAACAATTAGAAATAACTACTGGTAGATTATGAGTACTAAAATAAGATCTTACAAAGTGATCTGAGGATGCTTTTGATGCTGAATAAGGAGACTTAGGGTCATACTTTGTACTTTCTTTAAAAGAACCCTTTAAGCCTAAAGATCCATATACTTCGTCAGTTGAAATGTGATAAAACAGATGGTCTCTGTCTTCACTCCAATTATTTTTAGCTGCATTTAACAAATTAACAGTACCAATTACATTTGTTAATGCAAAATCAATAGAGTTTTCGATTGATCTGTCAACATGTGATTCAGCAGCCAAATGGATTACATGTGTTATACTGTGGTCTTTGAAAACATCATCAATATTTTCAGCATTATTGATGTTGATTTTTAAAAATTTATAATTTTCGCAAGATTCAACATCGGTAAGGTTTTTTGGTTCAGCAGCATAGGTTAAACAATCAAGGTTGATTATTTGATCATTTGTATATTTTTTCACGAAGTGTTTAACTACGTGCGCTCCAATGAATCCAGCCCCACCTGTTATTAAAATTTTCTTCATTATATTTTTTTTAGAAATTTCTTTAGTGAATCCTTCCAATGCGGTATTTCTAAATTAAATACTGATATTATTTTTGCTTTACTAGTAACTGCAAATTTAGGTCTTTTAGACAATTGACTAATTTCATTTGTTTTAATTTCTTCTAAATTGTAATTATCACTAACATAGTCTAATATAATTTTTCCAAAATTAAACCATGTGGTATACCCAAGATTCGAAAAATTATAAATTTTAGATTCTTTATTAATTCTGTCTTTAGATTTTATAATTTGTATTATGGCATTGGCCAAATCATGAGCATTTGTAGGACACCCATATTGATCTCCAACAATTTTTAATAAATTTTCACTTCTTGCCTTTTCTAAAATAGTTTTAACAAAATTTTTACCAAATGATGAATAAAGCCATGATGTTCTAATGACAATTGATTCCGAAATTGAATTTTCTATATGTTTTTCACCATTCAGTTTTGAGACTCCGTAGTAATTTTGTGGATTAACATATTCGTGCTCTGAAATTTCTGATTTATTAATTCCATTGTAAACGTAGTCTGTTGATATATGAATTAATCTCAGTTTGTAAATTTCAGATATCTCGGCTAAATTTTTAACAGCATTACAATTTAATTCATCGGCTTTTTCTTTTTCGATTTCCGCTTTATCAACGTTAGTATATGCAGCACAATTGACAATACATTTTATATTGTATTTTTTTATAAATAATTCAATTTCTTTTTTTTTTGTTATATCTAAACTATTTATATCAGTAAAAATAAATTTAGTGTTCTTTTTTACAATAGATTGAATTGTTTTACCTAACTGTCCGTTTGACCCAGTAACAAGTGTTATCATAGATAAAATCTAAATTTAGGTGAATCCTCAAGATTTGGATGAATTGAATCCTTTTGGCTCCTTATAATTTTATCGCAGTGAGATTTTAAGTCAAAGTTAAGTTTTGGATCAAGTGAATTTATTCCGTGATCAAATTCCTTATTGTAATAGTTATCTACTTGATAATGAACTTCTGCAATATTACTTAATACCAAGAAACCGTGAGCAAAGCCTTTGGGAACTAATAAGTGATAACGGTTTATATCATTTAAAATAATTTGGATTCCCTTTCCATATGTCTTGGATTCCTTTCTAATATCAATAATTAAATCTAAAATTTCACCTTTTGAAACACTGACTATTTTTGTTTGAGCAAATGGATAAGTTTGAAAATGAAGCCCTCTCAAAACTCCTTTTTTACTTTTTGACAAATTGCTTTGACAAAAATTAAATTTTTCATTTATGAAATCTTCGAGAAGATCTTTCCTGAAAACTTCTGCAAAAAAACCTCTTTCATCCTTTATGATTTTTGGTTTACAGAGAACGGGACCTCCAATATCAAATTTTTCAAATTCCATCTAAGATACTTTCCAAATAATTTCCGTATTGGTTTTTACCAATTGATTTAATTAATTCTTCGAACTGCTCACTGTTAATATAACCCAATTTAAATGCAATTTCTTCCACACAAGCAATTTTAAGGCCAGTTCTTTTTTCAATCGTGTGTATAAAATTAGAGGCCTCAAGCATAGACTCATGAGTTCCTGAATCCAACCATGTAAAACTTTTATCTAGCAACTCAACCCTCAATTGTTCTTTTTTAAGATACTCTGTATTTATAGTTGTTATTTCTAGTTCCCCCCTTTGACTTGGTTTTATTTTTTTTGCAATTTCTACAACATTGGGAGGATAAAAATACAATCCTACAACTGCGTAATTACTCTTGGGTTTTAAAGGCTTTTCTTCAATAGAAATTACTTTATCATTAATATATTCAACGACCCCATATCTAGAGGGGTTTTTTACATAAAATCCAAAGACTTTAGCTTTCTTATTTTTGATCAACTCTAAAACACTATTTTGAAGAATTTTTGTAAAACCGCTACCATAAAAAATATTATCTCCAAGTATCAAACACACAGGACTATTATCAATAAATTTTTCACCAATAATAAATGCTTCTGCAATACCCTTTGGTTTAACTTGTTCGGCATATTGCAATTTAATTCCAATATTTGACCCTGTTCCAAGAAGTCTTTGAAAGTTTGGTAAATCCCTTGGTGTTGAAATAATTAGGATTTCCTTTATACCCGCAAGCATCAATATAGACAATGGATAGTAAATCATTGGTTTATCGTGAATGGCTAAAAGTTGCTTTGACTGACCTTTGGTGAGTGGATATAAACGTGTTCCACTTCCACCTGCTAAAATGATACCTTTCATGAACTGCTAAGTTATTTAATTACATGGTATTACCTATATTTGCACCTCAAAAATGAATTATTTTTTTACATCTGAATCTGTTAGCGAAGGTCATCCAGATAAAATTGCGGATCAAATTAGTGATGCGATTTTGGATGCGTTTCTAGCAATTGATGAAAATTCTAAGGTTGCATGTGAGGTGATGGTAACTACGGGACAGGTAATTGTATCGGGTGAAATAAAATCCTCTGCTTATGTAGATATACAGAAAGTAGTTAGAGAACAAATTAAAATAATTGGTTATGATAAAAGTGAATTGATGTTTGATTACAAATCTTGTGGAATACTTACATATATTAATGAACAATCAGAAGATATATCAAGAGGGGTAGAAAGAATTAGTCCAGAGGACCAGGGCGCAGGTGACCAAGGAATAATGTTTGGATACGCTACTGATGAGACAAAAAATTTCATTCCTATCGGATTAGATTTATCTCATAAAATTCTTAAAGAATTAGCACTATTAAGAAAGGAATGTAATGAAATTAAGTATTTAAGACCTGATTCAAAATGTCAAGTTACAGTTGAATATGAAAAGCCTAATTTTCCAAAAAAAATTAAATCAATTGTTATATCAACACAGCACGATGAATTTGATTTGGAGGTAAAAATGCTAAAAAAAATAAAACATGATATCAAAGAAATTGTTTTACCTAGAATTTTAAATAAATATCCTGATTATAAAAATATTTTAAACGATAATGAAATTAAATACTTTATAAATCCAACTGGCAAATTTGTAATTGGTGGTCCAAACGGAGATACTGGTTTGACTGGGAGAAAAATAATTGTTGACACTTATGGAGGTAAAGGTGCACATGGAGGAGGTTCATTTTCAGGAAAGGATCCATCAAAGGTAGATAGAAGTGCCGCATACGCAGCAAGACATATCGCCAAAAATATTATTGCAGCAAATATTGCAAAAGAATGTCTTATACAGATTAGTTACGCAATTGGAAAATCTGAACCATTAAGTCTATATGTAAATACACTTAATACTTCTAATCTGACCATTTCAGATGAAAAACTTTCTCAAGAAATATATAAAATTTTTGATTTGAGACCATACTTTATAATTGAAAGATTAAAACTTAAGCAACCAATATATACAGAATCAGCATCTTACGGTCATATGGGAAGAAACTCGAAATCCTTAATCAAAAACTTCATTACGAAAAAAAATATCACAAAAAAAATAAGTGTAGAATTATTTACGTGGGAAAAGTTAGATTATGTAGATTTGCTGTCCACAAAATTTAAAAAGTACTATAAAAATGAAAAGCAAGGTTAAGACAACACCAAAACCAAAATTTAAGGTTAAAGATATCTCTCTTGCCAATTGGGGACGCAAAGAAATTTTGCTTGCAGAATCAGAAATGCCAGGTCTAATGTCCCTGAGAAAGGAGTTTTCAAGTTCAAAACCATTGAAAGGTGCAAGAATTGCTGGTTGTTTACATATGACAATACAGACAGCTGTTTTAATTGAAACTTTAGTTGAATTAGGAGCAGAAGTTACTTGGAGTTCATGTAATATTTTCTCAACACAGGATCACGCTGCAGCTGCTGTGGCTAAAGCTGGAATTCCAGTTTATGCGTGGAAAGGAATGTCAGAGGAAGAATTTGATTGGTGCATTGAGCAGACAATATTTTTTGGTGATGACAGAAAACCATTAAATATGATACTGGACGATGGAGGTGACTTGACAAATATGATTCTCGATAAATACCCTGAACTGATTCCGGGAATCAAAGGTATAACGGAGGAAACAACCACAGGTGTTTTAAGATTATATGAAAGAGAGAAAAATAGCTCTCTTCCGTTGCCAGCCATTAATGTTAATGATTCAGTTACTAAAGCAAAATTTGATAACAAATTTGGTTGTAGAGAATCTGCAGTAGATGCCGTAAGAAGGGCTACCGATATAATGTTAGCAGGAAAAAGAGTCGTAGTTTGTGGATATGGTGACGTGGGTAAAGGTACTGCAGCATCTTTTGCTTCCGCAAAATGTCTAGTTACTGTAACTGAAATAGATCCAATTTGTGCATTACAAGCAGCTATGGACGGTTTTGAGGTAAAAAAATTATCAAACATTATTGATAAAATGGATATTGTTGTCACTGCCACTGGAAATAAAGATGTTGTAGTTGATCGACACTTCCTAAAAATGAAGGATAAGGCAATCATATGTAATATTGGACACTTCGACAACGAAATTGATATGAGATGGTTGAATCTGCACTTTGGTCCAACCAAAGAGGAAATAAAACCCCAAGTTGATAAATACAATATTAACGGTAAAGAAATAATTGTACTTGCAGAAGGAAGGTTGGTAAATTTAGGATGTGCAACTGGTCATCCTAGTTTTGTAATGAGTACATCATTTACTAATCAAGTTATGGCTCAAATTGAGTTGTGGAAAAATTCTAGTAATTATGAAAATAGAGTTTATGTTTTACCAAAAATCCTTGATGAAAAAGTAGCTTACTTGCATCTTGAAAAGTTAGGGGTTGAAATTGAAAAATTAACTAAGGAACAATCAGAATATATTGGTGTTTGCAAAAAGGGACCATTTAAATCTGATCAATACAAATATTAAACTTTCATTAAATGAAATTGTCAATAAAATTAATAAGTTATTAAATTAAGAATATTATGAAAAAAAATATTGGAATTATTGGAAACGGTTTTGTTGGGGAATCTCAGGCTTTTGCATTTTCACCAACTAATCCTATCTTGATTTATGATGTTGATCCACTTAGATCAAATGCTAAACTTGAAGATGTACATAATTGTGATATTATTTTTGTTTGTGTTCCAACACCTATGTTTAAGGACGGTTCCCAGGATTTGACATATATCATGGATGTCTTTAAGAATGCAAAAGGAAAGGGCATATATGTTATAAAATCTACTATCTTACCTGGAACAACAAATAAAATTAAACAAACTTACCCCGAAATTAATGTTATTTTTTCACCTGAATTTCTAAGCGAAAGGACTGCAAAACTTGATGTAATTACTCAGGCAAGAATAATTTTAGGAGGTTCGCCAAACTTGACTAAAACTGTCAGGAAGGTATTTGAAAACAGGTTTGCAAATCGTAATATAATTGAAACTGATTCAATTACAGCTGAAATGATCAAATACATGAACAACACCTTTTTTGCTACCAAGGTGGCAATAATGAATGAATTTAAATTAGTTTGTGATAAAATTGGTGCTAACTGGGATGATGCTTTAGCCGGCTTTGTTGCTGACCACAGAATTGGTGATAGTCATTTAGATGTTCCTGGTCCTGACGGAAAAATGGGTTATGGCGGTACTTGTTTCCCTAAAGATGTGAATGCGCTAATCATTTTTGCTAGATCTTACGGAGTAGAATTAAATTCAATTCTAGGAGGCTGGAAAACAAATCTTACTGTAAGACCAGAAAAAGATTGGGAAAAAGATAAGGGAAGAGCAGTCAGTGAATAAATAATCTTTACTATTTATGAATAATATTCAAATGGTTGACTTGAAAAGTCAGTATTTAAAAATTAAAAAAGAGATAGATAAAGAAGTATTAGATACAATTAATTCAACAAAATATATTAATGGTCCAAAAGTTCACGAATTCGCATCAAACCTTGCTAAATATTTAAAATGTAAATACGTTATTCCGTGTGCAAATGGAACAGATGCATTACAGATTGCTTTGATGTCTTGTGATTTAAGTCCAGGTGATGAAGTGATTTGTCCATCTTTTACTTACGTTGCTACAGCTGAGGTGGTTGCTTTACTTGGTCTTGTTCCGGTGATGGTAGATGTTGATGAAAAAACTTTTAATATTAAAGCAGAAAATATTAAACCATTTATTAATTCAAAGACAAAAGCCATAGTACCTGTGCATTTATTTGGACAGTCTGCTGATATGGAAGATATACTATCCCTTGCTCAAGAACATGATTTATATGTCATAGAGGATAATGCTCAAGCAGTTGGTGCAGAATACACTTTTACAAATGGAGAAACAAAAAAAACTGGTACGATAGGGCACATAGGTACAACTTCATTTTTTCCTTCAAAGAATCTAGGATGTTATGGTGACGGTGGTGCAATTTTTACTAATGATGAAGAATTAGCTTCAAAAATAAAGATGATTGCGAATCATGGTCAAGAAAAGAGATATTACCACAAGGTAACAGGGTGTAATTCTAGGTTAGATTCTCTGCAAGCAGCAATTTTAAATGTTAAATTAAAGTATTTAGATGAATACAATCAAAATCGATTAAAAATGGCAAATAAATATGACGAGGCATTTAGAGATTTAGAACAAATAACCATTCCAAATAGATCGAAAAAATCAACACATGTTTTCCATCAGTATACATTAAAATCTGAATCAATTAACAGAGATGATATATTGAAGTATTTAAGTAATAGAGGAATTCCTGCCATGATTTATTATCCAGTTCCTTTGTATAAGCAAGAGGCTTTTTCAAAGTATGTAGACCCAAATTTTAAAATTGCTAACATTGAAAATTTGTGCAATAATGTATTTTCTTTACCAATCCACTCTGAAATTGAAAATTCAAAACAAGATGTTGTAATTGAGGCTGTACAATCATTTATTAAGTCAGTTTAATTTGAAACAAGAAAAATCTAACTTGAAAAAGATTTTCAGAAATATTACAATTTTCTCCTCATTATTTGTATTTCAAATTATAAATAGTCAAGTTGAAGTTAAGACTAACTTGCTGACATCAATCCTTTTAGTACCAAATTTTGGTGTTGAGATAAAAGTCAATAAAAAGTCAAGTTTTCAAATTGATTTCCTTGGTTCATTTTGGGACTCAGTTGAGCCACTAAATAACTCACCCTTTCATGTTAATCAAAATTTTATTGAATATAGAATTTATAAAAATGAAGATCTAACCGGATTTTTTTATGGACCAAATATTGGTTATGGCATGTTTACCATGCAAAAACCAAATTTTGCAATAATCTACGATCATTGGAGAGATAAAAATTATAGCTCTAGCGATGATGATTCGTATAAATCTGGTAGAGCAGCATTTTATGGAATTACCTTTGGATATAAAAAAAAAATTGGTAAGAATTTTGCTCTTGAAGCTTTTGTCGGCGCTGGTTTAACACAATCAGTTTATAGGTCTTATGAGGGTTTGATTAGAACTGATTTTAATGAAGATAACCCAAGAGACTTTGATAAAAGTGGAGAAGTAGCAATTTACAAAGGAGGTTTAATGTTGGTTTATAAGTTTAATTCTAAGAAACAGCAATAGTTTTTAAATTCAATATTATATTCTACCTATTTAATATAAAGTGATTAAATTTGGCACGTGGAACATGCCCAAGATTATTTTATTCACGAAAGTGCTATTGTGGATACCCCCTCAAAAATTGGTAAAGGAACCAAAATTTGGCATTTCAGTCATATTATGCAAAACTCTGTAATAGGCCTAAATTGTAATATTGGTCAAAATGTAGTGGTTTCACCATATGTAACTTTAGGTAACAATGTAAAAGTTCAAAATAATGTATCAATTTATACTGGCGTCACATGTAATGATGATGTTTTTCTTGGACCCTCAATGGTATTTACAAATATCATTAACCCAAGAAGTGCTATTATTCGGAGAGATAAATATGTTGAAACTCTTGTTGATAAAGGCGCATCAATTGGAGCTAATGCAACTATAATTTGTGGAAATAAAATAGGAAAATATTCTCTAATTGGGGCTGGATCAGTAGTTACTAAAGATGTATTGAATTATTCACTTGTCGTAGGAAACCCAGCAAGGCACATTGGGTGGGTTAGTGAGTATGGTCATAAATTAATATTTAATTCTGATGGAATGGCAACATGTCCAGAAAGTGGTGACAGGTACTCATTGACTGAAAATATGGTAGTAAAAATAGTATGAAGATGAAAAATTTTACAATAATTGGTGTTGCAGGATATATAGCGCCTAGGCATTTAAAAGCAATAAAGGATACTAATAATAATTTGTTAGCTGCCTTAGATCCTTGTGATAATGTGGGGGTAATAGACTCTTTTTTTCCAAAATGTGATTTTTTCACTGAGCCTGAAAGATTTGACAGGCACATCGAAAAGTTAAAATATGAACAAAATATGTCTGTTGATTATATGACGGTATGTACACCTAATTTCATGCATGATTCTCACATTAGAATGGCTTTGAGGCGAGAGGCTGATGCTATTTGTGAAAAGCCATTGGTTTTGAATCCATGGAATCTGGATTCTTTACAAAAAGTTGAATCCAAATCTGGAAAAAAAATTTGGACTGTCTTACAATTAAGACACCACGATAGTATACAAAAACTTAAAAAAATGGTTGATAACTCACCACCCGAAAAAATATTTGATATTGATTTAACATATATCACATCAAGGGGCAAATGGTATTATACATCATGGAAAGGAGATTCCAGTAAGTCTGGTGGTATAGCAACTAATATAGGTGTACATTTTTTTGATATGCTTTCATGGATTTTTGGAGATGTAAAAAATAATACAGTTCATATACATACCCATGACAGAGCAGCTGGATTTTTAGATTTTAAAAAAGCTAGAGTAAGATGGTTTTTATCAATAAATTCTGATTTACTTCCTGCCGAAATTAAGCAGAAAAATCAAACTACTTACAGGTCAATATCAATTGAATCAAAAGAATTGGAGTTTAGTAATGGATTTAATGATTTACATACAGAAGTTTACAAAAATATTTTGAAATCTAATGGATATGGTTTAGAAGATGCTCGTAAGGCAATTGATATTGTTCATGAGATTAGATCGAAAAAAACTGTTGGTTTAAAGGGTGATTATCACCCTTTTGCAAAAAACAAACTATCAGTCCATCCTTTTTCAAGAAATCTATAATATTAAAATAATGAAAATACCATTTAAAGATTTAAATGTCATAAACCATCCTTACACAACACTTTTACACAAGCAACCATACAGAGTTTGTTCTAAGACTATAATGGACACATCAGACATTGATATACAATTTGATAAAGATGGAGTAAGTAATCATTATTACTTGTATCAGGACTTTAAAAAAGAGTGGTATACAAAAGATCCACAAGAAATTCTAATGGATTCTGTTAAGAAAATAAAAGAAAAAAGAAAAAATAAAGAATATGATTGTATACTTGGTATTAGTGGTGGTATTGATAGTTCTTTTTTAGCCCACTATGCAACTAAAATTTTAGGATTAAAAGTTTTACTTCTTCACGTTGATACTGGTTGGAATTCTGAAATTGCTGTTCAAAATATAAGAAACCTTGCAAAAAAACTTAATCTATCACTCCACACATATGTATTGGATTGGGAAGTAATTAAGGATTTACAGAGGTCATTTTTCTTTTCCTCTGTTGCAAACCTAGATATTCCACAAGACCACGCCTTTACTGCATGTATGTACAATGAGGCAAATAAAAATAAAATAAATTATATTTTAAGTGGTGGAAATATGACAACAGAGTCAATACTTCCAAACTCTTATGGGTACGATTCAAACGATTCCATTCACCTAATTGATGTACACAAAAAATTTGGTTTGAAAAAACTAAAAGATTACCCAGTTTTTACACTTTACAAGAGGTTTTTTTATTATCCTTTAATAAAGTCAATCAAGACATTCAGACCACTTGATTACATTGAATATAATAAAAATGATGCTCAGTCGTTACTCATGAAGGAATATGGTTGGCGTTCCTATGGTCAAAAGCATCATGAATCAAGATTTACTAAATTTTTTCAAAACCATTACTTACCTAAAAAATTTGGTTTTGATAAGAGAAAAGCACACCTGTCAAGCCTAATTTCATCAGGACAACTAACACGAAAAAATGCTATAAAAGAATTCAATAAACCACTCTATGACTTAAATGATTTGGACCTAGACAGAGAGTATTTTATTAAAAAACTTGATTTAACTCAAAACAAATATGATGAAGTTATGAATATGAAACCTAAATTCTATTACGATTATAAGTCCTATCACAAGCTTTATAATTTTTTAAGAAAAAATAGTAAATGGTTTACATACATAAAAAAGTCATTGAATAAAATGTAAATAATTCTTGATGAAATTCCGCGTAAGCGAAAGTTTAGTTTTAACCATATTATTAGTATACAACAGTACACAATCATCTGTAATTGCATTTTCCCCGATCACCTTAATTCTTTCCCTTTTATTTGCTTTGTATTTATTTATCAAGAATAAAAAGAATATTGATAAATTATTTGTTAATTTCTCCTTATTATTTTTTTTAGTAAACATTTTTCTTTTTTTTTCATTGTTAAAATTTGATATTTTTTTATCAGGATATATGTATCTAAAGTTTTTGTATGCATATTTATCAATCAAAAATATAGGTCTCGATTTTTTTAAAAACATAGTAAAAATTGGATATTATGGAGCAATTATATCTTTAACATTTTTTTCCTTTCAAATTATAAATTATGATTTCACATTCAAGTTTGTAGGTTTTTTGCAGAATAGTTTTGATTTTTTAACCTTTAGGAATGAGTCTTTTGCTAATAATATTCTATTTACTGTAAATTCTTCAGCAGAGTTTAGAAATAGTGGATTTATGTGGGAGCCAAAAGGGTTTGCAAATTTTTTAATTATTTCTATTTTCTTTCAATTAGTAATAGGAAGTTTTAAAGTATTCAATAAAAAAATGTTAATTATGTTAATCGCTTTAATTACTACCTTTTCAACTACTGGTTTTATTGCTCTTTTTTCCCTTTTAATTTTTTATTTTTTAAATAAAAATTTAAAAACCTCCTTAATTTTTTTCCCAATATTTATTTTGTTTTCTTCAATCATTTTTTTTAATACAGACTTCTTGTATGACAAAATAGTTTATGAGTTATCATTGACTAAAGAATATGAAAATTTATTGTATGAAAAGAAAGACTACAAAGATGATGTATACTCGCTTGGTCGAACGGGATCATTTATTGTTGATATAAATGATTTAAAAAATCGTCCTTTTTTTGGATATGGGTTCACTAGAGAAAATAGAACTCAGAGCGACTTTGTAAAGTTGATTAGAGTTAATGGATTATCAGATTTACTTGCAGTGTATGGGATTGTAGGCTTCATTCTATATTTTTATATGCACCATATATTTTTGAAAAAAATGCAAAATCAATTGAATTTTAAATTTGCACCAATAATACTAATCACATTAATCATAATTTATACTGCATCGACTCTAACTTCCCATCCTCTTTGGATTTCATTTCTTTTTTTGAGTTTAGTGTATAAAAAAATTTAAATGAAAATATTAATCATAGCTTATACTGATCTTAAAATGGATCCAAGACCATACAGACAAATTAATTGTCTAAATAAGCTGTATAGTGTATATACAGTAGGTAAATCAAATTCTGGTTTGGAAAAATCTTTTTTTCCACTTAAAAAACACAGTTTTATTATAAATATGATTAGAATATTTGTACTAAAAATGGGTTTTAACAAATGGTATTACTGGGACAAATACAAAAAAAACCTTCTAAAATTAATTGATAAAAATAATTTTGATTTAGTTATTGCACATGAAATAAAAACTCTTCCTCTAGCTCTAAGAATAGCCAAAGGAAGTCCTGTTATTTTAGATGCACACGAATATTCACCAAATAATTTTGATGATGATTTTTTATGGCGTTTTTTTTTAAAAAAACATTTTATTTGGTTGTGTAAAAGTTACCTTCCCAAGATTGATAAACTAGTATCTGTTTCACCAGGCATTGTGGATAAGTATAGCAGTGAATTTAATACAAAATCAATTTTATTAACCAACGCAGCGAATTATTTTAAATCTCTAAAACCCAAAATTGTTTCAGAAACCAAAATAAAAATAATCTATCATGGTCTACTATCTAAATCAAGACGTATTGACTTGTTTATCGATATGATGAGATATTTAGATAATGATATATATGAGTTAACATTGATGCTTGTCTCTGGGACTTATGAAAAACTTCTGTATAAAAAATTAAAGAAAAAAGCGAAGGGTCTAAACATAAAATTTGAGAAACCTGTAAAAAGGAAAAATTTAATTAAATTTTCAAATAAATTTGATTTAGGTTTATGTTTTTTTCAGCCTATTAATTTCAATCTAAAATATGCATTGCCTAATAAATTCTTTGAACTTATTCAGTCAAGAGTAGCCGTTGTTATTGGTCCTGACATTGAAATGTCTAAATATGTAAAAAAATATAAAATTGGTATAATATCTAAAGATTGGAGTGCTAAATCGCTGGCTAACATCATTGCAAATACAAATAAAGAACAAATTATGTTTCACAAGGTCCAATGTCACAAAAATGCAATGAAACTATCCTCAATTAACAATAATAAATTTTTCATAAAAACCATTGAATCTTATGATAAAAATTAGTGATTATTTAAGAAATATTTTTACCATGATTACGGGTGCTTTTGTTGCTCAGTTAATTCTTATACTTGGATCACTTGCAATTACTAGAATATATAAACCAGAAGATTTAGGATTAATTGCATTATTCCTCTCTTTAGTTAATATTGTTAGTGTTATATCTACTGGACAGTTTGAACATTCTATTATTTTACCGAAAAGAAATATAGATGCTTACAATTTAATTTTTTATACATGTTTTCTAGTTCTCGTAGTCTGCGGTTTTTGTTTTATTATGATTTTACCTTTCACAACTGAAATTTCAAATTTTTTAAATCAAGATAATTTTGATACGTGGTTATATTTTTTACCAATTATGGTTGTTTTAAATGCTTTTTTTTATGTTTTCAGAGCATGGTTAATAAGAAAAAAGAACTTTAATCGTATTACAAAAGGAACTGTATTAAAATCTGTAATTTTAAATACCATTATCATAACAGGAGGATTGTATATTGCCAATCCCATATTTTTTTTAATTGGTAATTTAGTTGCACAATTCTCTGAGACCCTTTATTTATATATAAAAATTGAAAAAACTAAAACAGATTTAAGCGTACTCAACGCTAAAGTTCTTTTAAAAGAATACAAAAATTTTCCAACTTTTCTATTACCTGCCGAACTTATTAACACTTATACAAGTCAAAACCCTATAATTTTATTAAACCTTTTTTTTGGTGCATCAACAGTTGGGTTTTTTTCACTAACCCAAAGAGTTTTAGGGCTACCAATTAAATTGATTTCAAATACAACGAGGGAAGTATTTAAACAACGTGCCACTGAAGAATTTAATAACCACGGAAATTGTAGAAAATCTTTTGGTGAAACCTTCAAATTATTATTTTTTGTATCACTTGTTCCTGCCATTATATTATATTTTTTATCACCAGTTTTATTTTCCTTTTTCTTTGGAAGTGATTGGGTAATATCTGGGTTATACGCTAAATATTTATTAATTATGTTTTGTTTTCAATTTTCTGTTAGCCCACTTTCTTATGTTCTATTTATTAGGAATAAACAAAAATATGATATGTACTGGCAGATTGGATTGCTCATTTTTACTACAATTGGAATTCTTGTTGGTGTTTACTTTGATTCAGCCGATATCTCAATTATTGGATATAGTATTACTTATGCTTTTATGTACCTAGTTTACCTTAAATTAATTTATGATGCTTCGAAATAGTATATATAAAAGTGTAATGAAATAATTAAGTATTATATTTGAAAAACTCCAACTTTAAATATGATAGTTATTGTTGATTATGGACTTGGCAACCTTCGATCAATTTACAAATCATGTAAAAAATACACCAAAGAGGTTATAATTTCATCTTCTAAAGATGAAATTCTCAAATCAAAAAAAATCATCCTACCGGGTGTAGGTCAATTCAAAACAGCAATGGAAAATTTAAAGAGTTTAGATTTAATACCTACTTTAAATTCTCATGTTTCAATGAATAAACCAATTCTTGGTATTTGCCTAGGCATGCAAATAATGACAAATTTTAGTGAGGAAGGTGAGGTAAAAGGTCTTGGTTGGATTAATGCGAATACAAAAAAATTTAATGTTAAAATGAGAATTCCTCAGGTTGGTTGGAATTCTGTACACGTTCTAAAATCCAATAATTTGTTGGATAAAAAAGATTTAAGCAAAATTAGAAATGAATTTTTTTTTGTTCACTCTTACCATGTAGAATTAGTTAATTTGAAAGACGGTTTATTTGAAACTACATATTCAAATAAAAAATTTATTTCAGGTTTTAGTTCAAAAAATATATATGGAGTTCAATTCCATCCGGAGAAAAGCTATGATGTAGGTGAAAAATTAATTTCAAATTTTATCTTGGATGTTTAGAAGAAGGAAAACTCCAGTTCTGTTACTTAAAGACCAAGGTCTGGTTAAAACAATAAAATTTGATAAAAAAAATTCTAAGTATGTAGGAGATCCAATAAATGCAGTAAAAATATTTAATGACTTCCAAGCAGATGAGTTAATTTTTTTGGATATTGAAGCAACTTCACAAAAACGAACGATTAGTCTTGATATTGTAAAAAACATTGGTGATGAGGCTTTTATGCCCTTTGCAGTAGGTGGAGGAATTGATAATTTAAAACAAGTTGAAAGCATACTAAAATTAGGTGCAGAAAGGGTTATAATTAATTCAGCTTCTTTTAAAAATCCCAACCTAGTTGGAAATATTGTAAAGGAATTCGGATCATCAACTGTAATAGTTGCTATTGACTTGAAGAAAAATTTTTTTGGAAAATATGTTTTATACACAAATTGTGGGAAATCAAAGTCCCGCTACCCATTAACTGATTATTTAAAATTTATTGAAGATCAAGGTGCAGGTGAAATTTTTGTTCAATCAATTTCAAATGATGGAACTTATAAGGGTTATGATTTAGATATGATTAATTTCGTTTTGAAAAATACTCATACTCCAATTATACCTTGTGGTGGTTGTTCATCATTTAAAGAGTTTGAAAAAATGGAAAAAATAGAAGGTATTAACTCCTATGCTGCAGGTAGTGTTTTTGTTTTTTTTGGACCTAGAAAAGCGGTACTAATTAACTATCCTGAATAATGAAAATCTTGGTTGATATAGGACATCCTGCACATGTTCATTACTTTAGAAATTTTATTAAAAAAATAAAGAAGCATAATAATCAAATATTGATAATAGCTAGAAACAAAGATGTTACCCATGAATTATTAAAAACTTATGATTTAAAGTATGTTTCAAGAGGCAAGGGAGGAAATAATATTTTTAGTAAAATTTTATATTTTCCATATGCTGTTTTCAAAATATTAAAAGAAGCAACTAAATTCAGACCAGATTTTTATTTAAGTTTTGCTTCACCGTATGTTCCTATTGCCTCATTATTCTTAAAAAAACCAGTAATTACAGTGGATGATACAGAAAACGATTGGTTAAGTCATATGTTCTATTCACCATTTTCAGATTTAATTATAACACCAATTTTCTTTAAAAAAAATTTTGGTAAGAATCATATTAAAATAAATACTCTATTTGAACTGGGAAGTATACATCCTAAGTATTTTAAACCAGATAAAAATTTCAAGAAAAAAATTGGATTAAAGGATTCGGAGAATTATGTTGTATTAAGATTTGTTAATTGGAACGCTACTCATGATATTAATGAAGAGGGATTCAATTTAAAATCAAAAAAAAATATTGTTGAAATTCTTTCAAAATATGCAAAGGTGTTAATTTCATCAGAGGGAGAACTTCCAAATGAGTTAAATAAGTTTAAAATTAAAATACCCGTTGATCAAGCACATAATTTATTGAAACATGCCGCATTATATGTTGGTGAGTCTGGAACAATGGCGGTTGAGGCCTCAATGTTAGGTACGCCTTCTATTTTGTATTCATCTTTAGCAAAAAAGCTTGGAAATTTTATATCTCTTTCTGAAGAATTTTCCCTTTTAGAGTTATGTGATAATGAAGATGAATTAATTTCTTCAATTATAAATATTTTTGAAAATAAAAAATCAAAATTTATGTGGGAAAAAAAATCTTTAAATTTTATTTTAGAAAAAATTGATTTTACAAAATTTTTAGTTTGGTTGTTTACTAACTACCCTGAAAGTAAAAGACAACTTCTAATTGGCAGCAATCAAATTGAAAAAATTGATGACAAACTTTAAAATAAATAACATTTTAGAACTTAATTTCCAAAATAAGAAGGACACAATTCAGTGCAACACACATATTAATAAGATTAAGAACTTGAACTTATTTTTAAGAACTGTAAATTATAAATTAAAAATTAACGGTATTTTCAGAGGAAAGTTTGTCCCCAATGATAACTTTAGAATTAATCTCAAAAAAAAATATATTTATCCTATCTATATCTTTTTGTATGCTTTTGATTATATAATTAATAGACTCTTTCCAAGAATATTATTTTTCAGAACTTTATATTTTTTTTTTACTAAGGGGAAACTGATTAGAATATCGAAGGCTGAAATGTTTGGGCGTTTGTATTATAACGGATTCATTTTTCATGAAGAAACAATACATGATAATGATATACATTTTACCTTCATAAAAAAAAGAGAGTGTTCTAATAATACTGATTTAAATTATGGTCCAATAATTAAACTTGACAGAATTGGTAAAAATGGGAAAATATTCAAGGTATATAAACTGAGAACAATGCACTCCTACTCAGAGTTTATTCAAGAATATATTTATGATCAAAATAATTTGAGTGATAAAGGCAAAATAAAAAATGACTTTAGAATTTCTAAAGAAGGAAAAATTTTTAGAAAGTTATGGATTGATGAAATCCCTATGGTCATTAATGTATTGAGAGGGGAGATGAAAATTGTTGGAGTAAGACCACTTAGCCCCCATTACTTTAGTTTGTATTCAGAAAATTTAAAAAAAATGAGAATTAAGCACAAACCCGGTTTAATACCGCCATTTTATTATGATATGCCAAAATCATTTAATCAGATTTTGGAATCCGAAAAAAAATATTTAATCTCTTATGAAAAAAATCCCCTAAAAACAGATATAAAATATTTTTTTGGGGTATTTAAAAATATCATAATTAAAGGTGCTAGAAGTGGATAAGTCTAGAAATTGGATAAAATGAATATATTTGCAACTCAAAATTTAAAAATGAATAAATTTTTTTTTGTCCTTTTTGTTCTCCTTACTCAGTTAAATTTCGCTCAAACTCAAGAAGAAATACTTAAGGAAGCAGATAATAGAAATATATCAACAAAACAACAGGTCCTAAATGAATTAGCACAAAACGGTATTTCTGAGCAAGCTGCCAGAGAGATGGCTGTAATGAGAGGTATTGATTTTGACACTTTTTTAAATGAATATTTTTCCAACAACAAGTCTGCAAAATCCACCTCTAGTAAGTTAGACCAATCTGAAAATACAGTTGATAAAATTTCAATTAAAAATGATTTCAAGTTGCAAGATGTTGATTCTGTTACAACATCTAATATTACATTCAAAAATGAAAATAAATTTTTTGGTTACTCAATTTTTGAAACTAACCCTTTCAAAAACAAGGAATATTTGATTGGTAATATTGACGAGGGATACATATTGGCACCAGGTGATGAATTAAAAATTATGGTCTTTGGTAACAATTCTCTTGAGGCTGTATTGAAAATTGATTTAAATGGTAATATTTCCATTCCTAATTTAGGTGTTTTTCAAGCTGCAGGAAATACATTTAAAACCTTAAAAACAAGGTTAAAATTATTTTTAGGGAAGTTTTATATTGGTCTGTTGAGTTATCCCCAAGAAACATTTTTGGATATTTCATTAACTCAAATTAGACCAGTAAATGTTACTGTTCTGGGTGAAGTTAATTCTCCAGGTTCACATCTTGTTAATGGTTTAGCTACTACTCTTAATGCACTTTATGCAGCTGGTGGAGTAAAAACATCTGGAACTTTAAGAGAAATCAAAATTTTCAGAAATAATAAACTAATAAGTACAGTTGACCTTTATGACTATATCACAGGCAACAGGTTAAATTCTGATGTTAGGCTCTCAAATAATGACATTATTTTTGTAGGGTCTCGAATTTCAAGCATTGAACTAATTGGGGAAGTTAAAAACCAGTCAATATTTGAAATAAAAAAAGATGAAACTTTAGATAATCTTATTTATTTCTCTGGTGGACTACCATCCACTGCTTCCACATATAATGTCAATATTTCAAGAATTAATTCGATAGATAAAAGGTTTGATAACGAGAAATTTGATAGATTTTTAACAACAGTTGATTTGTCAAAGAACACAGCAGAAAAGTTTAAATTACAAGACGGAGATGTAGTTGAGTTCAGAAAAATACTTGATGAACAGTTAAATGAAGTTACCATAAATGGAAATGTTAATATTGAAGGTAAATTTTCAATTTTAAAATTCTCAAATCTTAAAGATTTAATCATCAATGGAGCAAATGGTTTAAAAGAAAACACATACTTTAAAAAGTTAGATATAATTAGAACAGATGAATCTGGAAAAAAATATTTTAAATCCTACTCTTTGGCTGACATATTAAGTGAAAATATCAAAGTAAATCTTGAGGATAGAGATGAAATAAAAATTTACAATTTAGAGGATGTTAGAGGAAAATCAGAGATAACTATTACAGGTTTTGTTTCCAGTCCAAAAACAACATTTTGGAAAGAGGGGATGACCCTTTTTGATTTAATTTTTGAATCGACATCATTTGAAGAATTGAATTTTCAAAAAAGAGTTTTAAAATCTAGAGTTGATTTGAAAAGATTTGATGAAAAAACTGGACTATATGAAACTTTAGTTTTTAGTTTGACAGACTTAAACGAATTGAATCAGATTACTTTAATTCCAAACGATAATATAGTTTTATATACTAGAAATGTTTTTGAAGTTGTTGACAAGAAAGTTTATGTTTTGGGATCTGTCAAAAATTCAAATGTATTTGATTTAGAAAAAGAAATGTATGTTGAAGATGCGATTCTTAATGCAGACGGATTTAACGAGGATGCTCTAAAATCATCTGTAATGGTTTATTCATACGATAGAAATATAGAAAATGGAACATATTCTAATGTTTCTAAATACGAAGTAGATATGGATTATATGCTGGGTAAGGTTTCAAAACCTTCTAACCCATTTATACTTAATCATAATGATGTAGTATCGGTGTCTAGCGTAATTAGAGCGTTTAATTTACAAGTAGTAGAAATTGAAGGTGAAATTAATAACCCATCTCCAATAGTCTTAAACAAGGACTCATTATCCTTTGAAGAAGCACTTAGCAGAACTGGGGGATTAACTAATTTAGCTGAACTTAAGAGTTCATACATAATTAGAGACGAAAAAATACTTTTCTATGATTTGACTAAAGCTTCTAACAAAAAATCTTTAAATCTAATTTCTGGCGATAGAATTGTAATTGCATCTAAACTCAAACCAATAAAAACAGAAGGAGCTTTTTTAAATCCTAGTTCTTTTAGTGACGAACAAAAGAGGGCAAAATATTATATTAGACTTTCTGGAAAAAAAATGAACAGAGTTGAATCTACATTAGTTGTAAGAAATAATGGTTCTAGTAAAAAAGTAAATATGTTCTCTAATCCAAAGGTCTATCCTGGTGATACCATAGTTGCTAATAGTAAGCCTGAGAAAGACGAAAATGATAATTCTCAGAAATTTTTCGATAATTTTGCTAGAATTTTTTCTTTGATTACTGGAGCATTGACAACCCTTTACATCACCTCAAAGTTATAATGAGAAATAATCAAAAGGAAAATAGAAGCAATGAAGATTATTATGAATTTGACTTAAAAAAATTAGTTAATATTTTATTGCATGAAAAAAAACTTTTCATAAAAATTTCTTTGATATTTTTATTTGTTGGACTCGTAATTGCGGTTTTTTCTAAAAACTTCTATACATCACAAACTACTTTTGTCCCACAACTAAATTCAAACCTAAAATCAAGCAACAATTTAAGTGGTCTTGCTTCTTTGGCAGGTATAAATTTATCAAGTAATCAAGGAGAAATTAATCCAGATGTATATCCTGAGATTATTAATAGTATACCTTTCAAAATTGACTTGCTTGATAGTAAAATATTCTTTGAAAATGATTCAATAAATTATAGAAATTATTTACAAATAAAAAACAGAAAATTCTCACTAGTCCGTACTTTAAAGAAGTATACTTTAGGTTTACCTAGTTTAATCCTTTCAAAACTGAAAACAAAAGGTGATTTAACATTTACCAATGCCCAGAATAAAATGTTTTTCATAAATGAAGAAGATTTTAAACTTTTCAAACTAGTAAATTCTGCCCTAAAAATTGAACTATTTCCCAAAGAGGGATATATAAAACTAAGTTACACTGACAATAATCCATATATTTCTGCTCAGGTTGCTTTCAACGCCCAAGATATTTTACAACAAAAAATTATCAGTTATAAAAGTCAATCTGCTAATGAATTTTTAAAATATTCTAATAATCAATACAATCTTAAAAAACAAGAAAATATTACATTACAGGATAAGATTGGACTTTTTAAAGACCAAAATTTTGGAATTTCTAGATCTTTATATCAAAATAAATTAGACCGTTTAGAAAGTGAGTTATCAATATCAAATTCCGTTTTACAGCAATTGGCTAATCAGGTTGAGCAAGCCAAGTTACAAGTTAGCAAAGACACCCCTGTATTTAGTATAATTCAACCTGTTTTTGTTCCCAATGAGAAAAGTGGACCAAAACGCTCTCTTATAGTATTATCATCTGGTTTTTTAGGAATATTTTTCTCTATTTTATTTATAGTTTTTAAACAAGATTTAGTTTCTTTCTTCAAAAATCTCAGAGAGTAAGTTCTACATAGATTTAATTACATATGTCACAATCCCCCAAATAATTAAATTATTTTCCTCATCAACTTTAATTGCTTTGTAATTTTTATTTTCTGGTTTTAAATACAAGTCAGAGCCCCTTTTAATTATTCTTTTTACAGTAAAATCGCCATCAATGAAACAAACTGCTATTTTATTGTGCTCTGGATCTAAACTACGATCAATCACAATCAAATCTCCATCGCTTAATCCCGCATTTATCATTGAGTCTCCGCTTACTTTCGCGTAAAAAGTAGCATCACCATTTTTCACTAGTTCTCTGTCCAAGCTTATTCTAATTTCCTTAAAATCGTCTGCAGGTGATGGAAATCCTGCCGATATTCCTTGTTCCATTAACCATTGACCTAAATTTTTTTCTTCCTCTGGTTGAAAGAAGTTTAATTTATCTTTTTTCATTTTACTCTTAGTATATCATTGATTTTTGTAGTATAGAGATTACTTAACCTTTCTTGTTTCATTTTCCATCTTTTTTTAAGGTCTTGACTTGCTAGCTTTATTTTACTTTGCCCATCTTTTTTTTGAATGTAGTCAATGGTTTTCATCAGTTTCCTATGTTTAGGATTTTCGTTCTCAAATAAATTTGTTTGATAATTTTTAATTGAGTTGATTGCCATTACAATAACACCTGATTTTTTATAATTAAAACCAGACTTAAATATTTTTTTTAATCCTTCAGTTGCATATTTGCTTATTACCATATTAGAGTTTGTTGCAAATGGTATTGTCATAAGTATCCCGTTCCTATATTGAGGTTTATTTTTCTGGAACTTATTACTTCTTACAAAAACATAAACTGCATTACATGTACTTTGTTGTAACCTTAGCTTTTCTGCGCAGCACACTGCAAAAGTTGATACCCTTTCTTTTATTTTTTCAAAATCTGTAATTGTGCCTTCAAAACTTCGGGTTGTAGCAATTGCTTTTTTAGGTGATCGATTTTCTTCTAGACATAGGACAGATTCCCCATCCAATTCTTTTTTAAGCCTTAACCCTACAACACTCATTTGTTTTCTTACCCAGTCATCGGGAAGAGATACAAAATCATAAGCACTATTTATTTCAAAACTTCTCAGTTTTTTTGCATGTCTAAATCCTATTCCCCAAACATTTTCAACTTCTAGCCATTTCAAGGCTTTAGTTCTTTTTTGTTTTGAATCAATTATATAAACCCCATTGGTTTTTTTTGGAAACTTTTTTGAAATTCTATTTGCTACCTTAGCCAAGGCTTTTGTAGGTGCTATACCTATACTTATGGGTATTCCCGTCCATTTAAGAACCTTTTTCTGTATTTCCTTGCAGTAGACTTCCAAGTTATATTCTTGAAATCCCTTAAATTCTAAAAAAGCTTCATCGATACTATATATTTCAATATTAGGAGTGTAAGAGGATAGGATATTCATCACTCTACTACTCATGTCCCCGTAAAGGGGAAAGTTGGATGAAAATATTTTCACATTATTCTCTTTGAAAATTTTTTCATATTTGAAAGCCGGTGCGCCCATTGGAATACCAAGTTTCTTAGCTTCATTACTTCTTGAAATTGCACAACCATCATTATTAGATAAAACTATAACGGGTTTGTTATTTAGGCTTGGGTCAAAGACCCTTTCACATGAGACATAAAAATTATTACAATCGACTAAAGCAAACATAATTTAAATACTATTTGTTATTTAATTTGAAGTATTTATTAATCAATGAGTCTGGAATCATACCGAGTTTATTTGCAATGTACAGAGGTCCTTTTAATAATTTTATCAAACTATAGCTTGTTGGATAATCCTTAAAAGACTTTATTTTTTTATTCATGATTAAGTCAAACTCTTTTCCTGTTATCCCCAGTTTTTTAAGCGTATATATTTTTTGTGTCTCTCCGCCTATATAAGGGTCTTTTTTAAGTTTTATTATAGCACTTGACCTATTAATTTGACCTGAACGAATCAATGCGGATAAGTGCAATTTTCTTTTATCAATTTTAAATTTTTTCATCAAAATATATGATTGAAAAAAAGAGGTATATGATGATTCAAAGTGTTTGCCACCATAATCCCTCCATTTTAGTTTTGTCTTTAAAAGTTTTATGATTTTTTTTTCATCATAATCTAAATAGTAAAGAATTCGTATCTGTTTAATTTTATAAAAAAAAGTGTATTTAAAGTAGTCAAATGCAGACATTAGAGGAAAACTTTTAATTTTTTTTCTACCAAATATTTTATGAACAGATTTTACATATTTTCCATCCATATATGTCCAACTGAGAGGTGTAGATCCTTCTGTTCTAAAAGAATGTCCATGAATTATAAATTTTATATTTTCTTTTTTTGCAACTTCATATAAAACAGAAAAAATTACCCAATCTGTTGGCACTTCAGCATCAGGAACGGAAGCCTTTAAAAATGACAACTGTAAATCCTTAAATTCTTCCCAGTCTGCAACAACAGTTTCCAAGTCTACATTTAAAATTTTAGTTGCATTCCTAATGTTTTCAACTGCGATATCAGAGTTCCATCCATTATCAAAATGGACTGCTAAGGGGTTCAACCCTAATTTTACAGCTTGAAATAAAGTGTACGTACTGTCTCTTCCTCCACTTACTCCTAATACACAATCATATTTTCTACTTCTTTTTTGATTCTTTATTTTCCTTATAACACTATCGAGTTCTTTTTTAGTTTTTTCAGTATTTAAAGGATATTTAGCTTCTAGTTCTTCGTGTATTTTACAAAAATTACATATGTTATTATTATCAAATTGGATTTCTTCAATAGTATTATCAAGTACACACTTTGAGCAAACTTTTTCTACCGCCATTTTTTAAGTATTAAATTTTTTGAATACATATTTTCGGTATTTACTATCAAAAATAAATTCAAAAAATTGCAAAAATCTAGTTGGAATAACCTTTATTAAACCAACAATAAAATTATCAATTAAATAATAAAACTTATAGGTTTTCTTAAAATAAAACCTTATCAAAATTATTCTGTCTACTAGATTGATTTTCTTAATATTATGAGTAATACCAAGTGTGTCTGTTATTAAAAAAAAATTTCTAATATCTCTAATTTTAAAATCCTTTGAGTCCATTTCATGTTTTTTGCTTAATAGAACATAGTCATAAATTGATCTAAAACTGTAGGAAAGGCTTGTTGCTCCGTAGTCATTTACTTGATAATTCAAAACACAAAGTTTAAGTAGATAATTATTTTTTTTTAATCTCTTCGATTCTAACAGTTCTTTTGCAGGTAACAAATTTCTCTTAAAATACCTTAGTTGTTCACGGTGTATTTCTACAGAAAAAAGTTTTTTGGTATTTATCAACTTTGGAATATGAGGTCGAATCCAAAATTTTTTTGTGTCAACTTTACTATTTTTATATCCATTTTTTAATAGTATTTTTTCTGTGAGATTTAAATCACTTTTATTCACTAAAAAATCTATATCACCAACCATTCTTTCTCCTAAATTATCATAAAGGTTGGTTTTTATATTATAAGCTCCTTTTACAAATAGATGAGAAATATTATTTTCTGCTAAAATTTTAGAAAGTTCATTTAATTCTTTTATTAAAATTTGATTTCTTCGATTATTTTCTTCAAATATCTTTTTTAAAAAAGAATTTAAATCTTCAGGAAAGAATTTTAATAAGTTCTTTTTTTTTGCGTTTGAGTACAGCGCAGGAAGTATCAAATGTGAACTGGCAATTTTAACTAACTTTTCAAAACAAACGTTTTTAAATTCATCTAGTTCAATGTCTTCTTTTTTAAAAAGGATACTTATGATTAGTTTTTCCTCATTAGATATTATTAAATTAAAATACATTAATTAAATTTAATTAAATCAACGGTTTTAATCAGTGAACTATTTAGAAAAAATAGAAAAAGACATTCTTGACAAAGATTTAAAAATTATCGACAAAGATTTTAAAAGACCGTGGGGTGGATTTATTGTAATAGACGAAAATGATATTCAATCATTTAAGTCAATTTTTTTTCCAAAAATTCATTCAAATACTATTGAACAATTTGATAAATTAAGTCCCAAGATTCTAATTTTGAAACCAAGATCAAGACTTTCTTGGCAATATCATTACAGGAGAGAAGAAATTTGGATGGTATATAAGGGTAATGTTGGTGTAGTTGTTAGTGATACAGATGAAGAAAAAGAAATGATAAAACTAAGTGAGGGAGATCAAATTAAGCTCAAAAAAGAACAGAGACACAGGTTGATTGGATTGGATGATTGGTCAGTGATTGCTGAGATTTGGCAACACATAGAAAAGGACAATCCCTCAGATGAAGATGATATTGTTAGAATTAGTGATGATTATGGAAGATAAGTACTGAAAATACCGGGATAAGTTGTAATTTTATAATGTAATCGGATTATATGGATCCTTACTCTTTTTTAAATACTGCGCACACAGCATTTTTTGCAGAATTATACAATGAATATCTACTAGATCCTTATTCTGTTGAACCTACTTGGAGAGCATTTTTTCAAGGTTTTGAATTTGGTGTTGATAAGAAATCAAAAAATGAAGATTTTTTAATACCGGAAAATATTCTCAAAGAGTTTAGGGTTGTTGAATTAATTAATGCTTACAGAACAAGAGGACACCTTTTTACAAAAACAAATCCGGTAAGAGAAAGAAGAAAATATTTGCCAACATTGGATATAGAAAATTTTGGTCTTTCTAATGAAGATTTGCAATCAACATTTAATGCTGGGGAGATTATTGGAATTGGCAATTCAAGCCTTGAAAATATCTTAATTCATTTAGAAAGAATTTATTGTGATTCAATTGGTATTGAATACATGTATATAAGAACCCCTGAGAGAATTAAGTGGATTCAAGGTTTCTTAAATAAAAATGACAATCACCCTGAGTTCAACAATCATAAGAAAAAACAAATACTAAAAAAATTAATTCAGGCGTCAAGTTTTGAAAGTTTTCTCCAAAAAAAGTTTGTTGGACAAAAAAGATTTTCTTTGGAGGGGGGAGAGTCACTAATACCCTTACTTGATTCTATTTTTGAAAGTGCAGCATTAAAAGGCGTTAAAGAGTTTGTTGTTGGAATGGCTCATCGTGGAAGACTTAATACTTTATCAAATATTTTTGGTAAACCTGCAAAAGAAATTTTTAGTGAATTTGTGGGAAAGGATTACGAGGAACAAATTTTTGATGGAGATGTAAAATATCATCTTGGTTGGACTTCTAAGAGAAAATCAGATTCGGGTATTAATGTTTATATTAATTTAGCCCCAAATCCGTCTCATCTTGAATCTGTTGGTCCAGTTGTGCAAGGAATAACCCGAGCTAAGCAAGATAAGTATCATAAAGAAAATATTGAAAATGTTTTACCAGTAATCATACATGGTGATGCAGCAATTTCTGGTCAAGGTGTTGTGTATGAAGTTGTTCAGATGGAAAGGCTTAAAGGTTTTAAAACTGGAGGAACCATTCATATAGTTGTAAATAATCAGATAGGTTTCACAACTAATTATATCGATGGACGATCATCCACCTATTGTACAGATGTGGGTAAAGCAAATTTATGTCCAATATTACATGTAAACGCTGATGATGCTGAAGCTGTTGTACATGCTTCAAATTTTGCTTTGGAGTATAGAATGAGATATAAAAGGGATGTTTTCATTGATTTGTTAGGTTATCGAAAATATGGCCATAATGAAGGTGATGAACCAAGATTTACCCAGCCAAAACTTTATAAGTCTATTGCGAATCATCCATCAGTTAAGGAAATTTATTCTAAAAAATTAATTAAAGAAAATATCATATCTGATTCTGAATTAAAGGAAATGGAGAAACAATATGCTGATGAATTGGATTCGGATCTTGTTGATTCTAAAAAATCAAAAAATGCAATAATAACTCCTTTTATGCAACATGAGTGGAAGGGATTTAAATCCGTGAAGCAATCTGATATGATGAAAAAAGTTGAAACCTCTGTTAGTGAAAAAGATTTGGATAAAGTTTCCAGGAGCTTATTTGAACTTGATGGTCCTGATCAATATTTAAGAAAAGTTTCAAAATTAATGTCAGACAGAAAGACAATGTATTTTGAAAAGGACAAGATTGACTGGGCGATAGCTGAAACTCTTGCTTATGGTACTGTGCTAAATGAAGGTTATAACGTTAGAATTTCAGGACAAGATGTAGAAAGAGGAACTTTTTCTCACAGACATGCCATTCTTAAAAAAGAAAAGTCCGAAGAAGAGTACATACCATTAAACAATGTATCTAAAAATCAAGGTACATTTGAAATATATAATTCATCATTATCAGAATATGGTGTGATGGGTTACGAATATGGTTATGCACTTGCTTCACCTAAAACATTAACAATATGGGAAGCACAATTTGGAGACTTTAGTAACGGAGCTCAAATAATGATAGATCAATATTTATCTTCAGCAGAGGATAAATGGAAACTCCAAAATGGATTGATATTGATGCTACCCCATGGATATGAAGGACAAGGTGCAGAACACTCATCTGCTCGTTTAGAAAGATATCTTCAACTATGTGCAAAAGACAATATGTTTGTTGCAAATTGCACAACACCAGCAAATTTATTCCACCTTTTAAGAAGACAGATTGTTACAAAGTATAGGAAGCCTTTGGTTTTGATGACGCCTAAAAGCCTTCTAAGACATCCAAAAGTTATTTCATCAAAAAACAACTTAATTAATGGTCAGTTTAACCCAATAATTGATGATGAAAATATTAAAAACCCCGAGAAATTGGTCTTTTGTAGTGGTAAGTTTTTTTATGATTTAATTGATTTCAGGGAAAAGAATCATATCAAAAATGTTGCGATAGTTAGAATAGAACAATTATTCCCCCTCCCTGTTGAATCTATAAAAAACCTTATTGATAAATACAATGCAAAGGACATTATTTGGGCTCAAGAAGAACCAAGAAATATGGGGGCATGGGGACACATATTAATGCATTTAGAATTTGCAAAATCATTTAGAGTTGCATCAAGAAGATTTTACAGTTCCCCAGCATCAGGTAGTGCTGTTAGGTTTAAAAGAAGACATAAGCAAGTGATTGAGTATGTATTTGATGAAAAAAAAGATAATTTTAAAAAATAATTAATGATGTTTAAAAACATGAATCTAAAAACAATTAAGTCATTAAGTCTAGTTCTAATGGCCTTTATATTTATTTATTGCAGCAAAGATGGTGGTGATTCAAATAATGAAAATATTCCCAATAAGTCAATAGTCGTTAATCCTTCTTCAATTGATTTTTCAGATACAATGGTTACCAAAAATTCAGATGCTAAAACTGTGAATATTAACCCTAACAATTTGGATTCAAATATTACAATCTCTGTCTCTGGTGATTTTGAAATATCCTCAAATAATCTAAATTTTTCAAACTCACTCACTGTTGATGGTTCATCAACAACTAACATTTTTGTTAGATTTTCACCAACGGAAGTTGGAAATATGAATGGAAATCTTTTATTTGAAAGTTCTGGTGCTGGTAATGCAAATGTAAGTTTAGCGGGAACTTCCACAAGGTTAAAATATAATTACAGAACTTTTTCCAATCAAAGAATTGCATGGGGAGGAGGACATGGTCAGTCATCAGTTAAAAACTTTGACTTACATAATGATGTTAGCGATATTGAGATGATTAAAATGTATTTACGGTTGGATTGTCCGTCTGGTGGTTGTGATCCATGGGACAGATATGCCAATATTATGGTAAGAGATAAAGTAACCAACGAGTGGTTTGAAATTGGTCGTCATATTACACCTTATGGTGTAGATAATAAAGCACTATCCAGAGGTCTTGAGTTTGATGTTACGGATTTTAAAAGTTTATTAAATGGTAATGTTGAATTAAGAATTTTTGTTGAGACTTGGGTTAGTTCAGGATGGATAGTTTCTTTAGAGTTTGATTTTATTCCAGGTACCCCTGATTACAATTACTATAAAGTTTCTAGAATTATTCAATACAATGGAAACTCTTTAGGGGGAGTGCCTTACGGTGGATTGAATGGCAATCCTGAAATTGATTTAGAAAAGTTTGATTTGATAAAATCTCTTCAAATTGGAAGTAATATTGAAAGTGCTCACATAAGAACCATAGTAACCGGTTGGGGACATGCGACACCTGCTGATTCAGATGGAAGAGCATGTGCGGAATGGTGTTTTAGAACCCACAACATTAAAATTGATGATTCTAGTCTTTTTAGTCATTATATGGGACCGATTGGTTGTTCTCAAAATCCAATTAATAATCAAGGTGGTAATTGGGCACCTGATAGGGCAGGGTGGTGCCCAGGGATGACGGTTCCTGTCAGAATTGATAAATTTGGGAATGATTTATCTAACAAAACCTTGATATACGAGTATGACTTTGAGAATTGGACAAATGATTTTGTAGGAACACCAGGATATAACAACAAAAATGCTTTTTATGCTATATCCTCATTCTTGATTTTAAAAAGTAATAGTGAAATTGAAAGAGCAATAATATCTGACTAGAATGATACTTGAAATGAAAGTCCCGTCACCAGGTGAATCTATTTCTGAGGTTGAAATAGCACAGTGGCTAGTAACTGATGGTGATTATGTTGAAAAAGACCAAACCATTGCTGAGGTTGATTCCGATAAAGCAACACTCGACTTGCCTGCTGAGGAGTCGGGAGTTATCACATTGAAAGCAAACGAAGGCGATGTAGTACCTGTTGGAAATGTCGTTTGCCATATTGATACATCAGTAAAAAAATCAGTTAAAAAGCATATTGAAGTTTCAAACCCAACTAAAGATGATAAACTTATGGATAAAGATCCAGAGCTTCAATCTAAACCAGAGAAAATCATGTCTGAAAAGGCAAAAAATTCTTCTCCATCACCAGCTGCATCCAAAATTTTAAGTGAAAAGGGAATAAATCCACTTGATATAGTTGGTTCTGGAAGAGGTGGAAGAATTACCAAGGAAGATGCCCTAAAGGCATTGCCAAAAATTGATGAAACCTCAATTTCGAAAGGAAGAAAAATAGAGCGAAAGAAATTATCAATGCTTAGAAGAAAACTTTCCCAGAGATTGGTAGCTGTAAAAAATCAAACAGCCATGTTGACAACCTTTAATGAAGTTAACATGACTCCAATTTTCGAAATAAGAAAGAAATACAAGGAAATATTTAAAGAAAAACATGGTGTTAGTCTAGGTTTTATGAGTTTTTTTACAAAAGCTGTTGTTAACGCATTAAAGGAATTTCCTGATGTTCACTCAATGATTGATGAAGATCACAAACTCAGTTTTGATTTTTATGATATTAGTATTGCTGTCTCGGGACCTAAAGGTTTGTTGGTCCCTGTGGTTAGGGATGCTGATAAATTAACTTTTAGTGGAATTGAAAAAGAAATTAAGCGTTTGGCAATAAAAGCAAGAGATGGTGAAATCTCCATTGAAGATATGGAAGGGGGAACTTTCACCATCTCAAACGGAGGTGTATTTGGTTCAATGTTATCAACTCCTATACTTAATCCTCCTCAATCATCTATTTTAGGAATGCATAACATCATTGAGAGACCAATCGCAGTTGATGGGAAAGTTGAAATACACCCAATGATGTATTTAGCCTTGAGTTATGACCATAGGATAATTGACGGAAAAGAATCAGTTGGATTTTTACTTAAAATCAAAGAAGCTCTTGAAAACCCTTTTGAAACTCTAATGAATAATAACCTTAAAAAATCTTTAGAGATTTAATTTCAAGTAAATTTTCCTTTCAGTAAAATTTATAAGTGCTTCATATTTACTCAAAATATCATTACCAATTATCCCATGAATTTCAATGGTCTCGTGCTCTCTCAAAGTTTTATTAATATGATTCATATCAAAAACAAATAATTTAAAATTTTCAATCCTAAAACCAACAATATCAATTGAATTGTTTGTTGATGTTTGCATGTTTTTTATCTTTTCTGTTGCACTTGATGCTTCCTCATCATAATTTTCAATTTTAATATTAAATGTTTCAACGCTGTTCGAATCAATACAAGAATTCGAAGCACCCGTATCTATAATGAATTTTGCTGATACTCCATTTACCTGGCAATCAGTTACTAAGTGTCCCGATTTAAGAATTTTAAAATCTTTTGACAGATGATTATTTGTTTTTTCAACTTCCATATTCAAACTAATTAGTACTAAATTAAATAACTTTGTTGTTATGGAAATAATAGACACTCACACTCATCTATATTTGAAACAATTTGATGATGATTTTGAGGATACTATAAATCGTTCTCTAGATAAGAGTATCTCTAAATTTGTTTTTCCATCCATTTCATCAAAGTATTATGATAAAATGATAGAATGCAAAAAAAAATATCCAAAAAATATTTTCTTGATGCTTGGTTTACACCCTGTCTACGTTGATAAAAATTATCTCCAGGAGCTTGACTTTATCAAAAATGAGATAGATCATAACAATTTTGTTGCTGTTGGAGAAATTGGTTTAGACAAATATTGGGGTACAAAATTTTACAAACAACAAATTGAAGCTTTTGAAATTCAAATTGATTTGGCATTAGAGAAAAACCTACCAATAATTATACATTGTAGAAATGCTTATGAGGATGTAATCACTATTTTAGAAAAGAAAAAAAATAAAAATCTTAGAGGAATTTTTCATTGTTTTACAGGATCTTTAGAAGATGCACAAAGAATCATAAATTTAGACTTTAGTTTAGGAATTGGTGGCGTGGTAACTTTTAAAAATGGTAAAATCGATCAATTCTTACACAAGATTAGTTTAAAAAATATAGTTCTAGAAACAGATTCCCCTTATCTGGCACCAGTTCCTTATAGAGGTAAAAGAAACGAAAGTTCATATATTATTCATGTAATAGAAAAACTAAGTGAAATTTATGATTTAAAAACTGATCAAATTATTCAGCAAACAAGTTTGAATTCACATAAAATTTTTAATTTCGATGCCCAGCAAATTTAGAGAGGTGGCCGAGTGGCTTAAGGCGCACGCTTGGAAAGCGTGTATACGTTAATAGCGTATCGAGGGTTCGAATCCCTTCCTCTCTGCTAACCCATAATTTTAATTTATAAAAGGAGTTTTGATTAAAAAAGCTCTTTATAATTGAATTTTAGTAATTTAGACTTAATGAAAAAACTAACCTTATTATTATTTGTTGCACTTATGTTTTCTTGTGGTGGTATGAGATATGGCAGTGATGCAGAAAATAAAAGGTTTGCAAACAACTTTATGGTTAATGAGGGAATGACAAAACAAGAGGTTGTTAATATAATGGGAAATCCTGTAGCTAGTGAATTTGATTCAGGTGTTGAGGAGTTTCACTATTGCAAAACAGGATGGGGTGCTGATGATTATGTTTCATTCTACTTTAAAGATGGTAAAGTGATTTCTAAAACATCATATAATGTTACATTTTCTGAAGTTGGTACTGCTGGTCATTGTAGTAAATTCATTAAGAGAGGAACATACAGAACACCTGACAGGGTTGTTGAAATTAGAGCAACTATCAACTAAATAATTAACCACACTATAAGTGTATTTGTTAAGTTATTTCAAAACACCTTAATTAATACCCTACTATTTTTTAACTTAACTTTATATTTATAGACCAATGTTATAGTAAGTTCTCTATTATACATTAAAGAATAAGTATGTGCAACTTAAATGCCCAACACTTAATCGATTTTGATTTGTGTTTATAAGTTTTTTATATATATTTAGCCATCCAAAAACTATAATAAAATAAAGATGAAAAAATTACTAACTCTAGCTTTTGCATTTGCATTGTTCTATTTTTTACCACAACAAATGCACGCAAACATAAATCAAGAACAAGAAGAAGAGGTTGAGGTTGTTGAAGCTCCTGTAGAAGAAACTCAAGAAGAACCTCAAATGACTGTTGCTGAAGCTCCATCTGTAGGGTTTACTCAAGAATTAAAAAATAGATTCATTGAGGGTGGTCCTGGGTTTATGGGTATTGTTTTAGCATGTCTTATATTGGGTCTAGCGATTGCAATTGAAAGGATAATTTATTTAAACTTTGCAACCACCAATACAGAAAAACTGGTTGAGGATGTAGAATCAGCGTTAAAGTCTGGTGGAGTAGACTCTGCAAAAGAAATTTGTAGGAATACCCCTGGTCCTGTTGCTTCAATTTTTTACCAGGGTCTTGATAGAGCTGGAGAAGGCGTTGAAAGTGCTGAAAAAGCTGTTGTTGCTTACGGTGGTGTTCAAATGGGACAACTAGAGAAAAATGTATCGTGGATTTCATTGTTTATTGCTTTGGCTCCTATGCTCGGTTTTATGGGTACGGTTATCGGTATGATTCAAGCCTTTGATAAAATTCAGGCGGCAGGTGATATGCAGCCATCTCTGGTTGCTGGTGGTATTAAGGTTGCACTTCTAACAACTGTATTCGGTTTGATTGTTGCCATCATTTTACAAATATTTTATAATTACATTGTAGCTAAAATTGACAGTATTGTCAATGATATGGAGGATGCTTCAATTACATTGATAGATATTTTAGTATCTCACAAGAAATAATTTCAGATGAATATTCAAAAAATAACTAATATAGTTTCTTGGACACTCGGATTATTGGGCTTGTTGTTCTTATTTATTTTAATATTTCAAGGTGATGATTCGATTGAAGCAAATGCTATGCAGGGAAATTATGGTTTTGTCTCGTATATGATTTGGTTAGCGATAATTGTTTTATCCCTAGTTACCTTATCAACCCTTGTTTTTTCTCTAAAAAATATTGCATCAGATAAATCTAAACTCAAAAAGTTTGGAATGTCAATTGGTACTTTTTTTGTTGTGATTATAGTTGCTTTTATTTTTTCATCTGGTGTTGAAACTCCAATGGGTGATGGTAAAGTTTTATCTGCTACTGGATCTAGGTTTGTTGAAACTGGAATCAAGACTTTTTATTTCCTAGTTTTAATTGCGGGGGGTTTAATGGTTTTTAATTCCATAAGTAAATTATTCAAAAAATAGAATATGGCAAGAAGATCAGCACCTGAAGTTAATGCTGGTTCAATGGCGGACATCGCGTTTTTGCTATTGATTTTTTTTCTTGTTACAACCACAATTGAAACTGATTCTGGTATAAACAGAAAACTTCCTCCTATGGAAGAAATAATTGATCCTCCTATAATCAAAGAAAGAAATATTTTTACCGTTGTAGTAAACAAAAATAATCAGATACTTGTCGAGGAGGAGTTGATGAATCTTAGTGATTTAAGAAAAGAAGCCGTAGCTTTTTTAGATAATGGTGGAGGACTGGCTGAGGAAGCTTGCGATTATTGTCAAGGTGAAAGAGATCGTTCATCGTCTGATAACCCTGATAAAGCGATTATTTCTCTCAAGAATGATAGAGAAACTGATTATAAAGTTTACATATCTGTCCAAAACGAATTAGTGGCCGCTTATAATCAACTCAGAAATAGAGAATTTGCAAGGTTATATCCTGAGGAAAACATGAGTTATGTTGAGGCTGATAAGAAGTATTCTGATCCTAGGACTGATAAATCTGTCAAGGAAAAACTAAAAGAAAAAATTTCTGTAATAAAATTGATGTTTCCAATGAAATTATCAGAAGCAGAGCCAAATAAAACGAGTTAATTATGTCTAAATTCAAGAAAAAAGGAAGTGGTGAGTTACCAAAGATTTCAACAGCATCTTTGCCAGATATTGTTTTCATGCTTCTTTTCTTTTTTATGGTTGCTACTGTTTTAAGAGATAATACCTTACTTATTCAGAACACATTACCTGCTGCAGATCAGGTACAAAAATTAGATAAAAAGGACCGTGTAATATATATATATGCTGGAAAGCCAAGTTCTAGGTATCAAGACAAATATGGTAATCAGCCAAGAATACAACTTAATGACAAATTTGCTACGGTAGCTGATGTTGGAGCTTATGTATTGGCAGAAAGAGCTGCTAAAAGGGAAGAACTTCAAAATGTACTAACTACTGCACTCAAAGTAGATGGTGAAACAAAAATGGGTTTAATAAGTGACATCAAACAAGAACTTAGAAAGGTTAACGCTTTAAAAATAAATTACACCACTAGAATTGGTGATTACTCACAGAATCAATAATTACCTACATCATACTTTTTTTATCTTTATCAAAATTACCCAATGAAGATAAGATGCTTTATTTTTTACATTATACTGTTTCTCTCTCTTGACTTATTTTCACAAGAAAATCAAAAGTATTTTGAAGATCAATTTTACCTCGGTTTGGCTTACAATTCGCTTGGGGCAAAAGTTGAAGATTTTAAAGAAAATAAATTCTCTTATTCTCTTAATTATGGTTTTATCAAGGATATTCCCGTAACTAAAAATGGAAAGATTGCACTTGGATTAGGTTTAGGATTTTCACACAATTCACTCAATAATAATCTAAAGTTTAAAAATCCGGGCTTTGAGTTTCAACAAAATGTTGGCTCAATCAATATCAACAGGTATAACTATACAGAATTCCAAATCCCTTTCGAAATCAGATGGAGAAATTCCTCCGTAGATAATTATAAATTTTGGAGAATTTATTCTGGATTAAGATATTCTAGAGTTATTAATTCAAAATATACTTACAAGGATAATACGTTAATAAATGAAATTGATTTTTTGCCAATCAATAAGAATCAGTTGGGATTAACTCTTAATATTGGTTTCAACACTTGGAATATTAGCCTGTACCAGTCATTAAATTCTTTTTTTAACCCAGGTTTAAACAGCAACATTAAAGATTTAAAGCAATTCAGATTGGGAATAATCTTTTACATATTATAATCTAAGAAGGCATTTTTTTAACGAATTCTCTGAAATAGATGCTCAAAAATATTATTTTTGCAGAAATCTTTTATATTTACAGAATATAAACGACTAATATTAAATTTAAAAATATGAGAAATATTTTGTCTATGATGTTTGTATTACTAAGTACATTCATTTTCGCACAAACTAATGTAACAGGTGTGGTTGTTGATAGTAATAACACTCCTATACCTGGTGCTAATGTTGTTTTTGATGCAACGACTGGTGCAGTTGCTGACTTTAACGGTGAGTTTTCAATTGATGTAGATGCAAAACCTCCATTTAGTTTAACTGTCTCAAGTATTGGATTTGAAACAACTTCAATAACAGTAAGTTCATCTGATGCAACTTTTACTGTTACATTAAGTGACTCTGAGAATTTACTTGATGAGGTAGTACTGTCTGCATCACGATCTGCACAAAGTCTATTTGAGTCTCCAGTTACAATTGAGAGATTTGATTTTCAGGACATAGCTGCATCAACAGGAGCAGACTTCTATCAAAGTTTAGAACAATTGAAAGGTGTTCAAGTCATTTCCACAGGTATAATTAACCAAACCCTAAATGCGAGAGGTTTTTCAACAGCTTGGAATGAAGGTTTTGTTCAACTTGTTGATGGAATGAATAATGAGGCTCCTGGTCTAAACTTTTCTGCTGGTAACTTGGCAGGGGTAAACGAATTAGATCTTTACAATATTGAGTTCCTACCTGGTGCATCTTCTGCACTTTATGGACCTAATGCTTATAAAGGTATTTTATCAATAAACACAAAAAACCCATTTGATTTTCAGGGATTTAGTGCCTATTTAACACAAGGTATTACTTCTCAAGACGTAGCTGGTGATAATCATTATTACGATTTCGGAATGCGTTTTGCTCATGCTTTTAACGATAAGTTTGCGGTAAAAGCAACTCTCGGATATGTTAAAGGTAAAGATTGGGTAGCAGCAGATTATTCTGATTGGAACAGACCAAACAGTTATGTTCCAGGAACGTTGCAAGATGCTGATCCATCATTATTTCCTACCTATGATGGTAAAAATGTTTATGGAGAACAATCATCAAATTGGAACATGACAAGTATATTTACGAACTTAGTTTTACCTGGTTTAGGTGCACAATTTGGATTACCTGCGGCCCAAACAAGTTATTATGCATCATTATTTAATGCATTTGCACCAAACTACTTTGGATCTCAACAAATTATGACTACGGGATATAAGGAAATGGCTGTCGATCCAACTGGTGATGCCTCAAACTTTAAGTTCAATATTGCTGCCCACTATCGATTTAATGGAAACTCAGAACTTAGTTACGTATTTAATAATGGTCGTGGTAATACTGTTTTACAGGGTGCTGCTAGATATAAAATGCTTAATTTTGGTATCCAACAACACAAACTAGAGTATAAAACAAAGAATTTTACTGCTAGAGCTTACAAAACAATAGAAAGTTCAGGTAATACTTTCCAGTTTGATGCAATGGGTGGATATTTATTTGCTGCACAACCTGGTGGTCCCGGAGCTTGGTTTGGGGGATACTTTAACTCCTATTTCCAAACATTAGCAGGTCAAATTAATCCTAACCCGCTATTAGCAATCAATGATATGCTTGTAGGTATATTATTTTATGGAGATACTAGTATGTATGATGCTGTGGTAAGTCCAGCTATGAACTTTAATGCACACGCTGCCGCAAGAACAGCGGCGAACGCCAATATGTTGGTTCCTGGAACTGCTGCATTTAATGCTGCTTATGATAGAATTGCCAATACACCAATTAAAGATGGTGGTGCAGTAGTATTAGATAATACAATTTCTAATAGTTTTGAAGCTAGTTATAACTTAAGTGACCTAGTAGAAGGATTTGATATGGTCGTTGGAGGTTCATTTAGAGAGTATGTTTTAAGATCAGACGGAACACTGTTTACAGATTATGATGGTCCAATAAAAACTAATGAAACAGGAATTTTTACAAGTGTCCAAAAAGATATTTTGGATGGAGCCATAAGTTTAAATGGTGCTTTAAGATATGATAAAGCTCAAAATTATGAGGGTAGTTTTACACCTAGAGTTGGTGCCCTATTTAATTTTGCACCAAGACATAATTTAAGAGTTTCTTATCAAACAGCGATGAGAACACCTACAATGCAAGATATGTACATTGGTTTAGATGGTGGTCCTGCAATCCTAATGGGATCTTCACCTGATAGTGTCGAAAGATTTTTTTATGAATTCCCAGATTTGGCTACAGGAGGTACTTACACCGTAACTGGTGATATGGTTATGAACAATTCATATAGGTTACAAGATTTCCAAGCAGGAAACTTTGTAGGAGCTAATCTTGACAATGTTGAACCAGAGTACGTTCAGTCTAGAGAAGTTGGTTATAGATATAACGGTAAAAGACTTTCTGTAGATATTAATGCCTATTGGGCGAAGTATCAAAACTTTATTGCTTCAAAAGAAGTACTGGTACCTTTTTATGGTAGTGTTTCAAACGGATCTGCTTTAGCAGCTATGCAGGCGGGTGATTTTGAAGTATTTAGTGTTGACAATAATACTGATGAGGTTGTTAGTACTATGGGATTAGATGTTGGTTTAGATGCAAAAGTGTTTGGTAAGTTTGATTTCGGTGCAAAATTCGCTTACAACGAAATGAATAGAAGTAATATTGATCCTGCATACTCAACTGCATTCAATACACCAAAAGTAAGAGGAAGATTGTCTCTTGGATCAACTGAAATTGGAGACAATATAGGGTTTAATGTTTCAGCGAGTTATCACAATGCATTTTTATATGAGTCAGCGTTTGCTGATGGCATAATTCCAGCAAACTGGATATTTAATGCATCCATGAGCTTTGATGTTCCTGAATTAGACGGAAGAATCAAGGTTGGAGCAGTGAATTTAACAGGTGATGATTATATGAGTATTCCTGTGACGGGTATGGTTGGTAGTCAGTACTACGTTAAATTTACCTTGAACCCCTAACATATCAACAAATAATGTTAATAAAGGCGCTTTTTTAAGCGCCTTTTTTATTTGTTTTAATAAAATAAAATAAAGGATTGGATTATATTTGTATATCCTAAATCAAAAGTATATTATGTCAGAAAAAGTCGGTAAAGTTTCACAAATAATTGGACCTGTTGTTGATGTTTCCTTTGATACATCTATCACTGAACTTCCAAATATATATGACTCACTTGAGGTAACTAAACAAGATGGATCTAATCTTGTCCTTGAAGTACAATCACATGTTGGTGAGGATATGGTAAGAACCATTTCAATGGACTCAACAGACGGGCTTCAAAGAGGTCAGGATGTTGTCTCAACCGGGAGTCCTATACAAATGCCAACAGGAAAAGAAATTTATGGTAGACTCTTTAACGTTATGGGTGATTCTATAGATGGAATGAAAAATTTACCAAAAAAAGGAAACTCCGGTTTACCCATTCATAGAGAAGCACCTGCTTTTGATCAACTATCCACTTCAACAGAAGTACTATTCACAGGTATAAAAGTCATTGATTTGATAGAACCTTACGCCAAAGGTGGTAAAATTGGACTTTTTGGGGGTGCTGGTGTTGGAAAAACAGTTTTAATTCAAGAATTGATTAATAATATTGCAAAGGGTCATGGAGGTCTCTCCGTTTTTGCTGGTGTCGGTGAAAGAACACGTGAGGGTAATGATTTGCTTAGAGAAATGTTAGAGTCTGGAATTATTAATTATGGAAAAGAATTTATGGAGTCGATGGAAAATGGTGGATGGGACCTAAGTAAAGTTGATGAAAAAGCTTTGGAAAAATCGAAGGCAACTTTTGTTTTTGGTCAAATGAATGAACCTCCCGGGGCTAGGGCCAGAGTTGCACTTTCAGGACTTACAGTAGCAGAATATTTTAGAGATGGAAGTGATGATGGACAAGGAAAAGATGTTTTATTTTTTGTTGATAATATCTTCAGGTTTACTCAGGCCGGTTCAGAAGTATCTGCTTTACTTGGTCGTATGCCCTCTGCTGTAGGATATCAACCAACTTTAGCAACAGAGATGGGTGCAATGCAAGAAAGAATTACATCAACAAAGAAAGGATCTATTACATCTGTTCAAGCTGTTTATGTACCTGCTGATGATTTAACTGACCCAGCTCCAGCTACAACTTTTTCACACCTTGATGCCACAACCGTACTATCAAGAAAAATTGCTGAGTTGGGTATTTATCCTGCCGTTGATCCATTAGACTCGACATCACGAATTCTTACACCTGAGATTCTGGGAGATGATCATTATAATTGTGCTCAACGAGTCAAGGAAATGCTCCAAAAATATAAGGAACTACAGGATATAATTGCAATTCTTGGTATGGAAGAACTTTCAGAAGAAGATAAATTAACCGTTTCAAGAGCTAGGAGGGTACAAAGATTTTTATCTCAACCATTCCATGTAGCAGAGCAGTTTACGGGAATTCCTGGTGTTCTTGTTGATATAAAAGATACAATTAAGGGTTTTAATATGATCATGGACGGAGAATTGGATCATATTCCTGAAGCAGCATTTAATTTGAAAGGAACCATTGAGGAAGCAATCGAGGCTGGAGAAAAAATGATTGCAGAATCCAAATAAGAATATGCAATTAGAAATTGTAAGTCCTGAGAAAACTATTTTTAGTGGTGAAGCCAAATCAGTCCATTTGCCTGGCTCAGAAGGTCACTTCCAGGTTTTAAATAATCATGCACCAATTGTATCTACACTTAAGAAAGGTGAAATTCTAATTGACGGAGTTGATAATAACCCAGAAAGTGACTTTTTAGATTTTTCAAATGGAAAGGCATCATTGGAGATAAAATCTGGAGTAGTAGAAATGAAAAAAAATAAGTTAATTATTTTGGTTGATTAATTTTTATTTTTTGAAAGAAAAACTAATTCTAATACTAATCTTAATTTCGCTAACGATTAGTTCCCAAACTACTCAGCAGCTTGAAGAGGTTGTTGTTTCAGACTCAAAAATCAATATTCCTTTCAGTAAAAATTTTAGGTCAATTCAACTAATTGATTCAAAAACTATCCAGGAGATTGGAGCAAGAGATGTTACGGAGTTATTACAACTTCTCACAGGAATTGATATAAGAAGAAGAGGAGTTTCTGGAACACAAGCTGACTTATACATAAGAGGAGGTGGTTTTGATCAAACATTACTACTAATTGATGGAATGAAAATGGATGATATTCAAACAGGTCATCACACACTAAACTTACTCTTACCGGTTCAGTTAATTGAAAGAATAGAAATAATAAAAGGACCTGCTGCTAGGATTTTTGGACAAAATGCGTTTAGTGGTGCAATTAATATCATAACAAAAACCCTTAAAAAATCCAATAATAAAGTTCTTGAGATTTACGCTAACGACATCTCATACGGATCATACGACCAACTTAACTATTCGATAAAAATGAGAACCAGTATTGAAGATAAATTCAATTCATTGATATCCTTTCATAAGGCTAAGTCTGATGGATATAGATATAATACAGACTTTAAACATGATTTTATTTTTATGAAAAATAATATAAAATCTAAAAATGGATATATTGATATCATTTCTGGATTTACAGAGAAAAAGTTTGGTGCAAATGGCTTTTATGCCAGTCCAGAGGCAATTGATCAATATGAGGAAACACAATCAAGTTTTTTTGGATTTTCAACAAAATTCAAAAAAGAAAAACTGGTAGTTAAACCTAAATTGTACTGGAGAAGAAATCAAGACGAATATGTTTACATTAGAGATAATCCCGATATATATAGAAATTTACATATCTCAAATAAAATTTATCTTGATTTGAACTTCATTAAGTTTTATGATTCAGGTAGTTTTTCAAATTTTGGTATTGATAATTCACAGTCCTATATTTCAAGCAACAATTTAGGTTCTCATAAAAGATTTACATCAACAGTTTATTTTGACCATACATTTCATTTGATAGATGATAAACTTATTGTTTCTCCAGGATTTTCTGTCTCATATTTTTCGGACCTGTCTTTTCATTTCTTTCCTGGCATAGATTTAGGGTATCACCTTTCAGAGAAATCCAAATTGTATGCAAATTTTGGTAAAACTTATAGAATTCCAACGTACACTGATCTTTATTATTCTGACCGAAATACCATTGGAAATCCTGATTTAGATCCAGAGCATGCTATAAGTAACGAGCTGGGGTTTAAATTTGAAAATCAGAACATTCAACTATCATCTTCCTTTTTTCAAAGAAAGTCGACAAATATAATCGACTATGTTAAAGAAAATGAAACCGAAAAGTGGAGGGCTACTAACATCAGGAATTTGGATACAAAAGGTTTTGATGTTGAAATAAATTATGTAAAAGTATTTAGAATTGGTTACACTTATCTTTTTGATGATTCTTATGTAAATGATATCAATTTTTCTCGTTACTCAATAAATTCACTCAAACACCAATTAACATCAAGAATATTATTGAATTATTCTAAAAGATTATCTCAAAACTTAATGCTCAAGTATGGGGAAAGGTCAGATAAGTTGAATCACTCCGTTTTGGATACAAATATTAAGTATAGCCTAGGAAGCAAAGGTTATTTATTTTTTTCTTTAAATAATATATTTGACGAGTCATATTCAGAAACCAATTTGGTACCTATGCCCGGGAGAAATTTTTTATTTGGATTTATTAACTATTTCGAGTAAACAAGTTCACCGTCAATATAGGTTTGTATTACTTCTGTATTTGGAATTAAGTCTGCTTCTATTTCCATTATATTTTGACTTAAAACAATAAAATCTGCACTTTTCCCAACTTCCAAACTTCCTTTTTCATGCTCCTCAAAATTAAAATAAGCCCCCCATATAGTCATGCCTTTAAGCGTTTCTTCTCTTGTTAGGGAATTTTCCATTTGGAATCCATTTTCTGGATAACCGTTTAGGTCCTTCCGCTCAACTGAACTATAAAAAGTATGAAATGGATTTACTTTTTCAACGGGAAAATCAGTTCCTAGGGCTACCCTAGTAGATGCATTTAGTAAATCTCTGAAAGCATATGCTCCTTTTATTCTTGATCCTAACCTATCGTATGCCCAGTACATATCACTTGTTGCATGTGTAGGTTGAATGGATGGTAAAATTTTTTCATTATACAACTCAAATTCATTGATGTCAACAACTTGGGAATGTTCAATTCTCCAACGTGGGTCATCAATATTCCTAAGAATTTTTTTATACTCATTTAATAGAACAGAAACAGTAGAATCTCCTATGGCATGAGTATTCATTTGAAACCCCATTTCGGCAATTTCCTTCGCATAAAACTTTAAATCTTCTGTACTTGTTCTAAGGATTCCATAATTGTGAGGATCATCACAATATGGGCTTTTCAATACAGCACCTCTTGAACCTAATGCTCCATCACCATAAACTTTAAACGATCTAATATTTAGCCTTTTGGATTTATATATCCCTTCTTTTTTAAACTTTTCAATATTTTTTTTGGACACACTTATCATTGCATATATTTTAATTTTCAAATCATTGGACTTGTGTAAGCTATCAATGATAGATGTTATGTTGGTACTTAAACCTGCGTCATCAACAGTTGTTAGACCATAACTAAAACAAATTTCTTCAGCTTGTTTTAGTGCATTAATTTTTTCATTCAATGTTTTCTCAGGTAAAATTTTATCAACCAATGACATAGGACCGTCAATTAAAACACCAGTAGGTTTATTGTCTTTTAATAGAACAAGACCTCCACGAACCAACGTATTTTTATCAATCCCAGCTAGTTTAAGAACATTATCGTTTACAATATATGCATGTCCATCTACTCTTTCTAGAACAACCAACTTATCTTTAAATTCCTCATTAAGTTTTGTATTTACAGGAAAACTTTTATTTTTCCAATCATTTTGATCCCAACCTCTACCAAGTATTACGTTAGTTTGATTATTTAATTCATAGTTTTTTAATCTTTGAATAATCTCATCAAAAGATTTAGTTTCTCTTAAGTCAACAACTTGTTGATCGAGACCAAGATTATAAAAATGACAATGTGAGTCAATAATTCCCGGTATGATGGTTTCTCCATTTAAATCAATAATTTTAGTTGAAGAATATTTTGAGTCTAAATTTTCAACATCTATTTCTATTATTTTTCCATTATTTATAGCCATCGATTTTGCAATTGAAAAATTATTATCAACTGTGTATATTTTGGCATTTATGACTATTAGGTCAACTTCATTTTTTCCAAAACTGTAAATAAAAAAAACAGATGCTAAAAAAAAGAGTTTAAAGTTTATTGATTTCATTATAAATAATTTCGTGTTCCCAACCTCTGTAGTTAAAATAATCAAAAATTTTTTTCTTCATTATTATTTTCTTTTCATTTTTGAATTTTTTAGTTAAAAAATCAAAACGTTGTTTAAACTTTGCTTCGTAAACACTCTGATTGATTTGTTTCATAGCAATTTCAATATTCTTTTTTGATATTGATCTCTTTTTTAGTTCTAAACTTAATCTAATTCTACCCCAATTTTTGTTTTTGAATTTTCCTCTAACAAAACTTTCTGAAAAACGTGTTTCATTTAAAAAGTCGTCTGCAATTAGTTTACTAATTACTTCGTTGATATCTGAATTTGACGAGGTATATGTTTTAAGTTTTTTATAAACTTCTGTGTGACATCTTTCTTGGTATGAACAATAATATTCTGCTTTTCTTCGAAGTTCTGGAATACCTAAATATTTATTCATCACAAATAATATAAAAAAAAAGCGGCATAAGCCGCTTTTTAATGATGATTAATCTTTCCTTTAATATTGAAAAATCTATAATGTAGGTAAGTATATGAATCTCTCGGAATTACCTTAATCCACTTTTTATACTTAAAAAACCACATTACTCTCTTAGAAATTAAACCTTTAGTTATGTAAGCTGCTATAAATGGATGTAGATGCAACTTAAGGTTCTTTTTTGAAATGTATTTATTTCTGAGAATTTTTTCAATGGAATTATTAATCTTATCTATAATAACAATAGGGGCTTCAATCTTTCCATTACCGTTGGGGTTATTTTCCTTAGTAGTAATATTCATTTCGGGTCTTACCCTTTGTCGAGTCATTTGTATCAACCCTATTTTACTTATAGGTAGAATTTTGTGTTTTGCTCTGTCTGATTCCATTTCAGATTTGAAATGATCAAACAACTTTTTTCTGTTCTCTACTTTAATCATATCAATAAAATCTAAAACAATTATTCCACCCATGTCTCTGAGCCTTAACTGTCTTGCAATTTCAGAAGCAGCAATTAAATTTACCTCTAATGCTGTTTCCTCTTGATTTGAACTTTTATTAGAACGATTTCCACTATTTACATCAACAACATGAAGAGCTTCAGTATGTTCAATAATTAGGTAAGCACCCTTACTCATTGAAACTGTTCTTCCAAATGCCGATTTTATTTGACGTTCAATACTGAAATGCTCAAATATTGGAGTATCAGATTTATAATATTTAACAATTGAATTTTTACTAGGAGCAATTTGTTCGATATAATCTTTTAGCTCGTAACATAAACTCTTGTCATTACAATACACACCTTTAAATTTTTCGTCGAAAACATCTCTGAGTATAGAGGAACCTCTGTTCAATTCGCTCAGGATTCGTGAAGGTACTTTCGATCCATTAATTTTTTTACAGAGATTTATCCATTGATTGTATAAACCCTGTAAGTCTTTACTTAATTCAGCTGTTTTTTTTCCTTGTGCAACTGTTCTGATTATAACACCAAAACCTTTTGGTCTAAATTCTTCAATCAACTCTTTTAATCTATTCCTTTCGTCTTTACTCCTAATTTTTTGAGATACAGAAATTCTATTAGAGAAGGGAATAAGCACCAAAAATCGACCGGCAAATGATAATTCAGAACTGATTCTTGGACCTTTTGTTGAAATTGGTTCTTTTATTATTTGAACTAATAAGTTTTGATTTGCTTTAATTACATCATCAATCTTACCTTGTTTTTCAATTTCTTTTTCAAATTTAAATTTTTCAAGAGAGTAATTAGTGATTTTCCCATCACTAACTAACTTTGTAAATTTAATCAGAGACCTAACTCTTGGTCCTAAATCATGATAGTGAAGAAAAGCATCTTTTTCATATCCAACATCAACAAAAGATGCATTTAAACCTGTGATTGTTTTCTTTATTTTGGATATAAATATATCACCAACCCCAAATTTATTATTATCTTTTTCCCTTTGTAGTTCAATGAGTCTACCATCTTGTAAAAGAGCATAATCAACAGCTGAATTAATTGATCTTACAATTAATTCTTTATTCACAATTAATAATTTAAGTTAAACTTTTTTTAACGAACTTGTGTGCAAGTTCTAAATTTCAATGATCGTACAGACTTTTTACTTTTTCTTGTGTCTGTTGGCTCTACTTCTTTTTTTTCTTTTATGAGTAGCAACCTTGTGTCTTTTTCTCTTTTTTCCGCTAGGCATAAGTTAGTTGTTATTTTTTACATCTTCAACAAAAATTTTTGCTGGTTTAAATGATGGTATCGAGTGAGCAGGAATTTTTATGGTAATATTTTTTGAAATATTCCTACCTGTTTTTTCAGCTCTTCTTTTTACAATAAAACTACCAAAACCTCTCAAATAAACATTTTCACCTTCACTTAATGAATTTTTAAC
>CACKBA010000006.1 GCA_902598295.1 uncultured Bacteroidota bacterium
AATAAATGAAAAAATTAGTAAACCTTTTTTCCTTGTTACTTTTGATGACTGGGCTGGTTGGTTTTGCGCAAGATACTGTTTCAGGAGTTGTTTCTGATGCAGACGGAATGCCTTTACCAGGAGCGACTGTTGTAGTACAAGGAACATCAATTGGTGTTACCACAGATTTTGATGGTAACTACTCAATTAGTGCTTCTGAAGGTGACGTTCTTGTTTTCAGTTATGTCGGTTATGTAAATCAATCGGTTACGGTTGGTTCATCATCAACTATTGACGTAAGTTTAGAAAGCAGTACTGCTCTTGAAGAAGTAATTGTAACGGGTATTGGTACACAAGAGAGACAAAGATCTGTTGCGAGTACCGTCACAGTTGGTGAAGAGATTCTAGAAAATCTAACATTCGTATCTCCCGATCAGGCCCTAAATGGTCGTGTTGCAGGACTACGAATTAATACAATTTCTGGTAGTCCAGGAACAGCATCTTCGATAAGAATTCGAGGAGAAGGTTCAATTTCTGGAAATAACTCTCCACTTTTTGTTATTGACGGTGTTCCAATTTCAAATGGTTCTTTTGGATATGGTGCTACACCAAACATCGGTATTTTAGCGATGATCAATACAAACGACATTGAATCTATCACAGTATTAAAAGATGCAGCATCTACTTCCGTTTACGGAAACAGAGGTAGTAATGGTGTTATTGTTATTACTACTAAAAAAGGTTCAGCTGGAAAAGTAACCTATAATGTTAGTTCACAGTATGGATGGCAAAATTATGCTACCGAAGGTAGACAACCACTAACTGGTGCTCAAAGACTTGACCTTGCTTCTGAAGCAATGGTTAACGATCTTGGATTTTCAAAAGAAGGAGCATTAAATTGGATGCTTACAAATAGATTTGATTATAGAGATTGGGACAGTAGAGGTCGTGTTGACACAAACTGGGCTGATCTTGTTACAAATCCTGACGCACCTTTACAAGCTTATGACATTTCCGCTACAGGTGGAGATGCGGAACAAAACTTCAGAATATCTTTAGGATACAAATCTCAAGAAGCGATCAACATTGGTGCTGATTATGAATCTGTAAGTGGTTCTTTCTCATACACAAGAAAATTTAAAGGTGTCACTCTTGAAACTTCAAACAGAGTAACAAATGGTCTTCAAAATGGTCAGTTAGAGGGATCATCTTATTTTGGTAACGTTGTTACAACAAAATATTTTATGCCTGTAACATATGCAGCCTACAATGCTGATGGTTCTTATTTAGTACCACACCCTGCAGGTATGCATCATACTGTCTACCTAACAGAGGCTAACATATATAAAAATGACAACACAAGAGTTTTATCTAACAGTTCTGTTTCATTAGATTTACCTGTTGAAGGTTTGAAATTTAAAACAGTTTTTGCGATTGACTACAACCAAGCTATTGGACACAACTACAGAAACCCTATTGAGGGTGATGGTGTATCAGCTGGTGGACAGTCATGGCAAACTTCTCAAAGAAGATTTACTTGGTCTACAATTAACAGATTAGAGTACAATACTACTTTGGGTGATAATGAGCATTTCATTAGTGCTGTTCTTGGTCAGTCATTCCAAAAAAATAAAAATGATTATTTATATGGATATGGTGAAGCACCTGCTTCTGATGGTCTTTACTACGTAGCAAGTTTCCCAGCAAACCAAGAGGCAGAAGGATCGTTCTCTGACTGGAAAGTTCTTTCTTATGTTGGTGTAGCTAACTACTCATACAAAGACAAGTATATATTCAATTTTACTTGGAGAAATGATGGTTCTTCTAGATTCGCTTCTGGATATAGATTTGGTAACTTCTTCTCCTACGGTGCTGCTTGGAATATCTCAAATGAAAACTTCCTTGCGGACAACTCTGTTGTTAACAACTTAAAGTTAAGAGCATCATGGGGTGAAGCCGGTGATCAGAATATTGGTTTAAATCAATATCAATCACTTTTTGGATATAGTGGAAACTACGATAATCAAGGTGCGGTATTCCCAACATCATTTGGTAACGCTATCATTTCATGGGAAAAATCTGAAAAACTTGATGTTGCTTTAGATTTTGCTCTATTCAATGATAGAGTAACTGGTTCTGTTGGATACTACCAAAGAGATACTAAGGACTTACTTCAAAGTGTTCCATTATCTTTAACTACTGGACACTCTTCACAAACTCAAAACGTTGGTGATGTTAGAAACAGTGGTATTGAAGTTGAATTGGATGCAACTGTTGTTAAAGCAGGTGATTTCGAGTTTGACATATATGGAAACGTTTCAACAAATGAAAATGAGGTTCTTAAATTAGCTCAAGATGCGGAGGGTAATGACATCAATCTAGATGGATTTTATACTGCAACAAGAGTTGGTAAATCAATATATGAATTTTACCTAAGACAATTTGGTGGAGTTAACCCTGATAATGGTAACCCTTACTACATAGTAGGTGGTGACGGTGTTGATGCTCCAATTAGTAGTGACGAAACTACAAGCTGGAGTGCAGCTCAACAAACTTTCTTAGGACCAAGAATTCCAACAACTGTTGGTGCAATTGGTACTAGATTTAAGTATAAAGGTTTATCAGTAGATGCCAACTTTACTTATGTTGGTGGACATAAGATTTATGAGCAATGGGCTGGATATTATCTTCATTCAGGTCTTCTTTCAACCATGTATTATAATGGTATGTCAGACTTGATGAACAGATGGCAACAGCCAGGTGATATAACAGACGTACCGAGAATGCGTTGGACAACTAGTAGAACGACTGCTGGTTCTTATCACACTGATAGATTCCTATATGATGGAGATTTTGTTAGATTAAGAGATTTAACAGTTAACTATAACTTCCCATCATCACTGATTGACGAAATTGGTCTTGATAGACTAAGTGTCTATGTGAAAGGAACTAACGTATGGACTTGGACAAAAGATGACCTTCCAATTGAACCTGAAGTAAGTATTAGTTCAGGACAATGGAACTTATGGAATCCTGTACCAAAGACATGGGCTCTAGGACTTAACTTAACATTTTAAACTATATTATAATGAAAAACTTAATTAAATTATACAGTTTAATCTTCGCTTCCTTACTGATTGTATCTTGTGGAGATGAAGATCTTGAGCCAACACTTGCTCAGGATAAAGATCTTGCCTCTGGTATTCAGAGTGCAGACGATTTATATTCTGTTCTTAACAGTGCATATAATAGAATGACAAGTTCATCTTATTATATGAGAGACTTCATTGTAATGGGTGAAGTTAGAACAGATAATATGTACTCTAATGTTAATTCTGGAAGATTTGTCTCTTCTGATATGAACCACAACCCTGATGGTTATGGTCCATGGGGAACAATTTATGGTGTAATTGCTATAACAAATATTGTGGCAAATGTAGATGCATCTTCTTTAGAAGGTAATCCCGCCAGAATCAATCACATTATTGGTCAAGCACATGCTCTAAGAGCCTTGTGTCATTTTGATTTGTTGAGAAATTATGGTCAACATTTTATTGATGGACAAGGTGGTTTAGGTTCTCTTGGTGTCCCTTATGTCAAAACATATAAGGACCCTGCTAACCTACAACCCTCAAGAGATACTGTTGCTTCTAATGTAGGTGATATTATGGCTGATTTCCAAGGAGGTATAGCTTTAATGGATGACTCGTTTAACACAACTACTAGTTATATGACAAAAGCCGGTGCTTATGCTCTTATGGCTAGAGCTGCCCTATACTTTGGGGCTGCTGACAGTAGTTTTTACGCTACTGCTGGTTCTGCTGCAAAATGGGTTATTGACAATTCATCTGCTGTACCTGTTTCAGCTGCTGCTTTTAAAGCATCATACTACACTGACCACGCTTCAAACTCTCTATTTGAATTAGAAGCTAATGGTACTGATAACCCTGGAATTAATGGTTTAGCTTACATTTACAGAGGAACTAGCTACGGTGATGTTAGAATATTAACTGGAACTGGTACTAACCCGGATCTATACGATATTTTAGATGCAACTGATGTTAGAGGAACTGTAAATGGCATGATTGGTACTCAACAGAATTATCCCACAATTATTGGTAAGTTTCCTACTACTAATGGTTCGGATAACGTTACTGTAATTAGAGTTGAGGAAATGCATTTGATTTATGCTGAAGCTTTATTAAGAGCTGGAAATGCAAGTGGTGCATTGACATATCTCAATAATGTACCTGCATTAAGAAATGCGCCTACATACACTACGGCTACATTAGATAATATTCTTTTAGAAAGAAGAAAAGAATTCTATGGAGAAGGTTTAAGATTTTATGACCTAGCTAGAACTGGTCAAGATATGCCTTTAATAGATTCTGTTAAGCAATTAAATGATGATCTTACAGGAACTCCTCCTGCATTTGGATCATATAGATATGCTTATCCTATTTCTAAATCTGAAAGAAATGCTAATCCTAATATTCAGCAAAATGCTGGTTATTAATTTTAGAAATTATTAGATAATTTATTTGAAAAACCCGCCTTATGGCGGGTTTTTTGTTATATTCAGCTTGTGTTGAAAAATGAATATTTAATAGTTTATTTACTTATCAATTCATTTCTTATAAGTGCTCAAAATATTAATGTTAACAATATTGATATTGTAAGAGATTCTTTTGGAGTTCCACATATATATGCAAAAACCGATGCTGAGTTAGCCTACGGTTTAGCTTGGGCTCATGCAGAGGATGATTTTAAAACAATTCAGGAAGCTTACCTAGCTGGAAATTCTCTTCTAAGTAAACATATTGGTATAAAAGGTGCTCCAATTGATTTTCTATCTCAACTTATAAGACCTGATGACACTATTGATAGTTTATACAAAACTCTCGATAAAAGTTTTCTAAAAGTCGTTGAAGGATATGCAAAGGGTCTAAATAATTTTGCTAAGAATCACCCAGATCAAGTACTGGTTGAGAAGCTTTTTCCTGTAACACCTAGAAAAATGCTTAAATACTCATTGTTACAATTATTTATTTTTTCTGAAGGGGAAAAAGCTGTTTTATCAATATTTAACAATACTGCAGGCGTCATTGATACAAGCAATGATGTTGGTCTTGGATCTAATCTTTTTGCCTTTAGTTCTAAAAAAACAAGAAATAATGAGACTTTTCTTGGAGTAAATACGCACCAACCACTTGAAGGACCAACATCATGGTATGAGGTTCACCTAATCAGTGATGAGGGAACAAATATTATTGGTGCAACCTTTCCTGGAGCACCTTGTGTTTTAACAGGAACAAACCAAAACTTAGGATGGACACATACCGTTAATTATCCGGATAAAACTGACATTTTTCAACTACAAATGGTAAAAAATAATAAGTTGAAATACATAGTAGATGGTGAAATTCTCAGACTTGAGAAATTTAGAGGAAAAGCATATATAAAGATTCTTGGAATTCCAATAAAAGTTAGTAAAAGGTACTATAGAAGTATTTACGGTCCCACTCTGAAAAATAAAAATGGAGTATATTCTGTTCGCACTCCAAGTTTATTCAAAATTAGAGCTCTCGAACAATGGTGGAAGATGAATAAATCAAAAACATTTGATGAGTTTTATGAAATACTAAAAATGAATGAAATACCTGGATTTAATTTTGGTTATGCAGACAAAGATGATAATATATTTTACATATCTAATGGAATAATCCCAATTCGGGATAAAAAATACAACTGGAAAGGTGTATTACCTGGAAATACTAAGGAAACATTATGGACAGAATACCATAAGACAGAAGAACTTCCACAAGTATTGAACCCTGAATCAGGATATTTATATAATGCCAATAACACACCATTTAAATCAACATCTATAAATGAAAATCCAAACAGTAATGATTTTCCAAAAGAAATGGGGTACTCTATTTATGATAACAATAGAAGCACGCGGATCCATCAATTAATTGAATCATATGAAAAAATTGATTTTTCTGATTTCAAATCAATAAAGTTTGATTACAAATACCCCACTCCATTTTCCTTCAACTTTGTTGATGTTAACAAAATAATGGAGATGAATGCAGAAGATTATCCTGATATTTCTGATCTTATTTTAGAGATTCAAAATTGGGATAGATCAACTAATTCAGATTCATTAGGTGCAGGAATATTTGCTATGTTTTATTATAATTTGAGAAATTATATTAGAAACCCCTATATAAATAGAAAACTGAGTAAAAATTTAATTGCACAGATGTTAAGAGATGTTAAAAAATATATGATAAAACATTTCAACAGAACCGATGTCAGACTTGGTGAATATCAAAAACTTGTAAGAGGAAAAAAAGAGATTCCAATCTGGGGAATGCCTGATGTTATTACTGCTATGACTTCATCAAAATATAAAGAAGGAAAAAGAAAAATTACCCATGGTGAGTCATATATTCAACTTGTAAAATTCTCAGATGGAGATCCATACATCGAATCAATCATGTCTTATGGAAATAGTGAAAACCCTGATTCTCCTCACTACGATGACCAAATGGAGATGTTTTCAAAATTTGAAACAAAGAAAATGAGTTTTGATAAAAATTTGATTTATGAGAACTCAAAAAAAATTTACAATCCAAAATAAACTATTTTAAGAGCCTTTTATATACATTTTCATAAATGGGGACTACAGTATCTATATCAAAGAGTTTAGCTCTTTCAAACGATGATAATTTAAATTTTTCTAGTCTTCTTTTATCTGAGATTAAGTCCTTTATTTTTTCTATGTATTTATTTTCATCATTGACACCAACTAAATATCCGGTTTGATTATCAATATTTAACTCAGGAAGACCACCACAGTTAGAGGTCACCAATGCACATTTAGAGGCCATGGCTTCAAGAGCAGCTAATCCAAAACTTTCTTTTTTTGAAGGCAATAAAAAAATATCAGTTGAGCACAATATTTCTTCAATTTTATCAGTATTTCCATGGAATTTTATGTTATTGATTTTATTTTTTTCAACAAGACTTTTAGCTAAATCTAGTTCAGGTCCCTCACCTATCATATTGAAAAACAAATTTCTACTATTAAGCTTGGATATAATACTCATTAGAATTCTGATATTTTTTACTGGTCTAAAGTTGCTAACGTGAGAGATGATAATCTTATCATCCTGGTTGCAATTTTCATTTTTTTGTTCAAAACGATTGACATCAATAAAATTAGGTATTACCTCAATTTCTTTTTCAATATTGAAAAACTCCTTTGTATCTTTTTTAAGATTTTCAGAAACAGAGGTTACTAAATCAGAATTCTGGATTGAAAATTTTACAGCTCGACGATAAAAGGGGTGCTTTCCAACTAAAGTAATATCTGTCCCATGAAGTGTTGTAACTATAGGGAGCTCAATATTCTTGGTTTTTAACATTTCTTTGGCCATATAAGCAGCGTAAGCATGAGGAATTGCATAATGAACATGAATTAAGTCAATTTTATTGTTTTCAGAAATTTCAACTATCTTACTTGAAAGTGCAAGTTCATAGGGTTGAAAATTAAATAAAGGATAAAATGGGACATTTACTTTATGAAAAAGAACCTTATCATCAATTAGTTTTAATCGAACAGGCCTCTTGTAAGCAACAAAGTGGATTGTATGACCATATTCAGCCAATTTATGCCCAAGCTCAGTTGCCAGTACACCACTTCCACCATAGGTAGGATAACAAACAATAATTACATTCATTTAATCAAAAGCTTCATGGACAAGTTTTTGTATTTCTGTCCTAATGTTATACTCTGAAAGAGAGTTGTTGTTCTCATCGGGAAAAGTTCTATTGGATAAAAAAACATAAATTATTTCTGTTTCTGGATCAACCCAAGCAACTGAACCTGTAAACCCATAGTGACCAAAACTTCTATCTGAGACACAACCACAAGTGTTTTGGTCATCGGGGTCCAATTCAGGTTTATCAAATCCTATACCCCTTCTTACTTTTTTTTCCTCAAAATGACGGAAATTAAATAATTCAAAAAATTTTTCTTCAAAAAAATTTTCATTTGCATACGATCCCTTTTGTAGAAAAAGTTGCAATATTTTGGCTACATCTAGTGAATTTCCAAATAAACCTGCATGTCCAGAAATACCATCCATCATTGCTGCTCCCATATCATGAACATGTCCTTTGACAAGATTAAACCTAAAATAATTGTCCATAGCAGTTGGAACTATGAGCTTATTGTCTAAGAAATTGGTTGGTTTATAAGTTAGGGATGTTGACCCAATTTTATCATAAATGTAGTTTTTGATTTGGGTATCCAAAGATGATTCATATTTTTTTTCTAAGTAAAATTTCAAAAGAAAATATGGTAAATCACTATAAACATAACTTAATGAATCGCTCAACTCTGAATTTATTATCTCATTGAAAATTGTGTCATTATAATTTTTGATATACAAGTCATCTGAAACCTGGTTAGGAAATTTTATAGACTTTTTATTTGAATAATATTTATTAATTCTAGTATTTGATACAGTATCAATAGTTTTTTTATAAAAGGGAATCCATGATTTCATTCCTGAGTAATGCGAAAACAACTGTTTCACAGTCAAGTTTTTTTTATTCTTTAATTCTTTCTCCGGGAACCAATCTGATAAATTTGTCATTAAATCAAAATCATTTGTCATAAATTCATTCAAAAGAAGTGGAACAGAAACAAGAATTTTAGTGAGAGAAGCTAAATCATAAATATTGTCGTTATTAATTTTTTCTTTTTTTTCATAGGTCTTGTACCCATATGCTTTATGATATACTACGTTTGAATTCTTTGCTATTAATAATTGTGCACCTGGTGTCATATTATTTTGAATTGCATGATTTATTAATGAATCAATTTTCTTTAATTTATTCATATTAACACCAAAATTAATAGGGTGATCAAATGATAATACATTTCTTTTCTTCATAACAATTGATGTACCTTCTTTATATCTTTTACCAACAGTAACAGGTAAAATACCATCAATATCATTTGCACCAAAAATTGCTTCAGAGGCTTTTTTTTGAAATATGGTAGAATTTTGATAAGCAAGCATAACAGCATCAAAACCATTTAAGTTAATATCAAGTAGTGTGTACGGGTTTGAAAAAACTACCAAAATGACATCGTTGTATTTTTTTAAAGTATTAATTATTGAAATCTCATTATTTGATAATTTATAGTTATCAAATGGCGATTTATCTGATTTATGTATGGAAACTATTATTTTATCAAAATTTTTATTTACGTCTCTAATTTTCTTTAAATACGAAATATCAATTTTTTCTACAGTTCTATAATTATTTAGGTATTTATGAAAGGTCATTCCATTATCAACGCCCAAACTAACTAAACCAACTCTATTTTTTTTATCAAAAGAAATGGGAATGGAATTACTTTGATTCTTGATTAGAGTCATGGACTTTTCTGCTAACTTTTCTAGAAGTGCATAATCTTGGTCACTATTTAATTTGTATTTAATGTTATCAACAGAGATGGGTTTATATTCATTTAAACCAACTTTATATTTAGTATTTAGAATTTTCTTTACAGCATTTTCTAACCTTTTTAATGGAACTCTTCCATCGATAACGGCTTTTTTAATTTCACTTATACTCCTTTTTAAATCTGAAGGCATCAATAATATATCATTGCCTGCAATTAGTGCATCTACATCAGGATAATTTCCTTTGGAGTAATCTACTATCGCTTTCATATCCAAAGCATCCGTAATCACTATCCCATCAAACCCTAAATCTTGCTTTAGTAAATTGGTAATGATTTTTCGAGAAAGTGTTGTGATCATTTTATCATCTAAGCTTTTCACCTTTAAATGAGCAGTCATAATACCATCTACACCACTTCTAATTATTTGTTTGAATGGATATAGTTCGATACTATCAATTCTGCTTAAATCATAATTTAACGTTGGTAGAGTTAGGTGTGAATCTTTTCTTGTATCACCATGACCTGGAAAATGTTTCCCAACAGACAAAACTCCACTACTATTTAAACCTGCTATGTATTTAATAGATTTGTTAGTAACGTTGTATTTGTTTTCACCAAAAGATCTAGCACCAATTATTGGATTTTTTGGATTTGTATTTACATCACTCACAGGTGCAAAATTTAAATGAACTCCAATTTTTTTTAAATGGTCTCCAATTCTCTGTCCAACCTTAAAAACCAATGAATCATCCCTTAACGCACCCAAGGTAATATTATATGGAAAAGAGAAACCATCATCAAGTCTCATTCCAAGACCCCACTCAGCATCCATGGAAATTAGTAAAGGTATATTTGATTCTTTTTGAAATATATTCTGAGAAATGATTTGATCATTTATATTTCCTAATGAAAAGATTAACCCACCAATGTGATATTCATTAATAATTCTTTTTATTTCATTAATTTCTTCTTGACCATACTTTGAAGCTGTCCAAACAGAATAAAGCTGTCCTACCTTCTGATCTAAACTCATCGATGAATAAATACTATCAACCCAAACCTGCTGATCAATTTTTTGCGTGTATAGTGAACACAGAAAAAAGATTGAGAAGAAGCAATATTTAATTCTGTTTACCATAAAAATACTTTTTGCACCAACTTTTAGATGCTTTGATCTCCCAGTTTTCGTTCAATTCAGCCTTTATATTAACCATATTATTAAAGATAATTGTATCCGATTTGATGGTGCCTTCTAAAATTAACTTCTTAAAGCCTGGAATATCTACAAGTTTAACCATGTTTCCATCTCTGTAAGAAATATTTAATCTATTTAAAAAATCAATATCATACAATTGATTAATCTTTTTAATAAAATTTATAAGCTTATCAATAGAGCATCCAGATGGATTAGAAAAATTGCTTTCGACTGAAATTATTAAGAATAAGCCGTGGAGAATTTTATACGATGATTTTATTTCTAAATTATGAGATGTCCAATTGTTTAGAAAATTAATGATGTCTACTTCAATTTTTGTAACCAAAAGTGAGTCAAGTATTTTATTGGATTGAAAGACCCATATTGGAGAATGAGAACTTATTTTATCAAATTCGATAACCATTAGTCAGTAACTTTATCAACCAATTCTGAAATATCCTTTATTTCAATGTCATTCTCATTTTCATAAGACTTGATACCATCTGTCAACATTGTATTACAAAATGGACATGCAGCTGCAATGATTTTTGAATCAGTCTCAAGAGCCTCCTCAGTTCGCTTAATATTAATTTCTTTGTTACCTTTCTCAGAATCCTTGAACATTTGTGCCCCACCTGCCCCACAGCACATCGCCTTTTCCTTACAACTTTTCATTTCTTTAAGCTCGGCTTTTAATGATGTTATGACTTTTCGTGGAGCAAGATATTCCCCATTAGCTCTCCCCAAATAGCATGGGTCGTGGAATGTTATTTTTTTTCCATTGAATTTATCATTTTTAACTTTCAATTTTCCATCACTAATCAACTGATTGATTAGTTGAGAATGATGAATAACATCATATGAACCACCCAGATCAGGATACTCATTTTTTATTGTGTTAAAACAATGTGGACAAGCCGTTACTATCTTCTTTATAGAATAAGAATTTAATACCTCAATATTAGATAATGCCTGCATTTGAAATAGAAATTCATTTCCTGCCCGTTTTGCAGGATCTCCGGAACAACTTTCCTCAGTCCCCAAAACAGCATAACTAATTCCGGCTTTATTAAATAAATTAATTAATGATTTAGTAATTTTTTTTGCTCTGTCATCAAATGAACCTGCACATCCAACCCAAAATAAAACATCGGGTGTTATACCTTGTTCCTTACATTCCTTATAAGTTTTTACATTCATAGATTAACTTTCGTCATCAAAAACTTGAATCTTTGAACTTTTTTCAATTAAATCAGTAAACTTACCATTGTAACGAGTTGCTTTAACTAAATGATTATCAATCCAATGGTAATTTCCTCCTCTTGGTTTACCCATTACCATACCATGGTATTTAAATCCATTTTTATTAAGCCATTTTTCGGTTACTTCGCGATGTTCTTCAGTCCTGGATGTAAAAAAGTAAATTACATGTCCTTGATTGTACCATTTATTTAAAGTATCAAGGGCATCTGGATACAATTTAGCAGTCTCCATTCTTTCTGGTTCTTCATTAGGGATATCATCACAGATAGTACCATCAATGTCTATTAAATAATTCTTAATGCCTTTTGGTAATACAGGACTTATTTTTTTACCGTCTTGGGTTTTATCTTCAAGAAAATTTTTCATAATTTTTTTAGTTTCTCCAGTTTAATCTATCAAGCTTATTAAATGGCCATGGTGCACCATTATTCTCTATATTATTCATCATAGCATTTATTTCAATAGATGCTCTTGATTCTTCCATTACCATATATCTTCTCATGTCTAAAATTATCGATAATGGATCAATTCCTATTGGGCAAGATTCAACGCATGCGTTGCATGTTGTACATGCCCAAATTTCTTCTTCTGTAATGTAATCATTTAAAAGGGTTCTACCATCACTTACAAATTTCTTATTGTTATCAATATTTTTACTAACATCTTCAATTCTATCTCTCGTTTTCATCATTATTTTTCTAGGGGATAATAGTTTACCTGTTTGAGTTGCTGGACACTCACTTGAACACCTACCACATTCAGTACATGTATATGCATTTAATAATTGAAACCAGTTTAAATCAAATATATCAGATGCACCAAACTTAATATCATTTTTTAATTCGGTTTCTGGAATTTTGTATGATGGATCAATCATTAACTTTATCTCATTATAAACTGATTTTAAATTAGTTGACTTACCGGGATTATCTAGATTTGAAAAATACGTATTGGGAAATGCAAGTAAAATATGTAAATGTTTAGAATAATATAAATAATTCAAGAAAAAGAGAATACCCATTATGTGCATCCACCAAGAAAGTCTTTCTACAATAAATATTATTTCTAATGAAAGTCCATTATATAGATGAACAAAAAATTGACTGATTGGAAAATAACCGAATGACTTATACATTTCAGAGTATGAGGCATTTTGAAGAATTAAATCAGTTGCATTCATATTGAGAAAAAGAATCATTAAAATTAATTCAATGTAAAGAATATAGTCCGCATCACTTTTGGGCCATCCTTTAAGGTCATTGGATATAAATCTTCTAATTTTTATAATATTTCGTCTAATCCAAAAAATTACAACAGAAATAATTACCAATAATGCTAATATTTCAAAGAATGCAATAAGAAAGTTATAAAAACTACCAAGGTATGGAGCTAATATCCGGTGTTTTCCTGTAAAGCCATCTAAAATAATTTCTAATAACTCAATATTAATTAAAACAAAAGCAACATAAACAACTAAGTGTAATAAACCAACAACTGGTTTGTCTAACATTTTTGACTGACCAAAGGCAAGCATTAACATTTTAAAAAATCTTTCTTTTTTATTATCAAATCTGTCAATTGGTCTTGCGAGATTGATATTACGATATATTTTTTTACAATTCTTAAAGAAAAAAATTATGGAAGAGAAAAAAAATAGAGCAAATAAAAGGTTAGGCAAAAATTGCATAAACAAATATAATTAATTGTTTATTTTCTTTATCTATTCTTTAGAGTAGGTTTTATTTTTTTTTCCAAATAAAGAAAAATGAACATATCTTTTTGGATTCATTCTCAAATCCTCTAAGAGAAGATTAATATTTGAAGATATTTGATCCAAAGACTCTACAAATACTTCGTCATAAACAACTTTATTAACCAAGCCATTTCCTGACTTTATTTCACTTGTAATGCTGTTGATATTGGATGATGATTTTGATAAATTTTCGATAACTAAGTCAAGCTCATCAAAATTTTCTGAAAGGTTAGAAAAGTTTTTGAGGGACTGATCTGCATTTGCAATTATGGAGTTTAGACGATTTTCATTATTTCCCAAGACCTCTTCGAGGACATCTACACTTTTTTTAGCACTTTGTATCGTTGCTGAAAAGTTTTCTATACTGGTAGTTAAGTTTTGCTTGGTTTCAATATCAAAAACAGAATTGACTGCAATCAAAAGCGAATCAGCACTTACAACCATTGATTCTATTTTTTCTTGCAACGGAGATAATTTATCATTTACAAGCTCGGTAAGACCGGGCGCAATATCAGATTGCAAAGTATCTCCACTTATGGCTAGGTTTTTTCCATTAACTGGGATTATTGCCAATGCTTTACCACCAATTAATCCAGTCTCATAAATTTGAGCAATACTGTTTGATGAAAATTCAAAATCATTTTCAACTCTAAATTTCAGCAGTAACTTAGCATCGTCTCCAAAAAATGAAATGTCCTGAACGCTACCAACATTAAATCCACTGATAGTAACGGGGGTACCTGTTGATACTCCCTCTACGTCTTCATAAATCGCAAAAAAAGATCTGTCAGAAACAAAAATATCATTTGATTTTAAGTAATTGATCATAACAATGAACAAAAAAATTCCTGACATAACCAATAAGGCGGTTTTGATTTCGTAAGATAATTTCATCAACTACTCAAATTTATGAATTAATGTCATATTTCACTTAGGTATTTGTCTAAATCATATGCTTTTCCATTTTTTTCCAAGACGATAAAAGACGACTTGTAGCCAGAACTTTTTGCTTTTCTCAGTAATTTTTTTGCTTCGTCATAACTGTTTGTTAATCCAAAAAAATATTTATGAATGCTTCCAACCTTCTTGACTGATAAATTTGTCAATCCATTAAAATTATAGCTTTTGAGAGGTAAAAGTCTTTTTGATGCTGAAATTTGGATTTTGAATTCGTACTTGTCAATTTGAGTTATATTTTCAAAAGACTTGGGTGGATTATCTAATGCCTCAAAATAATTAATTATAGCCTCCGAGATCGCGTCAGCCATTTCATTTTGTCCTTTATTTGAGTTTAGATAACTACCCTCCTTTTTATTTGTTAAAAAACCTGTTTCGACCAAGACACTCGGCATAAAAGTATTTCTAAGCACTAAAAAACCTGCTTGTTTTACCGTTCTATCTCTTCTTTTAAGCCTATTAACAAATGATTTCTGTATAAAATTTGCTGCTACTATACTTTTATCTAAATAATCCTCTTGCATTAAAACTAAACTTATAACAGATTCTGGATTATTTGGATCAAACCCTTCATATTTCTGTTGATAATTGTCCTCTAAAAAAATTACAGAATTTTCCTTCTGAGCAATCTTAAAATTTCTCTCATTGGCATGAAGTCCTAAAACAAAAGTTCCAGCACCATATGCATTTGAGGTATGAGCATCACAGTGAATTGAAATAAATAAATCAGCCTGAACATCATTAGCTATTTTTGCACGTCTGTATAAATCAACAAAAACATCAGTTTTTCGGGTGTATATAACACTTATATTTTTATATTTTTTTAATCTTTCCCCAATTTTAAGCCCAATACTTAAAGCAATTTTTTTTTCCAAATATCCATTTCCTGTGTTACCTGGGTCTTTTCCTCCGTGACCAGGATCAATTACAAGGGTAAAATTGGAATCAATTGATTGAGAAAAAAGACTAAAATTTATTGTAAATAAAAAAATCCAAAAGTATCTGTAGAAATTCATTTTACTTCTCTAATAAAATTATCATTAATTTAGTTAAATCTTACAAGGTTTGTATATAAATAATAAACATAAAAACTGTGTTTTAATAAGTTTAATATTCTTCCTATCAAATTGTTTTGTTTTATCGCAAGAAAAAAGCATTGATTCAATAGTTGTTGATACATTAAAAAATAATAAGATATTAATTGATAAGGTTGATAGAAAAGCGAAAGGATATGTAAGTATTGATAACAAAAATAAAATTATTACTCTTTTTGATAGGGCTGAACTTTACTACACAGATATTGAATTGCAGTCAGGAATAATTAAATTCAACTGGGAAACCAACATTGTTTCTGCAGGTAGAATAAAAGATTCTGTAGGAAATCTTGTGCAAAGTCCGGTCTTTAAACAAGCTGGTGAAGAAATAAATCCAGATTCAATCAGATATAACTTTGAAACCAAAAAAGCTTTGATTTGGAATTCAAAAACTAAACAAAGTGAAATGAATGTGTTTTCTCAAGCAACAAAAAAAGAAAATGATTCGGTTTATTTTATAAAAGAAGCAAAAGTTACTACATCAAGAAATATTGAAGATCCAGAGTATTACATAAGAATTAGATCGGGAAAATTTATACCTGACAATAAAATCATTGCTGGACCAAGTAATTTATACATATACGATGTTCCAACACCAATTTTTTTACCATTTGGGTATTTTCCTTTAGCAAAAGACAGAAACTCAGGTTTCATATTTCCCTCAATTGGACAAACAAACAGAAGAGGTTACTTTTTTCAAAACGGAGGTTACTACATCGCGGCATCCGACTTTTTTGATTTAACTCTTTTAGGTGATTACTACACCAACGGTAGTTATGGCTTTAGAATAGAATCAAACTATAAAAAGAGGTACAGTTATAATGGTAGACTAAGTATTCGTTTTGAAAATCTAATTGATGGGGAAAGAGGACTTCCAGGATATTCAAAGTCGAACATATACAACTTTAGATGGTCACATTCCCAGGATTCAAAAGCCAACCCAAATAGCAGATTTTCAGCATCTGTTAACCTGGGAAGCAGTAATTATTTTAGAGAATCACTGAATCAAATAAATACACCAAATTTTCTCAACAATTCTTTAAACTCATCTGTTTCTTATTCTAAAACATTCAGAGGATATCCATCTGTTAACATGTCAGTCAGTGCTTCTCATTCTCAAAACACAAGGTCTAATAGTGTAAACCTAGTTTTACCAACTTTTCAAGGTAGTGTTGAGAGGATTTATCCGTTTGTAAAAAGGAATGGTCAAAAGAAGGGTATTTTAAAAAATATAAATATGCAATATAATTTTAGGGGAGAGAATAGAGTTACAACAACAGACTCTCTTTTCTTGAAAAAAGAAATGTTTGATGATGCAAAATATGGAATGAAGCATACAATTCCAATCAGTACAAATTTCAAAATCTTAAAACATCTTAGTGTTAGTATGAATGGGAATTATGAGGAGGTTTGGACTGGATCTACAATTCAAAGAAGCAACTATGATGAAGAGACACAAAGTTCAGGAGATAAACTTGAAATCAAAGGTTTTGATAGATTCAATCAATATAACTTTGGAATGGGTATTGGCACAACGATTTATGGTCTCTTTAATTTTAAAGAAGAATCAAAAATTGAAGCAATTAGGCATGTAATTAGACCCTCTATTAATTATAGTATAAGACCAAGTTTTGATGAATATTATGATACATATATTATTGATGCCAACGGAAATACAGCAGAATACACAAGATTTGAAGAAAATTTTTTTGGTTTACCATCTAAAAGGTATTCAAGTTCTATTGGTTTACAGATAAGCAATAACCTTGAAGCTAAAGTTAGGTCAAAAGATAGTTTAGCATCAGAACCAAAAAAAGTAACAATTCTAAATAATCTTAATTTTTCAACAAGTTACAATTTAGCAGCAGACTCATTAAAACTTAGTCCAGTTAGAATGACAGGGGGAACAAACCTCTTTAATAACAAATTAAACATCAATCTTGGAGCAACATTTGATCCCTATCAAATTAACGAAGTTGGTACTAGAATTAACAAGTTAAATATAAATAATGGCAAGTTATTTAGAATGACTAGTGCAAATATAAATATGTCTTTTTCAATTGATAGTAAGTCCTTAGCAGAGGGTTCAAATAGAGATAATATTGAAAACTTGACGGGAGGAGGAAGAACTGATGACTTGTTTGGATCTAGTGATGACCTCTCTAGAAGTACATTTGATAATGAAGATATAAATAACGAGAAAAATGAAAATACTGGTGAGTACAATAATAAAATAAAATGGGATTTTAGATTTGCACACTCACTAACATACTTGAACAACAGAGGCCAAAAAAGGATTGGAAATAATTCATTAATGTTTTCTGGAAATGTTATGCTCTCAAAAAAATGGAAAGTTGGTGGCTCATCTGGATATGATTTTAAAAACAAAGGATTTACCTATACTCAGTTAAGGTTCGAACGAGATTTAGATAGCTGGAAGATGAATTTTAGCTGGGTCCCGTTCAGTAACAGAGAATCTTGGTATTTTTTCATTGGTATTAAGTCAGGATTTCTCAGTGATCTTAAATACGATAAGAGAAGAGAGCCAGATAAAAGATTGTAATGATGAAAAGATTGATATTTATTTTTTTAATTTTATATAGTTCGTCTATATATCAACAAACTAATATGAAAACAATTATAAATAGTGATAATGCTCCAAAACCTGTTGGTCCATACAGCCAAGCTGTTAGAGCTGGCAATACGCTTTACATTTCTGGTCAAGTAGCAATTGACCCAATATCGAATACAATCATTAAAAGTAATATTGAAGATGAAACCACCCAAATAATGAAAAATATTGAAAATATCTTAAATGAGGCTGGTTTAATGTTCGATAACGTTGTTAGGACTAAAATATATTTGACAAACATGAACGATTTTTCAGCAGTGAACAATGTCTATGGCTCTTACTTTAAATCAAATCCACCAGCAAGAACAACAATTGAGGTTAGTGGACTACCATTAGGCGTGAATGTTGAGATCGATATGATTGCAGTATTTAATAATTAGATATTTTTGAGGTGGTAATCAACAAGCCCCTCAATTGGTCTTTTCAAAACCTTACCCAATCTTAGGTCATTTTTTTTGAGAACTTTATCAAGTTCATCTTTTAAATAAAATCCGATTGACCCAACAAAATGAAGAGGGATTTGTTTGCAATCGTCAAATTGTTCAATCTGATTTTTAACAAAAAGATTAAATCCCTTCGAGATTAATTTGTTACAATAATTAAAGTCTTTATTTTCTATTATAAACTTGGCAAATTTAGCAAGATAAGTATTTGGGTTTGGTTGTTTGTAAAGGCTATCTTTTACCTCACTAGCGTCTAATCGGTATTTTCTATAGAATTCTTTGGAGACAGATGATGGCATTTTTTCAAAAAAATAATCTCTTATGAGTTGTCTGCCAAAATAATTTCCACTGGCATCATCCATTAATATATAACCCAAGGAGGTAACCTTTTGAATAATTTTTTCACCATCAAAATATGTACAATTAGAACCTGTACCAATTATGGAAACAATAGACTTCTCACCTTTATCTGAGCATGCGTATACAGCAGCATATGTATCCTCTTTAATAGTAATTGATGCATTAGAAAAGATTGACTCAAAAACTTTTTTTATGAGTATTCTAGGTGGTTCAGTTCCACATCCAGCTCCATAAAAATATAAATGAGTAATTTTTTTTCTGTTTTGATATAGTTCAAAGTTATTTATAACTCTTTCCTTAATAATGTTACTTGTTAAGACTTGAGGGTTAAGACCGAGTGTTTGGGTTTCAAACACTTTAGAATCATTTTCATCAACACAAATCCAATCAGTTTTTGTAGAACCACTATCAACTATAAGTTTCATATCAGAGGTTAACCATTTGAGTGAATGGCAAGATCGATTAGTTTATTTGAATAGCCTGCTTCATTATCATACCAGCATATAATTTTATAAAATTTCGAATTTAACTGAATACCAGCTTTAGAGTCTACAATCGAAGTTCTAACATCACCTATGAAATCTTGAGAAACTACGTCCTCGTCCGTAAAACCTAGTATATTTTTCATCTCATTTTGAGAGGCATTTTTCATTACTTTCATAATTTCTTCATATGAGGTTTCTTTTGACAACTTTACAGTTAAATCAACAACAGAAACATTTGCAGTTGGTACCCTGAATGCCATACCAGTTATTTTTCCCTCAAGAGAGGGTATAACTTTTGTGACGGCTTTTGCAGCTCCGGTAGAGGCTGGAATTATATTTAGCAGAGAGCTTCTTCCTCCTCTGTAATCCTTTTTTGATGGACCATCAACGGTAAATTGAGTTGCAGTCACAGCATGCACCGTTGTCATCAATGCTTCCTCAACTCCAAAATTATCATTTAATACTTTGATAGGAGGGGCCAAACAATTCGTAGTACAACTTGCATTCGAGATAATCAAATCAGATTTCTTGACCTCATTGTGGTTAACTCCCATGACAAACATTGGAGCATCTTTAGATGGTGCTGAAATTACAACTTTAGGTGCTCCTCCATCGAGGTGAAGCTTAGCTGTATCATAAGTTGTAAAAAGACCTGTACATTCAAGAACAACATCAACCCCTTTTCTATCCCATGAAATTTCATTGGGATTTCTTAGTGCAGATATTATAATTTTTTGATCATTAACAAATAGATGATTTTCATCATGTGCTATTTTAGCATCAAAAACACCATGAACCGAGTCGTATTTTAGTAAATATGCAAGGTGTTTAATATCTAATAAATCATTAATAGCAACAACTTCAACATCTCCCCTAATGATAGCAGATCTTAGAACCATTCTGCCAATTCTCCCAAAACCATTTATTCCAATTTTAATTTTTTTCATGTTTTATATTTAAGTGTTCATTATTTTTGAAATTCTAAGCAAGTCTTTATCAATTTTTGTTTTTTCAGAGATGGCTTTTTTAAGTGGAACTGTTACAATTTTTCCATGCTGAGTACCAACCATTGTTCCTGTTTTGCCATCTTTTAATAATTCAACAGCCTTGACACCCATTTTTGTCCCCAAAACTCTATCGAAACAGCTAGGTCTTCCGCCTCTTTGTATGTGACCTAAAACAGAAACTCGTACTTGATAATTAGGCAGTTTCTCTTGAATTTCATCAGCTATTTGATATACATTTTTACCTGGTTTATAACCCTCGGCAACCACAATAATACTTGATGTTTTTCCAGATTTCTTACTATTTTTTAGTGAATCTATCAAATGATTAAGCCTTGTATTAACCTCAGGTATTAAAATTTCTTGGGCACCAATAGCAATTCCTGACCTCAGAGCGATGTAGCCCGCATCTTTACCCATTACTTCAACAAAAAATAATCTATCATGAGATATGGCAGAGTCCCTAATTTTGTCGATAGCGTCCATTACTGTATTCAAAGCAGTATCGTAACCCAATGTGTGTGATGTTCCAAATATGTCATTATCGATCGTACCTGGAATACCTATTACAGGAAAATTAAATTCATCCTTAAGCTTTAGAGCACCTGTGAAAGAACCATCTCCTCCAATAACAATTAAGCCATCAATATTATTCTTTTTCAAGTTTTTGTAGGCTTTTTTCCTTCCTTCAGCTAGTCTAAACTCATCACATCTTGCTGAATATAAAAATGTACCTCCTTTGTTTATAATACCCCGTACACTTCTTGTATTAAGTATTTTAGTATTATTTTCTATCAGTCCAGAGTATCCTCTGACTATACCAACACATTTAATTTTATAATGCGCACAAGTTCTAACAATAGATCTCAGGGCTGTATTCATTCCCGGTGAATCACCTCCAGATGTTAAAACTCCAATAGTCTTCATTTATACTTTGGTAAAATTAAGTTAAATTTTGGAAAGGATTAAGTTATTTTTCTAATTCTAACCAAATGTTTCCTCTCTTGTGAGAATCAATTACTTTTTCAATAAAATCCATTCCCCTGACTCCTTCATCAATTGTTGGAAATTCATGATCGTAAAAATTATCACCACGAATAGCCTTTGCAGCACCCAAATAAATATTACCCATTGCATCAAATATGCCTTCTGGATGCCCTGGTGGTAACTTTGATGAATTTAGAGAAATTGGATAATTATACTCATGTCCTGGTGTTAGAACCTTTACAGGTTCGTTTTCTTTTAAAAAATAAAGTTTATTAGGGTTTTCTTGTTGCCATTTTAAGTAACCACTGTCTCCGTATACATTAACTCTTAAATTATTCTCCTCACCGGTAGCAATTTGACTTGATCTAATCACACCATTTGCACCATTATTCATTCTAACTAAAATATTAGCATCAATATCTAACAGATTATCATCGTAAAGATTGTTTAAATCGGCTAGTATTTTATGAACCTTTAAGCCGGTAACTAGTTCAAGCATATTGAATGCGTGAGTTCCAATATCAGCAACACATGAACTTATTCCACTAATCTTTGGATCTAATCTCCATGTACTTTTTCTTTTTTTCTTTTCATGAATTATTGGATTTATCCAACCCTGCAAATATTGGGCATCAACTCTTTGAATCTCACCTATTAGACCCTCAGAAATCATTTTTGTCATTTGTCTGACCATTGGGTAACCAGTGTATGTATGTGTAACTGCAAAAACTAAATTATTTTTTTCTTTGATAGAAAGTAGGTGTTTGGCCTCTTCAAATGAAATTGTTAACGGTTTTTCACATATTATATGATATTTATTTTCAAGAAATTTTTTTGCAATATCAAAATGAGAATTATTTGGAGTTAAAATACAAACTGCTTCAATTCTTGATTCAGTTGGTATTTCATTCTCAACCGCGATCATATCATCTACATCTTTATATATTCTATCTTTACTAATACCAATTTGTCGAGCAGACTCAAGACTATCCTCATATTTGGAATTGAAAACACCTCCAATAATTTCATATCTGTCGTGCATATACGCCGAGACTTTATGAAGTACACCTATTAAGGAATTATGCCCACCTCCGATAAAACCTAATCTAATTTTTTTTCTCATATTTTTTTTGTTTTAACATAAATATGAAGAATTAGAAATGCAACAATTAATATTGCAGGAATATATGCATATAATAAGAGCAATTCTGATCCAGTTGTATTGGAGTCCATTAACTTACCCATTTGTGGTAAAACAAAGGAGACAGATAACATTCCAGCCCCACCCATTAATGATAAACCTAGGGCTCCACTTTCAGGAATTTTCTCAGAAACAAAAGAAAGCATAGTTGGCCAAAAATAACAAACACCAATTGCAAAAACTGCAGCAGCTAAAAATGTCATCGCACCACTTGTGTTAGCAAGTAAAAACAAACCTAAGCAAGAGAATATTGCGGAAAATAATAAAACTTTTGTAATACTTAGTTTATGAACAATTGGTCCAGCGTATAACCTACCTAAAGCCATTAATCCATTTATAAAAACCAATATTAAAATTGGGGATTCCAAAGATTTTCCTAGCAAAACCTCAATTCTTTGAGTGGTACCAAGCTCAGTTGCTGCTGTAAACATCATACACAATAACATGAAAATAAAAAGTGGTTGAAAACAATTTTTAATCATATCTCTGTAAGAAACTCCACTAGTTACCCTTTCGGTTTTAGGAAATTGAGCATTAAAAAATAAAAAACCATAAATTAGAAGTGGTATCAATAATGTACCTGCTAAAATCATCCAGCTCAGTCCCAAGATATCCATAATTATAAATCCAAGCACTCCCCCAATAACTATTCCACCAGGAAACCAAACATGAAATCTATTTAACATTTTAGTCTTTTCTTTCGGATAAAGTGTTGCAACAAGAGGATTACAAGCTGCTTCAACCATTCCATTTGCAACTCCAATCAGAGTAGTGCCCCAAAATAATGTAATATAATCTCTTGCTAAAATTGTTACGATAATTCCAATAAAATGACCAAAAAATGCAATATTCATTATCTTTTTCATACCAAATAAATCAACAAAAAACCCTCCAATCATCATTGCTAATGTAAACCCCCAAAAAGCAGGTGCAAAAGCGTAACCAATTTCTTCTAACGTAAGCAAATAGTCTTGATTAAAAACCATTTCTAATTTGACTCTTATTGCAAAAGTCATTGCAGTTGTTATTAAGGCAAAGCAACTAGCATTAAATAACCTTTTGGGGATAATATTTTGTTTCATGGTAAATTATTGTTGGTATGTACAATATAAAGATTATTTCTTTTTTCTACTCTTTTTTAAACTTGATATTAACTCTGAGAAATTATCAAATTCAAAGTCATATGAAATACCGACTCCCTGAGTAAAACCAATTTCATCTCCAAAAAACTGGTATTCATTCTCTTTATTGAAAACTTTTGCTCTTAAACTGCCGGAATTATTTAATAAAAAGTCAATTTGAACATTTCCAAGAATTACATTTTCCTCAGTTCCACTAACTGGTACTCCAATTTTTCCATTAATTAAAATCTTATCGCTTATTTCACTTTGTAATGAGAGACCTATTCTATCCCTGTTAAGAAGACTTGAGGTTGAAAACTTATCACCCTGCTCATAATTAATACCTAAATTCATTTTATCCTCATCACCAGCAAGTAAATCATCAATGATTCCTGATGCTCTTTGAAAAAGGTTATTTGTTATTGTCTGAGATGATACAAGACTAGAGGATGAATTGTCTAGAAAATAACCCTGTGTTATTAAGGAAATAGCCTGAGTTTGTTTTTTTTCTGAGTCATTTAGATAATAATCTAACTCTGATTTTATTGAACCACTAGTATTAGGAAAAATAATTTCAAAATTAGGGGTTTGAAGGTTAGATAATTCACCTTGAAGTTCCACATCTACATAGGTAGGAATTTTTCTGTTAAATGATGTATTCTGAATTAATGGTGCAGGATTAGCTCCACCAGGGACATTATATCTAGCCTTTGCATCAATTATTCCTTTGTATGGATCACCACTCCATACTATATTTGCCCCTTTATTTAAATCGAAAACCCTTTCAACAATGCCAAAATTTTTATAAAAGTAGTATCCGGTTTCGAGTGTAAACTCACCATCAATGGTAAAATTATCAGAGTAATCAGAAATGATATTAAATTGCCCCTCCCCGAGTCCGGAAATTTTAGAACCAGTCTTTTCATCAAATATAATTTCAATTTCAGCATTTTTATTGATATTCATATTCAAAAAAACTTCTAGACCCTGGTTAACTAAATTTGTTGGTGAATCTTTATTATTTTCTTTAAATGTCAGGTATGACAATTGATTTAAACCGTCTCCATATCTTATTGGAATTATAATTTTCGTATTTTCCTGAGTTGTACCATTAATCTCTATGTCCAAATCTTTTCCTGGTCCAATGAAATTAGCTGAGCCATTCAAAAAGCCTGTTCCATAGTAATATTCATTTTCGGAGGATTGGGTGTTTAGTGCAAGTAAGTTATTGGATTCAATTTTAAAATCTAAATACCAATCTTTTAATCTATTGTGGGATATTTTTCCACTCATTATTCCACTAGTATTTGATTTTTTTTCATTTAAAGTAAAATCGTTAATGTTTATTGTCTGATTACTAAGAGTAAAAGTCGGGTCATCCACAAAACCATAGCGTAAACCAAGGTATGGAACATCAAAGCTAGAATTTACTGCATTAATTGTACCCTCAAAAACAGGCTTAAAGAAAGTTCCAGTTACATCAATATCAGAGTTAAAATAACCTTCAAAATTTTGAAGAACATTTTCTCCAATTGCTGAGAATGGTGCAATATTAAAATTTCTTGTAATTAATTTGAAGTTCATTGGATAATCATCATTTTCAATTTTAAAAACACCTGCTAAATCAAAAATATTATTACGTTTATTTTTAATTATGAACTCCAAATTGTAACTATCTTGATTTAATGAATTATCAATGGATAGACTAGCATCGCCTAAAACATTACCATTTGCGGAAAAAGACCCAATACTTACATCTGAGCTTCCAAGATAGAGACCATCAGATTTCTCTAACTGGATTGAACCATTAATTTTTCCTTCATAAAAAATATTTTTTGGTTTAGGTACTATCGAGGAAAACTCTACATTATCAAAATCAGATGAAAAAACAAAATCATTATCATCATCAAAGTAGTTAAACTCAATACTTTGATCTGATGAAAAAATATTCGTAGGTTTTAGTTCAGTGTACTTATTCCCGATGATTAATAAATTACTAGCTCTGCCTTTAGATTGTTTTTTTAGTTGCCAATCTGTTCCATTAAATACAAATGCTAATTCTTTGATTAGAAATTCAGAACGTTGGTTAGGATTAATTGTATGCTCAAATTTAAGAGAACCAGAACTATTATCTAATTGTTTGAAATTTAGATCCACATTGGTAAAATCTCCAATTTTTTCTAAAGAGATTTCAATATTTTCTCCATTAAAATAATTAGATTTTAGAGAACTGATATTTATATTCCCAGAGTTATTTGATATATTGAGTGCAAAGTCATCTACTATGACTTTAGAAAATTCCAAACTCGGTGTTTGAATTTTTATGTTATAATTATCAGTTTCAAATTCTCCGGACAGAAAGGTGTTTTGATCTATCGTAAATTTTTTACTTATAATATTCGCGAATTTTGGCTTTAAATTCAAGTTAAAACTCAAATCAAATTCACTATTATCTTTTGTTGATAAATAATTTTTATAATCTGAAAAAATTGAATTTTTCATTAGGGATGGGAGATGCAAAAAATTAAAGTCTCCAATAAGAATTCCCGAAACTGCATCTTCAGAGTTTATATTAAAAAATCTTTTTTTGTTGTTAATCCTTGATTGAATAGTTAAATTTTCAAATTTGTATTCATCATCGGGACCAGTTAAAATAAAATCAGTAAAAGATATATCACCTATCATTGATTGAAAATTCTCTCCAACTAGTTCTGCACTAATATTACCAAAAACGGATTGTTTCTTGACTTTGCTGAAGTTTATTTCATCTAGATTTGCCTTTTTGATATTTGCATTAAAATCATATTCAACCAAATCATTGGAGTAATTAATCAATCCATCGAAATTTAAATTCAAATTGTTGTCATCAACAATTAAAGAGCCCGTAAACTGTTTGTCACTAACATCCCCGTTAATCATGATTTTTTTATATAAATAGTTATTAATAATAACGTTATTCATTTGACCAACAACAGAGGATTTTAAGTTTTCTTCATCGAAACCCTGACCATTAATACTAAAACTAAAGTCAGACTGAAGTTCAAAAGGGAGGTTGATTATTTTTGCTAAATCAAAACTATTGCCATTAAAACTTCCTTGGTATTTTGCAATATTTATATTTTTAAGATTAGAGAGTTTAATATCATAATCAATCACACCGAATTCAGTTTTAATGTTTGCATTTGAAAGTATAATATCATCATTTTTGGTAAAAATTCCATCCATTTCTAATTTTCCAATATTTTTAAAAGCCGAAGGAATAACTGTACCAAATAAGTCTGGAAATAAAGAATAAATAAAAGTTGTTGATGAGTCAAAACTCTTGAGATCAAATGCAATATCAGAATCATTTAAGCTTTCAGAAAATCTAAAAAATAAATCTGTAATCAATTCATTTTCTAAACTTTTAGCCTTTAAATCTTTGAATTTAATCTCATCTATATTTCCTTCAAAAAAAGACTCTATTTGGATATCCAAATTGGTTATTGGAGTTTTAAAATCAGAACTATTTACAATTGAATTTTTGAAATAACCATCATACTTAAATTTTTGGATTTCATTTAAATTAAATAAATCAACAACTCCGGTAAAAATAGAATTGCCATAGGAAAGCTTTTCAAAATCAATCCTTACAACATTATCCTTAATCAACACATCTGAAAGAAGTGACACCTCTCTTTCATTAAATTTTGACTTTAAATCAGTAACTGAAAATTGAGTTTGCCCGTTCTGAATTAAAAGATTTTCTATTCTTATCTCATCATTTGATATATCATACTTTTTTCCCTGTTGATCTATTAAAATATCAAAATTTGTAATACCTATATTTTGAATATTAATAAATTTAAAATTGTTTATAATTTCTACTTCATCTTGATTTGATGTTAGTAAATCAGAAGAATTGAAATTACTCGCATTAATAAAACCACCATCAAGATTCAAACTCTTGAAACTTGATTTTTCATTATTTAGATAATTAACTAACTCTGTTGGACTTGCACTAAATGATTTTGCATAAAGCACAGTATCTTTTTCTATATTATATATAATAAAATCATTGACCGAGACTTTCCCGTTTAGATTTAAATTTATTTCCTTAAGAGAAAAATCAAAATTATCAGATGAAATATTTGAAGAGATTATTGAGGATAGATTTTTTTCAACCAAGTAAAAACCAACACCAAAAATTATTACAAGAGCTATTAATAATGAAAAAAAAATTCTTTTAATATTTGATTTTTTATTTTTGATAATAATTCTTTAAATAAAATTTACAACAATTATGCCTGTTACAATACTTGGAATTGAATCATCATGTGATGAAACATCAGCAGCGGTAACTCAAGACAACAAGGTTCTGTCAAATATCATTGCTAATCAAACAGTCCACCAAAATTATGGAGGAGTTGTTCCAGAATTAGCATCAAGAGCTCATCAGAAAAATATTGTTCCAGTTGTACAACAGGCCATTGATAAGGCAAATATCGGAAAAAAAGATATAGATGCAATTGCTTACACCAGAGGACCGGGTTTATTAGGGTCACTTTTAGTTGGTGGATCTTTTGCTAAATCACTTTCCATTGGTTTAAATATTCCACTGATTGAAGTTCACCATATGCAAGCACATATATTGTCACATTTTATAGATGATGGAAGTAATCAAAAATGTGATTTTCCGTTTTTGGGTGTAAATATCTCAGGTGGTCATACACAAATTATAAGGTGTAATGATTATTTCGATATGGATATAATTGGTGAAACGATTGATGACTCAATCGGAGAAGCTTTTGACAAATGTGGTAAAATTCTTGGTCTAAGTTACCCAGCTGGACCATCCATAGATAAGATGTCAAATAAAGGAAATCACAAAAAGTTTACTTTCACAATACCAAAAGTTAAAGAACTTAACTTTAGCTTTAGCGGACTAAAAACAAACTTTAAAAGGTTTGTTGAAACACAAGAAAAGCAAGAACCTGGATTTATACAGAGAGAGAAATATAATCTTTGTGCATCTCTACAATATACAATCTCAAAAATTTTATATCAAAAAGTAGAGAAAGCAATAAAAATAACCAATGTTAAAGATATTGTGTATGGCGGTGGCGTATCAGCGAACTCAATGATTAGAGAACGTTTCAAATCTAATATGAAAAATGTCAATCATTATTTTCCAAAATTGGAATACACAACAGATAATGCAGCAATGATTGCCATCGTCGGATATTTAAAATATAAAACCAAAAATTTTGGAATGTTAAATGCTGTCTCAGATGCCAAGTATAAAATGTAATGGAACTTTTTTATAATTCAAAAATTGATAAAAACACCACGAACTTTTCTATATGTGATGAAGATTTAAAACATATTACCAGAGTCATGAGGAAAAAAAAAGGAGATATAATTAAGTTTACTAATGGAAAAGGTTATGGGTTCGAAAGTCAAATAGAAAGAATTGAAAAAAAGAAAATTCACTTCGAAATTAAAAAGCTTTTCAAAACAGCTAATTCAAACAATTTACATATTGGTATATCCCTTTTGAAGTCACCAACTCGGTTTGAATTTTTTTTAGAAAAGGCAACAGAAATTGGAATTAAAGAAATTACACCAATTGTCAGCAAGAATACGTTAAAAAAAGGTATAAACATGTTGAGATCAACAAATAAAATCATCTCAGCAATGAAACAATCAATAAAATATTATATGCCAAAATTAAATGAATTGGAACTTTTTGAAACATTCTGTAACAACTCCGATGAAAAATATAAATTCATATCTACATGTCAAGACATAAAAAAAATCCCAGTCTCAAATCTCACAAAAATTCAAGAGTCTACTGTGGTTTTGATTGGGCCTGAGGGTGATTTTAACAAAGATGAAGTTGATTATGCAGTAAAAAATGACTTTGAACCATTGTCGTTAGGGAACAATAGATTAAGATCAGAAACAGCAGCGATTGTAGTCTCTAGTGCTTTTTCAAGTTTTAAGTAATATATTTGCGCATCGTGAAAACAGTTAATGATAAAATAGCACTAAAGTTCTTGACTTACATTGCATTGTCTGTTTTTGTAATTTTTTTATTAATAAAATTGAAAGTTGTAATTGGTTATATTCTAATTGCAAGTGTATTATCTCTTATTTTAAGACCTGTTGTTAAAGTTTTAAATAATAAATTAAAATTTAACACCACATTATCAAGCATATTAGCATTATTACTTCTTTCATTAATAATAGCTGGTCTAATATCTCTTTTAGTGCCACTCGTTTTAGAACAGGGTAAAAACTTGTCTTTACTCAACACAAATTCACTAAATGATAAATTAAATCTTCTTTATAGTGAATTAAATCAATACCTGTTGGGTTTTAATATTTCTCTTAACGAATCAATTTTAAACTTAGAAAGTCTCACCAAAAACAGTGTTGAAATCATACCGAGTATTTTGAATTGGATAGGTTCTGTTTTAGGTTCAATAACAATCGGAATTCTTTCTATACTTTTCATTTCATTCTTTTTACTGAAAGACGGAATTTATTTTGAGGATAATGTTGTTTTATTATTTCCAAAAAAATTAAAAACGAGAATAAAAAAATCGATTGAAACGATAAAAGTTTTGCTTTCAAGATATTTTATTGGGTTAATTGTGCAAGTCTCTATATTATTTATCATTTATACTTTAACATTATTAATTTTTGGAATTAAAGATGCCATAGTGATTGCACTCATATGTGCCATATTAAATTTAATACCATATGTTGGACCACTTATTGGTATCTTTTTAATGATTTTTCTTTCAATGACCAGTAATTTAGGTCAAGATTTTAGTGATGTTATTGCACCGACATCATTTTACATATTTATTTTTTACTTAGTTGCACAACTCATAGATAATTTCATTAGTCAACCTTATATCTTTTCAAATTCAGTAAAATCACATCCCCTTGAAATTTTTATTGTTATTATCTCTGGTGGATTATTGTTTGGTATTGGTGGAATGATATTAGCAATTCCAACCTATACAAGTTTAAAAGTTATAGGTAAAGTTTTTTTTAATAAAAATGATTTAGTTAAAAAACTAACCAAAAACATTTAAAAAACTTAAATTTGAAAAATTTTGGAGAGGTGCCAGAGTGGTAATGGAGCAGATTGCTAATCTGTCGACGGGTAACTGTCGCCGGGGTTCGAATCCCCGTCTCTCCGCGAATTTATGTTTTCTATTGACATTGACAAGAATATAATTACTGACGTCAGTTATGAGAATGTAAATCTATTATACCCCCACGAAAGAATTATTGATAAAAACAAGAATGTTCTTAAAGAAAAATTTATAAATAGTCATGGAATTTTTTTTATCTCTTCAATAATTATATGTAACGAGTCAGGATTAATTATCGATGGTCACCATAGGTATAATGCATTGAAAGAACTGGGACTTAGTAAAATACCTGTTACAAAAGTTAATTACAAGTCAAAAAAAATAAAGACATCGAAAAAGAATGATATCTGCAAAAAATTGATAATTAAAAAAGCTGTTTCAAAGGAATTATTTAAACCAAAATCAACCAGACATTTAATTTTGTGTGAAAGACAGAAGGAGTGGTTTCCTATAACCTTAATTTCTACTCTGTTTCAAGTTAAACTATAATCTTCAATTACACTTTTTAAAGTTTTGATTTTATTGAATTTTGGTTTCCAGTTCAAATCTTTTCTAATTTGTTCATCATCAATTTTTCTTGGCCAAGAGTCAGCAATTTTTTGTCTGAAATCTGGTTGAAAATCGACTTCTAAGTTGTATCCCATTTGACAAATTAAATTTTTCCATTCATATGGCGTCGTTTCGAATGAACTAATATTGTAAGAGTTATTAATGTTAATATTTTTTCGCGGAACACTCATTAATTTGACTGATGCATCAACCGCATCGTTTACATGCATCATTGGGAGGATAGTATTTGGGGAAATAGGACAAATATATTTTTTTTTACTTTTTATATTATTTATCATTTCAACAATATAATCTGTTGTTCCTCCACCTGGTGTTGATGAAGAAACAATTCCAGGGAATCTTATAGATCTAATGTCAAGTAAGCCATTTATATTGAAATAATTAATTACTTTTTCACATGCTAATTTTGATGCACCATATATGGTGGTTGGATTCATAATAACATCTTGTTGTACGTAATTTAGATTTGATTCTTTAGAAAAGACTGCAATTGAACTTGGCCAAAAGATTTTTTTAACACTAGAACTAATTGAAGCTTTTATAACATTTAAAAAACAATTAGTATTTAACTGAAATGATTTTAAAGGATTTTTTTCTGCCTTTGCAGATAAGATTGATGCAAAATTATATATTTCATCGATATGATATTTTTCTATAAACTTACGTACTTTAACTTCATTCAAAGCATCTAAAAATTTTAAATCATATTTTTTTATCAATCTAGGAGAAACATTAATATCTGTAGATATTACATTATTCTTTTCTACTAGTTTATCTATAAAAAATTGACCTAATTGACCTGATGCGCCCGTAATTAAAATATTTTTTTTCAAAAAAAATTAAATTTGTAGTAGAATTTAATAAAAATGTACGAATCTTTAAAAAACAGAATAATCTCCGAACTAGAGGATATTAAAAAATCTGGAAGATATAAGAACGAGAGACAAATTGAATCACCACAATGCACCCAAATTAAAACCGAACAAAAAAAAAATGTGATTAATTTTTGTGCAAATAATTACTTAGGATTAGCCGCTAATAAAGAAATCCAAAATGCAGCAAAAGAAACCATTGATAGTCATGGTTTTGGGCTAGCTTCCGTCAGGTTCATTTGTGGAACACAAGATATTCATAAAAAACTTGAAAGAGAAATTTCAGATTTTTTGGGGACAGAAGATACCATTCTATATGCTGCTGCATTTGATGCTAACGGTGGTCTCTTTGAGCCTTTATTTGATAGTAGAGATGCTATAGTCAGCGACTCTTTGAACCATGCATCGTTAATTGATGGAATTAGATTGTGCAAAGCCGAAAGATTTAGATATAAAAATAATGACATGATTGATTTAGAAAAACAGTTAAAATTAACTAAAAGCTTTAGATCTAGAGTGATTGTTACAGATGGTGTTTTCTCAATGGATGGTACAATTGCACAACTTGATAACATTTATAAATTAGCTAAAAAGTATAATAGTTTAATTTTTGTTGATGACTGTCATGCGACAGGTTTTATTGGAAAAAATGGAAGAGGAACTCATGAGTATAATGATGTTTTAGGAAAAGTTGATATAATTACTGGAACTCTTGGTAAGGCATTAGGTGGTGGTAGCGGTGGTTTTAGTTCTGGAAAAAAAGAAATTATTGAGTTATTGAGACAAAAATCTAGACCTTATCTTTTTTCAAATACATTGGCACCAAGCATTGTTGGCGCATCAATAAAAGCCCTTGAACTTATAAAGAAAGATAAAAGTTTAATTAAAAAGTTAAAAGAAAATACAATCTATTTCAGGGATCAGATATCAAATATTGGATTTGAAATTAAAGGAAAAAATCATCCGATAATTCCCATAATGATTTACGATGACATTAAAGCAAAGAAAATTGCCGAATATTTATATGAAAATGATATTTATGTAGTAAGTTTTTCATACCCCGTTGTCCCAAAAGGTTTATCAAGAATTAGAATACAAATATCTTCCTCTCATACCAAAATTGAGATGGACAAGGCGTTAAAATTATTAAAGGAAGCAGGTTTAAAATTTGGAATTTTAAAGTAAGTATATTCAGGTTTTACACTTAAACTTCCACTTATTGGCTCTTTCCTCTATCTCTGTTTTTCTCATCGGATCATTATTTCCTCCGCAAATAATACACATTACGTTTTTATTTTTAATTTGATTTTTTAGTTTTCTTAGAGCAGCAACTGACATTGCTCCTGCAGGCTCTGCATTAATTTTCTCTTTTTTTAAAAGAGATATCATGTTGTAACATATTTCTCCCTCGTCAACAACTACAATTTCATCTAAATAATTTTTACAGAAATTATATGTTATTTCACCAACCTCTTTCACAACTGCTCCATCAACAAAATTATCAACATTATCTAAATGTATTAATTTGCTCTGTTCAATTGATTTTTTCATAGCAGGAGCTCCTCTTACTTGAACACCAACTATTACAGTTGATTTTGATAATTGTTTAAAAACATTTATTGCTCCAGACAATAATCCACCGCCGCCGATTGGAACAAATAAATAATCTATTTTAAAATTTATTTGATTTATCATTTCCAAAAATAATGTTGCTTGTCCCTCAATTATTTTCAAATCATTATATGGGTGAACAAAAGTCTTATTATAATTTTTACAATACAACTCAGCCTCGTAATATGCGTCGGCAAAACTTTTTCCATGTAAATTGATTTCAATGAAATTTTTTCCGAAATACTTGACACGTTCAATTTTAAGTTTTGGAGTTGTTTCAGGCATAAAAACTGTTCCATTATATTTTAACGTACTACATGATAATGCAAAACCTTGAGCATGATTTCCAGCACTTGCACAAACCAACCCGTTTTTTATATCAGAGATATCAAGTGATAAAATTTTATTGTGAGCACCTCGAATTTTAAATGATTTTACAGTTTGCTTATCTTCTCTTTTATAAAAAATATTTGAATCGAATAAATTTGAAAAGTACTTTGATTTTTGACATTCTGTTGACTTTACTAAACCTGAAATTTTTTCAGAAGCTTCTACAATTTTTTTAATTTCTATTAATCGCATAGAAATGTTAATTTAGCAATATTCATCGTAAAGAACATCATTTGTATTCACAAATAAATCATAAGAACTAAACCAATAAATTATTTTGATAATTTCATTAATTATTTTCTTTTTTATTTTAATTTTTATTGAAATTTATTTCTATCAAGGGATTAAAACTGTATTAAATAGAAAGTCTAGATTAATTTACATTTTTACCTTTCTTTCACTTTATAGTTTTTTTATTATTTATTCATTCACTTTTGAAATTAGCTCTAGTTCGAAGGTTTTTTCATACTATTTAACCTTAATTTTTCTATTTCTATTAGCTAAAACAATATCACTACCTATAATTTTAATAGAAGATCTATTTCGTCTTTTTAATTTTTTAAAAAGTAAAATCAATACTAAATCAAAAATTAATTTGAAGAGGCGGGCATTGATAAGTAAATTAAGTTTAATTGTTGCATCACTACCATTACCGATTGGTTTAGATGGAATTTTTTTTGGTAAATACCGATACAGAATAATTAATCATAAAATATACTTCGAAAATTTACCTGAAAAATTTGATGGTTATAAACTAGTCCAACTTTCAGATTTTCACTGTGGAAGTTTAGAAAATAAACATATGATTGATAAAGCAATCAAAATGATTAATGATGAAAATGCTGATTTAATAGTATTCACTGGTGATTTTGTTAATAATCGGTTTGAGGAGATAAAACCATGGGTTAAATCTTTTTCAAAATTAAAAGCTAAAGACGATATGATATCTGTTCTTGGAAATCATGATTATGGTGATTATCATAGATGGTCAAATAAAATTGAAAAAGAAGAAAACTTTAAGAATTTATTAGAAACACAAAAAAAAATAGGTTTTAGGGTATTATTGAATGAAAACAAATATATAATGCGGGATGATGAAAAAATCGCTATTATTGGAGTAGAAAATTGGGGTGCAAGATTTAATCAGATGGGAGATATTGAAAAATCTGTTAAAAATATTTCCAAAAAGGATTTTAAAATTGTTTTATCTCACGACCCAACTCACTGGGAAAGAATCCTGAAAGATCATCCCAAAAAATTTGATTTAACGCTTTCAGGACATACGCACGGTATGCAATTCGGCATAGAAATCCCAGGCATGATTAAATGGAGTCCAGTTCAATGGGTTTATAAATACTGGGCTGGTTTGTATACTTACAATGGGAAATACCTAAATGTAAACAGAGGTTTCGGTGTACTTGCTTTTCCTGGAAGAGTAGGAATATGGCCTGAAATTACCTCAATTACTTTAAAAAGATCAGTCTAAATACGTAAAATCTGTCTCTTTATTTTTTAGTGCCTTTTTTAATAACTCTACTGCTTTTTTTGGATTCAAATTGGAATCGTAGATGTATTTATACTCATGATCTTCAGGTCCATTCTTGTCATATACTCCCCAGGTATTATATGTTACAACACCATTATTTCTTTTTGCAATAATAGCCTTTAATATATTCGCATAACCATTTGCGTGTCGATTGTACTCATTGCTGTTTGGCGGGTCACTTGTCATTCGATAATCAATTTCAGTAATGTGAAAATCTAAATCATTTTCATGAGCCCAATCAATTATAGACAAAAGATAATTTAATTTAGATTGATTCAAAGATAAAACAACATTATCCCTCAAATGGCCTTGCCATCCTAAACCATCTACTCTAAGCCCTTTATTCTTTAGATATAAAATAGTTTCTTTGACTTTATTCCACATAGCAGGTTGCATTCCAGCATGTTGATTAAAGACTAAACTAATATCTGGAGCATGTTGCTTGGCAATCTCAAAAGCTTTTATGATATAAAGTGGTATACCATCATCATTTTTACCAATCTGTGTCCATGGATTTTCCCATTGATTGGTTCCATTTCTTTTATCTGTCCAATTACCGTTTGAATCTATAGTTTCATTGACGACATCCATCCATAAAATATTACTGTTTCCATTAATCTTTTTACACAGTTCAGTCAAAAATTCCTCATAAACCTGAGATAATTCTTCAGATGTTCTTGAATCAGTTTTTGCCCAAGTAGAGGACTGAGGACCAATTGGACCATGCACTCTCATTTTAATATTATGTGCATTTGAAAAATTTAGGAATGCTTCAACTCTGTCCCACTTCCAAACTCCAGGCTCTGGGTGCACTATTGATTGTTTAAATGAATTTTCAGGTGTTGTATAATCAAATTCTGATAGAAAAAGTTCTTCAACATTCGAATCTAATTGATAATAATTTAGGGTTGCACCAAAAGCAAATTTACTTTTATCATAATTTTCACTGACAAGTTGTTTGAAGCTTGGGTCTTCAACTACAGGGGCATTTGGTAAAGAAATATAGACAGTAGCAATGTTACTGTCAAACTCTCCATCGTTTGCTTTGTAGGTAAATGAGTCGGAATCATAAGCATTTGAAGAAGGCGTATATGTGGCATTGTTCAATGATAAATCAATTGATCCCTTGTTTGGATTTGATACAATTGAGTATGTTAAATCATCGTTATCTGGATCTGAACCTTGTAGAACTATATTTATTGGTGAACCGTCTGATGTAACTGTTAAACTTTGAACGACTGGTGGGTTGTTTTGTTTATCGTTATTAATATCTGAATTATCATCACTTGAACTAGAGCATGATAGAAAAAAAAGTACAATTACTAAAAAAAAATTTTTTGGTATCATTATTTTTCAAAAATTAAACCGGTACTTTTATTGATGAGTGATTTTTTTATAGCATATAAAGATTGTTTGGGATTACCATTTTGATCATACAGACTAAGAATATTTTTAGGATAGTCACCAGGTCCTTTTCGATCGAATAAACCCCAAATATTCAAAGTAAGAACGCCATTATTTTTTTTTGATATTAATGTATTAACTATATTATTATATGAGATAAACTGTCTTTTTTGAACCTGTATAGATTTAGGGTTTTCATTATTTAACCAATAATTAAGTTCAGTAACATGGAATTCCATTGAATTAGCATGTGTCCAATCTATTAAATATGATAAATAATTCAAATCCTCCTTGACTAAACCCACACCATTTTTATCACGTAAATGAGCCTGCCATCCAACTCCATCTACTCTTAATCCCAGATTTTTTAAATATGTGATTGTTTCAAGTACTTTTTCCCACATTTTTCTCTCCATTCCACCATTGTGATTATACACCAACTTTACATTTGGTGCAAATTTATTAGCTATTTCAAATGCCTTAATAATATAGATTGGGAAACCATCATCATTCAAACCAATTTGAGTCCACGGATTTTCCCAAGCAGAATCACCAGGTTTTTCCTTGAACCATTCACCATTTCTGAGTACAGTTTCATTTACAACATCCATCCATTTCACAGTTTTTTCATCATTTAATCTTATACATAACTCGGTAAAAAATTCTTCCATATTTTTAAGCAACTCTTCCTTAGTTCTATTATCATTTTTTACCCACTTTGATGCTTGCGGACTTATTGGTCCATGAATCCTAAGTGTTAAATTATTTTTTTCTGCAAAATCTATAAAATCATCATATTTCTTCCAATTCCAAACACCAGGTCTAGGGTGTATCGCTGTTTGTTTAAATGAATTTGCAGGGGTCATGTAAGTAAATTCACTCAAAAAAAGTTCAGTAACATTGGATCTTTGAAGCATGTTATGCTGAATAGTAGCACCTACGTAAAATGAACCAGTATCATAATCATTATTTACTAATATATCTTTAATCGTGTTCTTACCTTGTGTATAGACTAGATTACTCAACAATATAAAAACTATCAGACGCAAATCTAGAATACTATTGGTGAGAAAAATATACATATTCCTATAACTATCAGCACTAAGACGAATGAAAGTATAATATCAATATTTGAATAATCCTTTTGTTTATTAGTTTTTAAATGCGCTGGGATCGTTCCAAAAGATAGACCTTTTATTCTGTCATAATCAGGTTCTGCTGTCATCAAAGTAACTGTTACACATAATGCTACTGAAAAAGCAAACATCCAAATTGCCATGTAAGAAAAGTTAATAGTGGCAAATAAAAATAAAAATCCTTCAACTTCAGAACCAGAGGCAATATCAGGTTGATAATAAATTTCGGAGCCAAGTCTGAGAATTAATAAAAATAATCCAGCAAATAGTGTTACAATTGAAGCTTGAGCATTTACTCTTTTCCAAATTATACCAAGTAAAAACACTGTTGTAACAGGTGGTGCAATATACGCCTGAACATTTTGTAAATATTGATACATAACTCCACCACCAATTTTTTCCATAATCGGAATCCATAAAATACCAAGACCAACAATAACAACAGTTGCTACTTTTCCAACATTTACTAAAAATTTTTCTGATTTATTTGGGCTAATTTTTTTATAGATATCGATTGTGAATATCGTTGAGCATGAGTTAAATACAGATGCCAACGAACTCATTAATGCAGCCATTAAACCACCTGCTACTAAACCTTTTAGTCCAACAGGTAACAAGGTAGTAACAAGCATTGGAAAGGCTCTATCAGCCTTCTGAACGCCGTTTACGTCCATTACATTAAAAACTTCAGGGTTTTGAATTGTTAGTGCAAAGGCAATTATACCTGGAACTAAAAAAATCAAAATTGGAAGTAGTTTTAGATAAGCTCCAAAAATTGCTCCCCTCCTACCAATAGTAATATTGTTGGCAGCCAAAGTTCTTTGAACTATATATTGATCAGTACACCAGTACCAAATTCCAACAATAGTACCACCAAACAATAGTCCAGCCCATGGAAAATCAGGATCATCCCATGGTCTCCACATGTTAAAGTGTTCAGGGCTAACTTGAGTTACGGTTTCAGTTAATTGAGACCATCCGCCAACTTCTTGAAATCCTAGATAGGTAATAATAACAGAACCCATAATAAGAACTACAGTTTGTAATGTTTCAGTATATACAACAGCTCTCAAGCCCCCCAAAATGGTATAGGCTCCTGTGAAAATGACAATACCGATTGCACCAACCCAAAAATCTATATTTAATAATTCTGAAACAACAATACCACCTGCATATATCGTAACAGATACCTTAGTCAAAACATATGCAAAAAGTGAAAATACAGATAAGAACCACCTAGACCTACTGTCAAATCTTTTTTCGAGGAATTCTGGCATTGTAAAAGCACCACTCCTTATATAAAATGGGAGAAAAAGCCATCCCAGCAACAGAACTATCCAAGCATGTAATTCGTAGTGAGCAAGTGGTGTGCCTGATGAAAAACCAGTACCTGCAAGCCCAACTACATGCTCAGAGCCTATATTGGAGGCAAAAATAGATGCACCTATTACGAACCAACCAACATTTCTTCCAGCGAGAAAATAGTCCTCTGTATTTTTATTTTTTTGTAGTGCAACCCAAACAGCAACACCAACTAAAATTGCGAAGTATAAACCTAAGACTACCCAGTCAAGGCTTTCGAAAATTGTTTTAGTCTCTTCCATTAATATTTATTTTATGTAGTTAAACAATATGTTTTCAATTAATTCTTGCTTTCCACTAGTAAGTTTTAACTTCCCATTCTCTTTAGCCAATTCATATAAATCTTCCAAAACTAACTTACCATTCTCGAAATTTTTTCCTTGACCTGTATCAAAACTTTTATATCTAGTTCTTAGCATTTCAGGAAGTGGTGAATTTTTTAGTAAGTTATCTGCTATAATCAAAGCTCTTGCAAAAGTATCAGCTCCTCCAATGTGGGCAATAAATAAATCTTCCAGATCCGTAGAGTTTCTACGTAGTTTAGCATCAAAGTTTACACCACCACCTTTAAGACCTCCTGACTTTAAAAAAACAAGCATAGCCTCAGTGGTTTCTTGAATATTTATTGGAAACTGATCTGTATCCCAACCATTTTGATAGTCGCCTCTGTTGGCATCTATGCTTCCAAGCATTCCAGATTTAGCTGCAACTGTTAATTCATGTTGAAATGTATGTTGAGCTAAAGTAGCATGGTTAACCTCAATATTAATTTTAAAATCTTTTTCTAAACCATATTCTTTTAAAAAACCAATTGATGTTGCAGTATCAAAATCATACTGATGTTTAGATGGCTCCATAGGTTTAGGTTCAATGAAAAACGTACCTTTAAATCCTTTTGATCTAGCATAATCACGACACATTTTTAAAAATTGAGCCATATGGTCTAACTCCCTGCTCATGTCTGTATTTAACAATGACATATATCCTTCGCGACCTCCCCAAAAAACATAATTTTCACCGTCTAATGCAATAGTAGCATCCAGAGCTAATTTAACTTGTGCTCCTGCCCTCGCAACAACATCAAAATCAGGGTTGGTTGCAGCACCATTCATATAATGTGGGTTTGAAAAACAATTGGCAGTTCCCCAAAGCAATTTTATTCCTGAATTTTTCTTTTTTTCTTTAATATAATCAGTAATAAAATTTAATCTCTCCTCTGATTCTGAAAATGTATCTGCCTCTTTAATTAAATCATAATCGTGAAAACAAAAATAATCAAACCCCATCTTTGAGATAAACTCAAATGCTGCATCAGCTTTGTCTTTTGCAGCTTGTAAAGGATCTTTTGATTCATCCCATGGGAAGATTTGAGTTCCAGCTCCAAAAGGATCTGCTCCCACTCCACAGAAGGAATGCCAATATGCAACAGCAAATTTAAAATGTTCTCTTAAGCTTTTTCCTGCTACAACTAATTCTGGATTGTAATATTTGAATGCCAAAGGATTATCTGAATCTGGACCTTCATAATTAATTTTACCTATACCTTTAAAAAATTCTTTGTCTCCTATTAATGCCATAATTATTTATCAATTAGTTTTTTTAAGTTAATTTTCCACGTTTCATAAGAATCTATGTACTGTTGTTTTTTTTGAGAGGGTACATAACTCTTAATATAATCATTATTAGAGATATTTTTTGAAAATGATTCAAAATTATTTTGATCTAAACTGGCAACTCTTGCAGCACCATAAGCGCCAGTCACATCATGAATTTCAATTTCTTTATCAAGTAGTGTAGATATAGTTTCTGAAAAAATTTCGGATCTGAAAAGATTATCATTTCCCGATCTGATTAATTTAGGTTTAAAATTATCATTCATTAAGATTTCCATGCCGTAAACAAAGGAAAAAGCAATACCCTCCAAACTTGATCTGCAGATATGATTTGAATTGTGAATATTTAAATTAAGATTTTTAATATGGGTACCAATATCTTTATTTTCAAAAATTCTTTCAGCTCCATTACCAAACGGGTATGTAAGTAAATTGTTAGAACCGATATCAACTTTACCTGCTCTTTCGTTCATCTTATTGTAAGAACTAGAACCAATCAAATTTTTAATCCATTTGTACTGAATACCTGCTCCGTTGATACATAACAATTTACCCACAATTTTATTGTGTTCTGAGTAATTTACATGAGCAAAATTGTTAATTCTCAGTGATTCATTTGACTTTAATTGATCTGTTAGTGCATACAAAACACCTGATGTTCCCCCTGTAGCTGCAACCTCTCCAACATTTAAAACATTTAATGCTACAGCATTATTTGGTTGATCACCAGATCTATACTTTACAGGTATACCGGTAGGTAAGCCAGTTTTTTCAGATGCTAATTTTGTTACATATCCTTGGTCTTCAAAGTTTTCAACAATATTTGGCGTAAGTGATGAGTCAATTTGGTAATAATTTAATAACCAATCTGCAGTACAATTTTCTTTAAAATCCCAAAACATGCCCTCAGATAATCCTGTAACAGTCGAATTAACCTCACCAGTTAATTTAAAATTCAGGAAATCTCCAGGTAACATAAATTTATGTATCCTGTCATATATTTCGGGTTCATTATTTTTTACCCACGCAAGTTTTGATGCAGTAAAGTTACCAGGGGAGTTTAATAGGTTAGAGCAACATTTTTCCTCCCCAATTTCTTTAAATGCTTTATTCCCAATTTCAACAGCTCTACCATCACACCATATTATTGAATTGCGTAAACAATTTCCAGCTTCATCAACAATTACTAGTCCGTGCATTTGATACGAAATACCAATTCCAGTAATTTGATTGTTTCTGATTCCAGACTCAGCTATGATTCTTTTTGTACCGATACAAATTAATTCCCACCAATAATTTGGGTCCTGCTCTGCCCATCCATTCTTTTTGGAGATAATACTCATCTCAGAACTAGGTTCTTGAATGAGTTTTACTTTTTCACCAGATTCGGATTTAGTTAAAGCTATTTTAAGAGATGAGCTTCCTAAATCGTATCCAATATTATACATTTTAAAATTTAATTCTTTAGAGGAAAAATTTCTTGAATAGACCCATCCTTGTTATGGTACATCTCTGTAAATTTGACATTTCTCAAATGGTCCTTTCCAGATATTTGGGTGTCATGATAAAACAAATACCATTGATCACCAACTTTTAGGGTTGAATGGTGATTTGTCCAACCATCAACAGGGTTGTTAATTATACCTTGATAAACAAATGGTCCATAGGGATTATCGCTTGTGGCATAAACAATTAAATGAGTATTTCCAGTGCTATAACTTAAATAATAAATTCCATCTTTTTTATGAACCCATGCAGCTTCAAAAAATCTTCTTGCATGATCCTTGGTAAGTATAGGATTGCCATTTTTATCAACAATTCTTACGGGTTTTGGATCCTCAGCAAAACTGATCATATCATTTGACATTTTTGCTATTCTTGGTGATATTGCTGGACCGTCTGGAATACCACTGTCCTGAAGTTCATTACCACACTCTCCCGGAGTATATTGGTTGTCCTCATTCCATCTTTGTAATTGTCCTCCCCAAATACCTCCAAAATACATGTAATATGACCCGTCATCATCTTTAAAAACACTTGGATCCATACTATAACTTCCTTCGATAGGATTATTCTCTGCTTTGAAAGGACCTTCTGGTTTATCTGAAACAGCAGCACCTATTTTAAAAACATCATCTTTATCCTTTGTAGGAAAATACAGATAAAACTTGCCATCTTTTTCTGCAGCATCAGGGGCCCAAAATTGTCGCTTTGCCCATGGTACATCATCTAAGTCAAGTGCAACATCATGGATTGTAACTGGTCCTCCAATATAATTCATTGATAACACTCTATAATCTCTCATTGCATACTTTCCACCACAATCATCAACAGGTGGATTCTCAACTACAATATCGTGCGATGGATATACATATATTTTTCCATTGAAAATATGGGCAGATGGGTCAGCTGTAAAAATTTCAGTGACCAATGGATCATTAAGAAATTTATTTTGTGCAAAACTAAAACTAGTAGTTAGAAATATTATAAGAATTATTTTTTTCATTTAATAACAATTGATTCATTAGTAATTTTTCTCATATTAAGAAGCTTTTCGGAATATTTTTCTACAACATCTTTATACCTTGGTTCGTTCGAGATATCGATAGATTGAAGTTTATCAGTTCTCATATCAAACAACATTTTAGCAACAACCCTTTCATTAGAATCTGGAGATGGCGTGTTATTTCCATTTCTGTCTTTATAATATTTATCATAAGCCATTATCTCATGGTATGAATAATCTAAATCTTGAACAACTTCTCTCATTTGATATCTGCTGTATATTTCAGATTTAAATTTTTGAGATGGGTCTTTCAATATGGGTACAAGGCTCTCACCATGAATATAATCTGGGGGCTCTATACCTGCTAATTCACTCAAAGTGGGATAGATGTCAACATATTCAACCAACGCATCTGTTTTTTCATTTTTTGTCATGTTCGGAGCTGAGATAATTAACGGAACATGAATTGCCTCTTGAAATGTATGGTGCTTACACCAAAAACCATGTTCTCCCAAGAAAAAACCATGATCACTCCAAAATACTATGGTTGTGTTATCTCTAAGACCTAAATCATCCAAAGATTTGATTAATTTGCCCACCAATGCATCCAAATAACTAACGCTTGCATAGTAACTTTTTATTAATTCTTTTTCAGTTTCTAGCGAGACAGGTCCTTTTTTTGGGATATCCAAATATCCATTCCTTAATTCTTCCCAGTTATGAAAAGCCCTATTGTGTGCATTTCTGGGAATAGTTTTTTCTCTTGATATAGTCAAGTCACTATCATTGTACATTTCTCCATATTTCTTTGGTTGAATAAAAGGCAAATGTGGAGAGACATAACCAACTGCAAGAAAGAAAGGATCTTGTGAATCTTTAAAATTGCCAAGTGTTTTAATAGCAAAATCTGTCAATTTACCATCAGTATATGCATCATCATCAACATCAGCGTACTCCCAAGCAGGTCCGATGTAATTTTTAGGTTGGTTAGGATTACTTTCTTTTCTCTTTTCAATCATTCTGAGAGTTTTTTTACTCTGATAATCCCTTTGTTCTCTAAAATTCCTGTAAATATCCCACTCATCAAAATTATCTCTCCATTCATGATAAATTTTTCCGATTGATCCTGTGGTGTAACCATTTTGCTTGAAAAGCTTTGCTAATGTAATTGCTTTGGGTAAATCTTCATCAGCTCTAGTGTAGTACTTAACGAACCTTGATTTACTTCCTCTAACACCAGTTAAAATACTTGCTCTACTAGCACCACATACAGCGATATTGGTATATGCTTGATTGAATTGAACACCCTCTGACGCAAGTTTATCAAGATTTGGTGTTTTCATTTGAGGATATCCATATGAATTAATTAGTGGTCGCATATCATCAACTCCAATAAACAAAACATTTTGTTTCTTTTGTGAGATTAATGTCGTAGATACGAAAAATGATATCAAAATGAATATTGAGTGTTTAAGATTTAGTACATTTTTACTCATTCGTTAGGTATTTTAATTAAAGATAAGGCTAGTTTAAAAAAAAAAGGAGGAAAAATCCTCCTTTTTTCTAAAGCTATAAATCAATTATTGCCTTCGAGCCTCATTACCAGACTTTAAAAGAGCAACAGCTTTTTGGTTACCAAACTTTTTGGATAAAGTTTCTTTAATATTATTGTAACCTTTTCTATAAACTACTTTTTTTGCCTCAGAGTCAGTAATGCCCTGCCTCTTAATTTCAGCGGCGTTTGTAACAATTTGATTTAAGGTTGCATCGTAAAAAATCTTTTTATCTTTTTTACTTAGAGAATGCTTTTCAGCAACATAGTTTGTAATTTTCTCAGCATTCTTAATCTGATTTTTAGTTGGCTCTTGAGCAAATACAAAAACCGGGATAATCAAAAAGATAAATAAAATTGTCTTTTTCATAATTAATTAATTAATTCATTAGTATTAATTTCACTTAGAGGGATCTGAAGTTTCATGATTTCAGCCTCGTTTGTTGAGAACTTGACCTCACGATTCGCTTGATATTTCTGAGAACCAATCAATACTTTTTTTCCAAAAGAATTATTGTGAGGTAAAACTGTATGATCCAAGAAATATTGATAACCACGTCTTTTATTATGGAATGAATCTTCACCCTCTCCAATTAATTCAAACTGATACTCTTCCATAATAGCATCTCTGAATGAACTTTGACCCTGAGAATATTCAGCCCTAGGAGTTAAACCTGCTCTAGTTAAAACTGGAGTTAAAAAAGTCATTTCCTGACCATTACCTAGCTCATTAGATATCTCAGCAAGCATTAATAATAATTCTGCATATCTCATTGCTACAACATTTTGACTATTGTATTGGTTGCTATGAGTTCTATCTTTTTCAACCCACTTAAACAAATATGGATGAGAACTTCCCATACCACCTCTCCAGGATGCAGATGGATAGTTTCTTACATTACCAGCAGGTGGTGTCCTATCAGCTCTATAGTATTGATGCAGATAAGTAGCGTTATACCTCTTGTCAGGAAAACTAGAAATTAAAGTTGGTCCAGTCCAAGTCTGACCTCCACCATAAGCAGCAACATGCTTATCATGTTGGAAAGCAGTCACTTGGAACCAACCGAAGTGCATACCAGCTTTATATTTCCATGGTGTAAAGTTTCTTCCAATTTGAGAATTCGCAGCATCTTGAGCAATTTGCAATTCAAAGATAGATTCGGTTGAGTTTTCCCCTTGAACTGTAAATAAACTTCCATAGTCGGATACAAGTGAATATTCTCCACTGTTATACACCTTCATTGCTTCATTGTATGCAAGACCCCAATAGTCCATTGTTCCTCCCATTGTTTGTATGTCTGTATTAGTAGCTTTAGCCATATAAACTTTTGATAACAACATACTAGCAGCATGTTGTTTCGGGTAACCTGTTCCAGCGTTACCATTCAATAATGTTTGTGCCATTTGTAAATCTGAAACAATTTGATCATAAACATCGGATGCGGGGGATTTAGCTTTATTGGTATTACCCTCAGAGGGAAGTTCCAACCACAATGGAATGTCGCCCCAATGAGTAGCTAGTTTAAAATATGCCCAAGCCCTAACAAAATAGGCATGACCCGCAACATCGTTGAATGCTAGTTCATCAGTATTACTTGGTGATGAAACAGTATTAATTGCTGCAATTGCCCCATTTGCTCTTGCTATAGCTTGATACAAACCTCCCCACATGAACTCTGCATCCATGTGATATCCTGGTTTTAATGAACATAAAGTTGACATATCTCTTGATGTAACTCTAGCCCCACCTTTTCGAGTAAACATAATTCCAGAATAAAGGTTTTCAATAAATAATCTTCTTTCTTGAGTGTTGTAACCTGTCAATGCTTGATAAATACCATCTCTTGCAGCCTCAGCACTTTGAACATCTTGATATAATGTCGCATCAAGGAAAGGTGGACTCTCGTCCAAGTCACATGATACGAAGAATATCAATGGAAGAATTAAAAAAAGTTTTATGTATTTCATTTGTCTATAATTTATTTTATTAAAAGTTTAAGTTAACACCAACAAGGACTGACCTTGAATTTGGTTTATTATTCCAATCTGTTCCTTGCAATAATCCATCCCACAAGAATGTAGTGATTTCAGGATCATAACCTGAATAATCTGTCCATGTAAATAGGTTTGATCCAGTGATATATACGTTTGCTGCGTCAATAAAATTATTGTTACTCAAAGGAATATCATAGTTTAAAGTGATACTTTTCAACCTTATATAACTTCCATCTTCAATAACTCTGTCCATTAACGCACCGAACAGATTAGCCGAATAACCTAATCTAGGATAAGCAGCAGAAGGGTTTTCAGGTGTCCATCTATCATACCATGCATCAGCAACAATATTTCTGTACGTACCTTCAGCCCATCCAAACCTGTAATAATTTCCATTAACAATTTCATTTCCTTCAACACCATTAAATAATGCTCTCATGGAAAATCCTTTGTAAGAAAGATTTACATTGAATCCATAAACGTAATCTGGATTTGGATTTCCAATCACAGTTCTGTCAGCAAGGTCAACAACACCATCACCATTTAAGTCTAAAACTTTTATATCACCTGGTTGGGACATAGATCCATTAATTGGATACATTGTATCTCCTGACTGAAACAATCCATCAGTTTTCCATCCATAAAATAAAGCAACTTCATGTCCTTCCATGAAGATGTTAATTGGGAATTTAATACTATTACCACGACTTGGTACATTTCCAAGGTATGATGCAATTTGTTGGTTTGAATATCCCCCCATTCCATCAGACATCAATATATCTCCAGGAACTAAACCAAGATTTTCAATTTTAGATTTGTTGAAAGAAATATTTCCACCAAATGAAAGGTTAAAATCACCCTTATCAATTGCAGTAACATCTAATCCAATTTCCAATCCTTTATTTTCAAGACCACCTCTGTTAACTAGCATATTAGCAAAACCAGATGATGTTGGTATTGGACTCTGTTGAAGTAGATTTTTTGTATTTTTTTGATAAACATCAACAACACCAGTTATTTTTCCATTTGCAAATCCAAAATCAATACCAAAGTTTACTTGCTCTGTAGTTTCCCAAGTTAAGTCGGGATTTGCAATGTTGGCAAGGACAATAGGAACTGTAGTGCCATTAGATGGATTACCATAAAGTGAAGAAGAAGCACCATAATTGGGTAATGTTCCATAAGGACCAATACCATGATTTCCTATCTCACCCCAACCTGCTCTAAATTTTAGACTTGAAAATAAATCTAAATCTTGAACAAATTTTTCGCTTCCTGCTCTCCATGCAAAAGCAAAAGATGGGAAAAATCCATATCTATTATCTTCTGAAAATTTTGAGACTCCATCTCTTCTGAAACTAGCGGTTAGAACATACTTATTTTTAAATGTGTAATTAACTCTACCTAAAACTGAAAATAATTGCTGATCGGCAGCTCTTAGTAGTAAAGGAGAAGACACAATTTGTCCTAGAAATGGTTGTTGAGTTCCTAACTGAGCGGTAACAAAATCTTGAACAGCATAAACACTACTTTCAACGTCTCTTACATCATATGTTACACCAAGAGCAGCATTAACTCTGTGATTTCTGTTAATATTTCTGTTGTATCTCAAAAAGTTATTGACTTGGTAAGTCAAAGCATTCAATTTCATTTTTTGATACAATCCATTTGCATTTGCACCCTGCCATGTTGTAAGACCATAAAATCTAGTTCTATCTTTGTCCCTAAGGTTTCCGCCAATTCTAAATTCATACTGTAAACCCGGTGTTCTTAATTTATATTTTAAAGCAAGAGAAGCAATAACTCTATTTTCTCTTGACTCATCAGCAAAATCATTAACCCAAGATAGAGGGTTAGACAATTGTCCATCGTCGAAAAAACTTTCTTCATCTGTTCCATTTGATAAAACAGGATTGTATGATACAGTCTGTTGAACAAAACTTTGATCACCACCAATTTTATCACCACCCTCAGCAAAATCTGAGTCACTGAAAAAAGTTGAAAATCTACCCTCAACTCTTATACGATCACTTAAATCATAATTAATATTTAATCTGATATCAGTTGTTTTGAAAGATGAATTATCAATTAAACCATTTAAGTCATTAAAACCAGCAGATAAATAAAAATCTCCATTCTCATTTCCACCTGAAAATGTTGCTCCAAAACTAGAACTCACACCTTGTTGATATACTTCATCTTGCCAATTGTATAATGTAGCAGGAGTTGTGTCAACTGTAGTTGATGGGCTTCCGTCAGGATTTGATAAAAAAGAATAAACTGAACCTCCGTCTACAACATATCTGGGTGTTTCACCAGCAGCAGCTCTTGTAGCATTTGAGTAGTTAGCGTAACCTACACCATCAAGCATATCATAAGTTTTAGTGATTTCACTTATTGTTCTGCTGAAAAAAGTATTAAATTTTCCTCCAGATTCATCTGAGGACCCACTTTTTGTCGTTATTAATACAACACCGTTAGCACCCCTTGAACCATAGATGGCTGTGGCTGATGCATCTTTTAAAATTTCAATTCTTTCAATGTCTCTTGGATTAATACCATTCAAACCACTTTGAGGGTCTTGCCCTGTATTTCCTTGACCGCTTCCATCAACAGATGTCACATCTTCAGCAGCAGATGAGATAATAACACCATCAACAACATATAAGGGCTCATTATTTCCCCTTAAACTGCTTGCTCCCCTAATTCTAACACTTACACCAGAGTTGGGGTTTGCTGCATTTTGAGTTACTTGTACACCTGCTGCTCTACCTTGAAGAAGTTGATCCACTGTAGCAGCTTGACGAGATACCTCGTCCTCAATTTTCACAGATGCAACAGATCCTGTCAAATCCCTTTTAAGTACAGTTCCATAACCAACTACAACTACCTCTTCCAAAGCTTCAGTATCAGGTTGTAACTGAACTGTGATTGTTGCTTGGTTAGAAACATCTACTTCTTCATTAGTATATCCTATGTAGGATACAACAAGAACTTGGCTTCCATCAGATGGAATAGTAATTGAAAAATTACCATCAAAATCTGATATTGCACCAATTGTATCTGAACCTTTTAATTGAACTGTCGCACCAGGTAGTGGTGAACCATTTTCGTCATTAATTGTACCGCTTATCGTTTTAGACTGCGCAAAAATGAAAAGTGGAAACAAAATAAAAACCAATAGAAATCTATTCATGTTTAATAATTTTAGGTTAGTTTAAAAAAATTTAAAACCAAATTAATAAAAAATTTACACTAAAATGTCCTAATTTTTAAATATCCTAAAAAATATATAACGTTATGTTACAATATGTTAACATTTATGGTATAACTCTATGAGATATTTAATAAAATATCATAAAACTTGTTAAAACAATAATCTTGTGTAAGAAAATTAATTATTTAAATTTGCCATTCATTTGGTCGCGTAGCTCAGCTGGATAGAGCATCTGCCTTCTAAGCAGACGGTCGCACGTTCGAATCGTGCCGCGATCACCAAAGCCCACAATTTGTGGGCTTTTTTTATTAACTTAACATAAATGAAAGCATTCCTTAGATGGCACAAAAATTTTACAGAAAAAAAAAGAAAATTTTATAAACTATCACATTATCAAACCTACTGGGTTTCTTGGATTAAAGGTGTATTAACAGGTGCTATTATTTTATACTTTATTTTGGTCTGATGATTAGAAGAAATTTTATCAAGAATAGTGGAATTTTATTTGGCTCAACATTCTGCCTTCCAAACATTTTGGCATCTAAAAATCTAAATTCAAGATTAAATATTGGGTTAATAGGCGTAGGTGGAAGAGGAATCCAAAATTGGAAACCCATAATTAGATCTGAGAATATTGTTGCTATGTGTGATGTGGATGATAGATGGGCATATAATGCGCTAAATGAAATAAAACAATTACATCCAAATGTAAAAAAATTCAAAGATTACAGGGTAATGCTTGATAAAATGAAAAATTCTATCGATGCGGTAATTATAAGCACACCCGACCACACTCATTTTCACGCTGCGATTTCTGCAATGGAACTTGGTTTACATGTATGCATTGAAAAACCACTTGCTCACAACATTTGGGAATGCAGAATATTAAAGAAAGCCGCTAATTATTATGGAATTGTATCGCAGATGGCTAATCAAGGTCACACAACTAATGGGATTAGACAAATAAAGGAATGGTATGAATCTGGAATATTGGGTGAAGTTCGCGAAGTTCACGCTTGGTTTGGTGAGTTTAATTTCAAACCAGGTCACTGGTGGGATAAACCAAGTGAATTTCCACCTAAAAAACAGACTATACCAAAAACTTTAGACTGGGACTTGTGGTTGGGACCTGCTAAAAATAGAAATTATAATAAAGTTTACGTACCAAAATCGTGGAGAGGATTTTTTGATTTTGGAAATGGACAATTGGGTGATTGGTCATGCCATACACTTGATGCACCCTTTTGGGCTCTAGATTTGGGTATGCCAAACTCAGTATTTGGACATGTTCCTAATCCCAGAACTAAAGAAAATTTCGTTGCTGATAAATCCACGGTAGAATTCAATTTTCCAGCAACTAATAAAAGGAAGTCTGTAAAACTAAAGTGGTATGAAGGTGGTTTTAAACCAAAATTTGATGATAGTTTTCCATTAAAAAAGATACCAAATTTAGGTATGGTTATGATAGGATCGAAAAAATCTTTAATGACTGGAGGTCGTCCGAATAACCCTAAATTACTTGTTGACAATGAAGAATGGGCTGAATTTCAAAAGAACACTCCGAAACAAACAATTTCACGAGTGAAATCAGGCGATGAAACTCCCATACAAGAATGGATAGATGGAATTAAAAATGATTATTTACCAGGTTCAAATTTCAATTACAGTGCAGAACTAACTGAAATGGCATTAGTTGGAGTTTTGTCCCAAAGATTTGGTGGAAGAATTGAATATGATGCAAAAAATATGGAAATTACGAATAGACCAGAACTTAACAGATTTTTGAAGGAGGAGGCAAGAGATGGTTGGAGAGTATCTGAATTCTACAATTCACTAAAGTAAGATTCTACCCTATCAATGGCATTTATTCTTATATCCTCCCAAAATAAATTGATATCTCCTTTGTGATAATCTTTTAAAAATGAAAACAAAATTGTTTTAAAAATATTAACTCTTGGCATACTCAGAAAGATTGCATGGTCTGTATATTCAATTTTAACTGATTTTTTATATAATTTTCCATTAACAAAAAGTAAACCTTTGTGACTGCTGTAGTCAGATGTTTTACTTTCATCCCAAAGTACAGGATTAGAGACCTGACTACCTTCTAACCATTCTAAAGGTACGGTCAAATCATATTTTTGGTAATTTTTTAAAATTTTAAAAGTATTCCATGTTACATACCCTCCAATTTCTTTGGGGTCTTTCATTAACTCTAAATCAAAGAAATCTTCACTTGTAATTTTAGTGCCTGGTAAATATGCAGCAATCAATTTTTTCTGCAATTCCTTACCGTCAAAAAATTCTTTTAACAGTGATGCAGCATGTGCAGCTCCTTGACTGTGACCCGCAATGATTAATGGTCTACCATTGTTGTATTTTTCCATGTAGACAATGAATGCAGATTTGATGTCTTCATAAGCTAATTCTAATGTTTTTTCACCCCCAATTTTCCAATACCTTTCATCAAAAACTCTAAAATGTGCTTGTCGATAATTAGGTGAATACAGATTACCAGCATCGAGCCAAGCAGTAGCTTGAAATTTAATAGTTGAGTTTAGAAGATAATTTTTAAATTCTTCATCGTAAATATCAGAATTCCAATTTGGATTTTTTTTATCTGAAAATAAAGTAGGTGCTATAAAAAAAATATCTGCTTTTTTTGTACCGTCATTATCATGTAAAAAATCTATTTTTTCAATTTGATTTGGGTGAGCAAGCCAAGAACTTAAATTATGATAATCAGGCTTGGTGACAGGGTTATATAGATTGTGATTAATACTTTCGTAAGTAATTTCATTATTCGACTCTTTTAACAAACCACAGGAATAAAAAAAGATGGTTAGTAAAAGAATTGACTTTAATTTTATAATTTTAGATGACATTCAAAAAACTTATTACAATATGCTCAAATTCAATACCAATTTCAATTTATCATTCCTTTTTTTAACAATACTATCAATTTTTTATTCATGTTCAAATGCAGAGCAAAAAATTTATTTAAAAAAAGTTGAGGGATCTCCAAAATATGAAAATTCTTCTTTAGAACTTAAAGAAATAACAGACTTAGAAGGTAATTACACATTTTCGTTTGTGATTGAAAACTATGATCTTGGAATTCAAACCAAAAAAGAATTTGATTATAATTTAGCCAATTCAGACAAAGGGCAACATATACATTTTATTGTTAATAATGGTCCCTATTCTGCTCATTATGTAAACAGTTTTGACTCAAAAATTTCTGATGAAAATGCTGTAATTTTAGCATTTTTATCTAGGTCTTACCATGAATCAGTAAAAAATACTGATGCCTATGTTTTGACTAAAATTGGAGAGAAAAATAATGTTAATTTAGAGAATGAATTTATATTCTATAGTAGACCTAAAGGCACATACAAAGGCTCTGATACTGAGAAATTACTCCTTGATTTTTATCTAGTTAACACAAATTTATCCCCTGAGGGTAATAAAGTTAGAATTTCAATTAATCAGAACGAAAAGAGTCATAAATTTTTAGTAGATGAATGGGTACCGTTTTACATTGAGGGTTTGGATAAAGGGGAAGTTTCTATCAAACTCGAGTTATTAAACAACGAAGGTAAATTAATTGAAATCCCATTTAATCCTTCCAGCAGGACAGTTTTTTTGGAATAAATTAATTTTAAAATCTCCTTTTGTTGTTATTTCTTTCTAGTTCCCTTAATTTATCTAAGGATATTACTTTCAAAAATGATTTATGTTGTTCAATAGCAAACTCTATTTTTTCAACAATTTCTTCTACCGATTCATTATCATAATCAATATCTACAGGTTTTTTTATTTCCATTGACTGAAGTATATCTTTCTTTTTTATCCTAAGTCCTTTTTTATCAAAAGACCTTCTAAAACCATCAATAACAATTGGTACAACAATCGGTTTAAATTTTTTTATAATGTGAGCGGTTCCTTTTCTTATTGGTTTGAAAGGGGTTGTTGTACCTTGTGGAAATGTTATAACCCATCCGTCATCCAGTGCTTTGCCAATATTTGAAATGTCTGAAAAGTTTACTTTTCTATTAACATCCTGTCCTTTTTCTCTCCACGTTCTTTCAATAGAAACTGCACCGGCATATGCCATTATTCTAGGCAATAATCCTGATTTCATAGTTTCCTTGGCGGCTACAAAGTAAATCTCGAGTTTTGGATGCCATATGTAACCAAGGTTTTTAATTGAGTCAACCCTTCCACTTAAACTTGCATTAAAAACATGGAACATTGCTACTACATCAGCAAAATAAGTTTGATGATTGGAAACAAAAAGAACATTGTTCTGAGGAAGATCTTTAATATTAGAAGAACCTTCTATTTCTAATTTGTTAAAACCGCGATATCTTCTATGAGTAAAAAGTCCAAACAGTCGGATGAGCCACTTTTTTATGTAAAGATTATGCCCAAACGGATTTTTTTTAAAAATTAACAATGTTTTAATTTTCGTTCAAATATATAGGTTTTACATTGATTGATTATTTTAATCTAATATGTTTATTATTTTTAAGAATTAAATATGAAAATTTTTAGAATTCTTTTTACTGTAGTTATTGCTTTCCTTTTTTCATGTCAAAATCAGGTCAAACAAAACAAAGAAGTTGTCATGACAAAAACGATTAAAACAACACAAGAAGAAAAGAAAATAACTGAGGAAAAGTTTATTTTAAATGATAAAAATGCAATTCCTTTTTTTTATGAATATGGGATGGATAATGAAGAGAAAAATATTAGAATTATAACTAATTATGGAAACATTGACCTTGAACTTTTTGAAGAGACTCCATACCATCGAGCTAATTTTATTTATTTAACAAAAGAAAAATATTTTGATGGTACATATTTTCACAGAATTGTGAAAGACTTTATAATTCAAGGAGGTAATTCAGACTCTTATGAAGTATCCAAAAGAAGACAGAGGATTGGAAGATACTTACTTCCACCGGACACTAAGAAAGGTTTTAAACATCACAGGGGCATTCTTTCAATTCCAAGTAGCGATATTGACAATCCATATAAATTAGCATCCCCTTACGAGTTTTTTATTGTAGTCGACAGAAACGGAGCATACCATCTAGATAAAAACTACACGCCATTTGGAAAAGTTGTTAAAGGAATGGATGTGGTTGACAAAATTTCTAATCTTGAAACTGATAAAAGAGAATGGCCTCTTGATAACGTAAAGATTAAAGTTGAGATTTTAGATTAAGTGGTTCCTTAATTTTTATACTCTGAGCTTAAAACTCCACTCATAAATAAATTCTGACACAACATCCCCACTTTCATCATAACCAATTGATGTTAATTTTATTTTGTCAGTGTTCTTATTTTTTGAAAGAGTTGATAAGGTTTTTTTTATCGAATTTACTTGGTTACATTCGAATCGAATCAACCCTTTAGCTTTTTTTAAAAACTTCGATTCATTTGATATGACAAGCATAGACATTTTGAGTTTATTTTTATTTGCATAATCAATTATGGCTAAACCTGTAGCTAATTCTGAGGCCATTCCTTGCACTGCCCAATAAAGTGACTTAAAAGGATTACTATTGAACCAGTTGTGCCTTACAGAAATAATGCATTTTTTATCATTTAAATCTCTCACTCTTACGCCACATAACCATGCGGATGGTAAATATTTAAATAAGAAAAAATTGTATTTAAACATAACTAAATAACTAGGGAGGCCAAATATCTTTCGGCATCCAATGCTGCCATACATCCTGTACCAGCAGCTGTTACTGCCTGTCTGTAATCTTTGTCTTGAACGTCTCCTGATGCAAAGACACCAGGCATATTTGTTTTTGTTGTCTTACCTTCTGTCAAAATATATCCTGTGTCATCCATATCCAATTGACCTTTAAAAATATCGGTGTTAGGTTTATGACCAATGGCAACGAAAAACCCAGTAATGTCAATAACCTCAGTCTCATTTGTTTTATTATTAACAACTTTGATTCCTTCAACAACATTATCCCCAAGGACCTCAACAACCTCCGTGTTATATCTTAAATCAATATTTTTTTTTGAGTTTACCCTATGCTGCATTGCCTTAGAAGCTCTCATAACATCTCTTCTAACAAGCATGGTGACTTTTGAACAAATATTGGCTAGGTATGTTGCCTCTTCAGCGGCTGTATCTCCACCACCAACAATTGCAACTTCTTGACCTTTGTAAAAAAATCCGTCACAAACCGCACAAGCAGAAACTCCACCACCAATTAGTTTTTGTTCACTTTCAAGGCCCAAATATTTTGCACTAGCCCCAGTAGATATAATGACAGTTTTTGCAAAAATTTTTTTTTCGTGGTCTATAACTATTTCGTGGTTCTTGTTTGGATCTTTACTGAAAATAACACTTGTTGCTTCACCAATTCTTACATCAGTTCCAAAACGTTCCGCTTGCTCTTTTAACTCCTCCATCATTTTTGGTCCATCAACTCCATTTGGATATCCAGGAAAATTATCAACTTCTGTTGTAGTTGTAAGTTGCCCTCCAGGTTCCATTCCTGTATACAGAACAGGTTTCAAGTCGGCCCTTGATGCATAAATTGCAGCTGTGTATCCGGCAGGACCAGAACCTATAATTAGCGTTTTAATAATCTCTGTTGACATGTAATCAAAATTAATACAAAAATTTGTGTTTGAGGTTAATGTAAAGAGTTTTATATTAGCATCCATTTTCGGGGTGTAGCGTAGCCCGGTTATCGCGCCGCGTTTGGGACGCGGAGGTCGTAGGTTCGAATCCTGCCACCCCGACACTTAAAAATTCCAATTAATTGATTATCAGTTGATTGGATTTTTTTATTATGGGTACTAAGTACCCAAAATCACTATTTATAGTTTACCTCTTTTTTTAATTGACCATTTTCGTGATAGTATTTCCACAATCCTATTTTTTCATCGTCAATGAAGTTTCCTTCCCCATTTAATTTTCCGTTTTTAAAATAGAATTTCCATAATCCTTCTTGTTTATCATTCTTGAAGTTTCCTTGACCTTGTAATTGACCATTTTCATGATAGACTTTATGTAATCCTTCACTTTTACCATCTTTATAGTTTTCTTCAAAACTTAATTGACCATTTTCAAAATATCCTTTCCATAATCCTTCCAATTCACCATCTTTGAATTTTCCTTCAGATTT
>CACKBA010000007.1 GCA_902598295.1 uncultured Bacteroidota bacterium
CAATCGCAGGAATTAAATGACTTCTACGAAAAAATAGATGAAGTATTTTCAAATATAAAAGGAATTGATTTATTTGAAGTTCTTCCAATTCCAGATCATATTGACAAGACAATTACATACAACAATGGAGTTTTGTCGTTTCTTTTCGATTTAGAGGAAGGAGGATACAATCAACCTAACTATTGGTATTTCAACGACAATACGAATCATTATTTAATACGAAAACCACCAAGAAGAGGGGGCTTTCTATTTCAGTTTCAAATAATTGCAGGAAAAAGAAATTTAGGAAACAAATTGGAAGAGAATAGATATGATTATGTGAAAATTAATAAACTAGACCCCCCTGCAGATGACCTCACAAAAAAATGGAATTCAAATGTCAGATTTAGTGGAAGAGGGTTTACTGCAGATTATTTTAAAGGATATATAATCATTACAAAAAAAATTAAAAAACCCAAAAATAGTGATAGAAAAAGCACCTCAAAATCATTAAGTGATGATCAAAAATACTGGTTAGATGTTGTAAAAAAACGGGCCCAAGCAATGAAAAATATGGGGGCATTTATTAATGATGTGGAAGGACTTGCTTATGACCATTGTGATCAATACATTAATGATGCAGAAAGAATACCAATTCCTAAAAATAAAAGAAAGGATGTTGCACTGGATCGGATTCTTGGCTTTACATCAATTCAAGAATACATTTCTAAAAATGCAACTAAAGATGAAAAATTTCATTTTGAAGCAAGTTTACAAGGAGCAATGTTATATGCTAAACATTTAAATATATCTCAAAATATTATTAAAAAATATTTATCCAGTAATGGATATTGACCTAAAGAATATCCTTTAACTTTTCTTGTTAGAAATTCTTTAACCATTATTTAACACTTTTCCTCAACATTTTTTAATAAAATTGCTTACCTGAAATTTATCTTATGGAAAATAATAATGTTGACATTAATAAAATTAATGCTCAAATAAAAAAAGACAGCGAATTCATAGACCTCTTACTTATTGAAATTAATAAAGTAATCGTTGGTCAAAAATACATGCTTGAAAGGTTATTAATTGGACTGCTTGGTAAAGGCCATATTCTTCTTGAGGGTGTGCCTGGTCTTGCAAAAACCCTTGCAATTAATACATTAAGTCAAGCAGTTAAAGGAACATTTAGCAGAATCCAATTCACACCCGACTTGTTACCAGCTGATGTTGTTGGAACAATGATTTACAATATAAAGCAGAATGATTTTTCGATCAAGAAAGGGCCAATTTTTGCAAATTTTGTGTTGGCAGATGAAATTAACAGAGCACCTGCAAAAGTCCAATCGGCTTTACTTGAATCTATGCAAGAAAAGCAAGTTACAATTGGTGATAGTACTTTTAAATTACAATTACCCTTCCTAGTAATGGCTACCCAGAACCCGATTGAGCAGGAAGGAACTTATCCGCTTCCTGAAGCTCAAATGGACAGATTCATGTTAAAGTGTGTGATATCTTATCCTGAGTTTGAAGATGAGCAATTGATAGTCAGATCAAACATCAATGAATCATATAGCAAAGTAAAAGCGGTTGTTTCAATTAAAGACATTCTAAAGGCACAGGAATCTGTAAAGCAAGTCTACATGGATGAAAAAATTGAAAAATATATTTTAAAGTTAATTTTCACAACTCGTTACCCAGAACAAAATAATTTAGAAGATTTAAAACCCTTAATTAGTTTTGGTTCATCACCAAGAGGAAGTATCAATTTAGCACAGGCAGCAAAATGCCATGCGTTTATTCAAAGAAGAGGTTATGTTATTCCAGAGGATATCAAGGCTGTCATCCATGATGTATTAAGACATAGAATTGGATTGACCTATGAAGCGGAGGCGGAAAATATAAGTTCCACAGATATCATAGATAAAATTGTTAATTCAGTTGAGGTTCCCTAGTCAATAGATGGATACAAAAGAGATCATAAAAAAGGTAAGAAAGGTTGAAATAAAAACTAAAAAACTTACCAACAATGTATTTGGTGGTGAATACCAAAGTACTTTCAAGGGAAGGGGTATGACTTTTAGTGAGGTTAGATCCTACGAATTTGGAGATGATGTGAGAACCATTGATTGGAATGTAACTGCGAGATACAATGAGCCTTTTGTAAAAGTTTTTGAGGAAGAAAGAGAACTTACTCTAATGCTTATGGTTGATATAAGTGGTTCAAAACTTTTCGGGTCTGAGGATCAGATAAAGAAAAATATTGTCACTGAGATTTCAGCCACTTTGGCTTTTTCTGCAATACAGAATAACGATAAAGTAGGTTTAATTCTCTTTACTGATCAAATTGAGTTATTCATTCCCCCCAGTAAAGGAAGATCACATATTTTGAGAATTATCAGAGAACTTATAGAGTTCAAACCTAAAAACTCAAAAACTGATATTTCAGTTGCATTGGAGTTTTTCTCAAGCATAATAAAAAAGAAATCAATTGCTTTTTTGATATCTGATTTTAATGCTGAGGATTATGAAAAGCCTTTATCAATTGTTGCTAAGAAACATGACTTGACAGGTATAAGAATTTTTGACAAGTTTGAAGAAGAGTTTCCTGAAATTGGTTTTGTTTCCATGTATGATCAGGAATCAAAAAATTATAAACTAGTTGATACTTCATCAAGAAAAATTAGAAACTTTTTCAAGTCAGAATATTTAAAAAAGAGAGATTTTTTTGAAAAGTTATTTAAAAAGTCAGGAGCTGGAGTAATTAGTTGTAGAACGGATGAAGACTATGTAAAGTTATTATTGGGTTATTTTAAAAATCGTGGTTAATTTTTTTCTAAAGACTGTAATCTGCCTGTTTGTTTTTCAGCTTAGTTATTCTCAAGATAGCATGCTCGTCAGGTCCGTCGTTGACACAACATCAATTAAAGTAGGTGAACAGTTTTCTTATAAAATAATTATAGAAAGCGATAACTTCAAGGAAATCAATTTTCCAGAGACTTTTAATTTCAGTCCTTTCACCATTGCCGATCAATTTCCAACAGACACCAACTATTTAAAGAGCAAAAAAATTATAAGTAAAAAATTTAATTTGACCCATTTTGATGAAGGCTCTTATTCAATAAGTCCTTTAAAATTATCCATTGGGAAGGAGATTTATAAAACAGAAAAAATTGACATTGATGTCATAACAATAAAAGTTGACACTGTATCAAAAAAGTTTTTTGATATTAAAGAAATAAAATTCACCGATGACCCCAATAGTTCAATAATTAAAATTATACCCCCACTAGCTTTATTTATTTTGGGATGTCTGGTTTTATTTTTTATTTACAGGTCATATAAAAATTTAAAGCACATAGAATTCTTTTTTCAGACACCCTTTGAAAAAGCAGTTCTAAGTTTACAAGAAATTGAGAAATCAAAACTTGACAATCAAAAGGATCTAAAAGAATTTTACACTAGATTAATTGAAATTGTAAAAAGGTATTTTGAAGATGATTCTATTGATGCAAATGCAATGGAGAGCACATCCAATCAACTGATAAATAAATTAAAACTCCTAAAAACATCAAAAAAAATCAATTTATCAGATAATACCATTAATTCACTGGCTGAAGTATTAGGTAATTCTGATCTTGTGAAGTTTGCAAGGTTAGAAATGGACCAAAATACTATTACTAGTGATCAAATTAAAATCAAGGAAATAATTTCCTCTACAAAAAAATCAATACCCAATAATGAGGAGAGGGATAATGAAAAAAGAAAAGAAGAAGAGCTCAAGTTTCAAAAAAAACTCAAGAATAAAAAGATTAGATATATTGTATCATCTGCTTTAACAGTTATTCTCACAATATTAGCTATTGTAATCTTTTTATTTGGTGCACCAAAATCAATAGACTCTATAACATTTAATTCAGATAAAAAATTACTAAATCAAGATTGGGTTGAGAGTGTTTATACTGAATTCAATCTTAGACTACAAACACCTGATGCATTGGTCAGATCATCAGATTCACTTTCAAATGATTTAAATTATATTTCTAAAAATGGATCTATTAGTATAAGCCTTTATGTAAAAACTAAAACTGAGAATCAAGATGTTTTAAATGATTTGTTGGAGGATTTTCAAAGAAGAAATTTTAAAAATATTATAACAAAAGAGGAACAGCTTGAGCTTGGTGATGGAAATAAGGCTAATAAAATATTTGGGTCATTCAATGATAATAATATAAATGCCAAGAAAAATTATAATGTTATAATTTTTGATTTAAACAAGAATCTTCTTTTTTTAGAAATGATTTTTGAAATTGAAAATAATATACAAAGTCAAATCATTGACAAGGTTCTAAACTCTATAAAATTCGAAAAATGACAGACTTAAAATTTCAAAATCCTGAATTTTTATGGTTACTGGTTTTAATACCTGTCATGGCCTATTTCTTTTATAACACAAGCAATAAAAGAAAGAGTTTTATGAAGTTTTCATCAATAACTGATTTTAAACCAAGTCTAAAATCAAATCTTCATCCCTTTCTTGATATCATGCGTTTACTTTCAATCTTCTTCATTATTCTTTCTATTGCCCGTCCTCAGGAAGTAAGCAACTCCATTAGATCAAAGTCGAGCAGTGGAATCGATATTGTCATTACTGTTGATATATCATCGAGTATGTTAGCAAGAGACTTAAAGCCCAACAGATTAGATGCATTAAAAAATGTAGCATCAGAATTTGTCAAGGGGAGGTTAAATGATAGAATTGGAATTGTAATTTATGCTGGCGAAAGCTATACCAAAACACCTGTTACATCAGATGAAAAATTAATTCTTTCATCATTGCAGGATATTGTATTTGATGGCGTTATTCAAGACGGAACAGCTATAGGAATGGGTTTAGCAACATCTGTAAACCGATTGAAGGATAGTAAAGCAAAAAGTAAAGTAATTATCCTTTTTACAGATGGAGTAAATAATACAGGTGTTATAGATCCTGAGACTGCTTCAGATTTGGCCCTAAATTACGGAATCAAAACCTACACAATTGGTCTTGGAACAAATGGGAATGCGTTAGCACCTGTTGCTTTAAATAGAGACGGATCCTTTCGATTTGGAATGACCAAAGTTGAAATTGATGAGGAATTACTTAGTGGAATTGCTGAAAAAACAGGTGGACTTTATTTTAGAGCCACTGATAACAAAAGTTTGGAGAGCATTTACAAGGAAATCGATAAACTTGAAAAGACAGAAATAGAAGAGATTAGGTATTCAGAAAAAGATGAAAAATATCGTTTTCTAATCATTATAGCTCTATCACTTTTTACAATAGAGTATTTAACAAGAAAATTAATTTATAAAAGTGCTTTTTGATGTATCAGTTAGATGAAATAAAATTTTTCTATTTCCTTTTAATTATTCCTATAATTATAATGGTTTTTGTTTATAATAAATATTGGAAAAACAGAGTTATAAAAAATAATTTTTCAATGGCTAGCCTAAATTATTTAGTTCCTGAATTCTCTAAATCTAAAGATTCATTGAAATTAATTGTTCAGTTATTCGCAATTATATTCTTAATAATTGGACTCGTCAATCCCAAAATCGGAACAGAATTAAAAACTGTTACTAGAGAAGGAGTTGATATTGTTTTTGCTGTTGATGTATCAAAAAGTATGTTGGCTGAGGATATTGCACCTAACAGAATCGAAAAGTCCAAGAGAATTGTATCCCAAGTAATAAATCAACTGGGCTCTGACAGAGTTGGATTAGTTGCATATGCTTCTTCAGCAATTCCTGTATTGCCAATTACATCTGATTTTTCATCTGCAAAAATGTTTTTGGAGAGTTTAGATACTGATATGATTTCTTCGCAAGGAACTTCAATTGTTGATGCAATCCAACTTTCAAGTACATATTTTGATGATGAAAATCAAACCAATAGAATCGTGTGTATACTCTCAGACGGAGAGGATCATGAGTTTCAGGAAAATCTAATAAATACCACAATTGATGATTCAGGTATTATTATTTTTTCAATAGGTGTTGGAACTGAAAAGGGGTCGCCAATACCAATTAGAGAAAAAAATATTATCCAGTCTTATAAAAAAGATGAAAAGGGTGATGTGGTTATTACAAAACTTAATTCAGAACTTTTAAAAAAATTGGCTGATCAATCTCAGGGAAAATATATTGAAGGAGATATAACTAGTAATGTTGTTGAAGAAATAATTTCATTGCTGAAAGATATGGACAAAAAAGAATTTGAGGCTAAGGAATTCACAAGTTTTAAAGATCAATTCCAATGGTTTTTAGCTCTTTCATTATTTTTAATTTTATTAGATAGTTTTTTATTTGAGAAAAAAACAAAATGGATTGAAAAACTAAATTTATTTGATGATGATAAATAAAACTATTTTTCTATTAATTCCCTTTTTCATTTTTTCACAAAATGTGAAGGAAAATATTGATTCAAAAAAGCTTCTTTTTGATGGCAACACATACTTTGAAAATCAAGAGTTCAATACCGCCGAGTATAATTACAGAAAATCATATTCCAAGGATTCCTTAAACTCAAGTGCATCTTATAACTTAGGTAATTCATTGTACAAAAATAATCTCACCTCCGAAGCAAGATTTAACTATAGTCAATCAATAAACAAATTGAGTGACAAAGAAAGTTTGCACCAAGCATATCATAATTTAGGGAATACATATATGAAGGAAGAAAATTATCAGGGAGCAGTAGATGCATTTAAAAGATCTTTGCTAAACAATCCCAATGATGAAGAAACTAGGTATAATTATGTATTAGCCAAAGAATTATTAAAAAATCAGAAAAACAATCAAAACAATAATAAGGATAACAAAGACAACAAAGACAACAAGGACAATAAGGACAATCAGAAAAACAAGGACGATAAATCTGATCAGCAGAATAAAAACAACGATGATCAAAAAAATAAATCTGACTCAAAAGAAAAGAAAGAAAAGCAAAAAAAACCTGAAATATCACCACAACAATTGAAAAACATTTTAGAGGCGATGAATAAGGAGGAAAAAAAGGTGCAAGAAAAAGTAAACAAGAAAAAGATGAAAGGATCACCAAAAAAATCAAATAAAAAAGATTGGTAATGAAAAAGGTAATTTTAATTATTTCTATTCTTTTTACAAATTTGACAATATCTCAAGTAAAATTTGAGGCAAATGTCAGTAAAGAAACTCTGGGTATCAATGAAAACCTAAGAGTTGATTTTAAAATGAACAAAGATGGAGACAACTTTACTCCTCCCAATTTTTCTGGATTTGAAGTTGTTGGTGGGCCCAATCAATCCGTAAGTAATAGTTGGATTAATGGTGTTAGGAGTTTCTCAAAAACTTATACTTATTTCCTTACTCCAATAAAAAGAGGAAGATTTACAATTGGTCAAGCTTCTATTGAAATTGAAGGTGATATTTATAAAACTAGTACAGTTGATATTTTAGTAACAGAGGCTGTTAGTTCTTCATTATCACCAAATAATCCTGATACTATTGTCAGTGATGACTTAGAATTAATTGCAGAAGTTTCAAAACGTTCGCCATATCTCAATGAGCCAATTTCTGTTGTTTATAAATTACTGTTCAGCCCGAAAATCAATGTGACAAATTTAAGTGAGGTTGACGCACCGGATTTTAAAAACTTCTGGTCCCAAAATATAAAAATCCCAAGGCTTGAAATAAATAGAACATCTCACAATGGAAAGAGTTATAATTATGTGACTTGGAAAAAAATGCTTCTATATCCTCAAAAAGTTGGAGATATTGATATTGATCCAATGACACTAGATGTAACAATTGATGTTCCTACTAATAGGAGAGATTTCTTTGGAAATGTAATTTATTCTCAAACCTCCAATAAGGTTTCATCAGAAAAAGTAAAAATTATCACAAAACCTTTTCCTGAAGAAAATAAGCCAGAAGAATTCAATGGAGCCGTTGGAGATTTTAAAATATTTGCAGAATCAAATAAAACTGAGTTATCATCAAACGAATCATTTCAAGTTGAATTAAAAATTACGGGAAGCGGAAATCTTAAGTTATTTTCGATTCCTGAACTTGTTGTACCATCATCTTTGGAAAAGTATGATCCAGAGTTTAATGAAAATGTTAAAGTTGGACTTTCTGGAATGAATGGTTCAATATCAAATACCTATACTATTGTACCACAGTTTCAAGGAAAGTATCCAATACCATCTACTGAGTTTGTTTATTTTAATTCACGAGAAGAAAAATACATTAAAATTTTAAGTGAAGAATTGGTTGTTAATATTTTAGACGGCCCAACATCATCAATTACTGCAAACACTAATGATTTAAGCAACTCAACAAAAAATATTTTAAATTCAAAAAGCCAGTTTAATTTTATTGAACTTGAAACAAATCTTTTTGAAATAACAAAAAAACAGTCAGTAATTGATCAGTATTTTAAATATATAATAATCTTAATTTTCTTATTTTTTCTCTTTACAGTATTATCTATAAAATTCATCTTATTTAAAAAATCTAAATCCATTGATAATAATAAAATTGCTAATAGAATGGCCGTTAAATCTTTGGAAAATGCAAAAAAATATGTCAACGAAAAAGAACTTTTCTATGAGTCACTAGAAAAATGTATTACTGGTTTTCTTGTAACGAAATTTGATTTTAAAAATACTGATCTTGTTTCTGAAAGTATAAATAAAAAATTATCAAAAATTGGAGTTGATAAAAACACGACAGATGATTTGATAAACATACTTAATACATGTCAATATTTTAAATTCACACCAAACTCAGAATTTGACACAACCAATGATTATAATAAATCAGTTGAAATAATTATGAACCTTCAAAATTTCAAATTATGAGGCTCCTTTTTTTAATATTAGCAATTAACTATTCTTATTCACAAAATAGCAATTTTGATGAAGCAAATATGCTCTACAATGAAGGCAGGTATATTGATGCTATCGATGTTTACAACAAGATACTTGACAGTGGACTGCATTCCAGTGATTTATATTTCAACATTGGAAATTCATATTATAAAATTAACGACACTCCCAATTCTATTTTTTATTATGAAAAAGCTCTATTGCTTGAACCAGATAATGAAAGTGTAAAAAATAACTTAGCATATGCCCAAAATATGTTAATAGATAAAATTGAAACCTTGCCTAAAAATCAAATAACCACTCTATTTGATTCAATTTTATCAATTTTTAGTTACGAATATTGGCAATTTTTTACAATTTTTTCTCAGTTGCTATTAGTCAGCTTCTTTATATTATTTTTTATTTCAAAAACCTCTAGTCTAAAAAGAAAGTTTTTTACATATTCGATTATTAGTCTTTTCATTTTTATAATCACATTGATTATGTCAATTAATTCCAAAAGCAATTATTTTAATAGTGATCCTGCTATATTATATGATAAAGAGGTTTCCTTTAGAAGCGAACCTAACTTAAGATCAGAAGAGATATTTAAATTACACGAAGGGTTAAAGATAAATGTTAAAGAAACTATAAATGATTGGACTTTAATTGAACTTTCAAATGGTACTGAGGGATGGATTCCTACCGTATCATTTAGAAAAATTAAATAAAATAATCAGCATCAAAATTTTTAATAATAGACTCCCCTAATCTTATCATTAACTGATACGAATTTGATGATTCAACATAACTATTTGATAATAGTTCGGGATATATTTGAACAAAGTTTTTATAGATAATTGCGATTGTTGTAAAAACAATAACATACTTTATTGCACTGAAAAACCCTCCAACTAATTTATTCAAGACACCCAGTGAAATAAACTTGATTAATTTTGTCAATCCCTTTCCAAAAACTTTAAATACAAGCGCAATTAATATAAATAATGCGATGAGGCAAATTATATTGAGAATTTTTTTATCAATTTCAACAAAATCAATTAACAGATTGGAAAGTGGTTCAGAAAAATTATAGGATACAATCGCAGCAATTAGAAAACCAACAAATGAAGAAACTTCATTAATAAAGCCATTGAAAAATCCTTTTAAAAATGCATATGCTAGAATAACGATTATTATAATATCAATAATATTCAAAATGAAGATTTTAAGTTTACAGCTTTAAAATTAAGTTTAATTAGAATATTTTAGCTAAAGTTATGCTAAAAGAAATTGAAAATCACTTATCAGACATAAAAAAAATTTCTATCAAAAGTCTAGATGAACTAGAAAAATTTAGAATAAAATTCATTTCGAAAAAGGGAATTATCCAAGGATTTTTTTCGAGTCTTAAAGACATTGATGATGATAAACGAAAAATGTATGGGTCAAAGATTAATGAATTAAAAATAAAGGTTAACGAAATAATAGAAAAATCAAAAGTTAAACTTAGCTCAGTTTCTGATAAAAAAAGTGAACTTGATTACAGCTTACCAGGTGATTTTTTGAAACTAGGTTCTAGGCACCCAATATCAATTGTTAAAAATAAGATTATAGATATATTTTCAAAAATTGGATTTGATATATCGGAGGGGCCTGAGATTGAAGATGATTGGCACAATTTTACTGCCCTGAACCTCCCTGAGTATCACCCTGCAAGAGATATGCAAGATACATTCTATGTTTCAAAAAATCCAGACTATTTGTTGAGAACACACACTTCTTCAGTCCAAATTAGACACATGGAAAATAATGAACCGCCCATAAGAACTATTTCACCCGGAAGAGTTTATAGAAATGAAGATATTTCAGCAAGATCTCATTGTTTTTTTCATCAAATTGAAGGATTATATGTTGATGAAAATGTTTCATTTGTTGATTTAAAGCAGACCTTATTACATTTTACAAAGGAGTTATTTGGCAAAAGTAAAATAAGGCTTAGACCATCATATTTCCCTTTTACTGAACCTAGTGCAGAACTTGATATTTATTGGGGTCTAAATTCTGAGGCTGACCATAGAATTACCAAAGGAACAGGTTGGTTGGAGATTCTGGGTTGTGGCATGGTTGACCCAAATGTATTACAAAATTGTAAAATTGATTCCAAAAAGTTTTCTGGATATGCATTTGGTATGGGAATAGAACGAATTACAATGTTATTATATCAAATTGAGGATATTAGAACATTCTATGAAAATGATATTCGATTTTTACAGCAATTTAAATCTTCAATATAGTTTTTTGGAAAGTTCCTTGATCTGTCTGTAAGCACTTTTATTTTCAAACAATATTTTATGACAGATATCGATTATTAAAAATTTTGTGGACAACTTTTTTGAAAGAATGAAGGCATTTTTAGTTGCATAATATCCCTCTACAATCATTTTCATTTCAGCTTTTGCTGAATTAATGGAATAACCTTTTCCAATCATATTTCCAAATGTTCGATTTCTACTAAAAGACGAGTAAGTAGTAACTAATAGGTCACCTAGATAAGCAGAGTCATTAATTTTTCTATTTGTTTTATGAATAGCTTTTATAAAATCACCCATTTCTTTTGAGCAGTGACTAATTAATACGCTTAGAAAGTTATCTCCATAACCCAAACCATGTGCGATTCCTACCATTATTGAGTAAATATTTTTTAGACTTGAACTATATTCAATACCTACCATGTCTTTAGAGACAGTCGAAATAACATATTTTGTTTTTAATAGGCTTGAAATATATTTACCTAGTTTGGAATTTTTTGTGCCAACAGTTAAATAGGTTAGTTTTTCTTGTGCAACTTCTTCAGCATGGCTTGGACCACTAATTATTGCTATGTTTTTCTTTGGAACATTATATTCTTGATTTAAATGTTCACTTATAGTCAAAAACGACTCAGGAATTATACCTTTTGATGCCGAGACTAAAAATTTATGTGAAAGTAATTTTTTTACGGAGTTTAGTGATGATTCAATAAATGGGGACGGGATGGCAATAATAATTATTTCACTTTCATGAATGACTTTATTAATATCTGAATCTATTTCAAGTTTGTTTAAATTTAAATCAACGGAACTTAAATACTTAGGATTCCTTTTAGTTGCTTTAATCTGATCAATTATTTCTCGATTTCGTATAAACCAGTTTATTTTTGATGTATTTTCTGAAAGTATTTTCACAAGGGCTGTTGCCCAACTACCAGACCCTAAAATTCCAATGCTTTTCTTTTTCATTTTAACAGATTTTTAATAAATCAAGGCTTAAAAATAAGTTAATTTTAATTAGTAATTTTTTCATAATTGTAATAAAAGCATTCAGAAATGAATGCTTTTTTATGTATTGCTTAAGAAAGAACATATTAACGCAAGACCAAAAAACACAAATAGTCTAAAAAACTTTTTCTCTTTCTTTAGTTGTTCATTGTGAATTATAAAACCCAATATTGAAAAAAACAACCCAAGAACTAGGGTTTTTGAAAACATTTCATTTTTTATGGTGTTTAAAATTAAATCAACTCCGTAAAAAATAACACTGAAAATGGTAACTCTAAAAACAAATAAACTGTACTCACTTTTTTTTATGTATTTAAATAATGACAATAAGCACAGATAAATCAAGATTGAAATCGATAAAAAATGAAAAAAAGGCTCGATAATAGAAAAAGGTACATTCATTTAAAAAGATGATTGAATAAGTTTTTTAACATATTTATTTTTTGATTTATATAATTCAGATTGTAACTCATTTTCAACAATATTACCATTTTTAAGTACAATAATTTTATCACACATTGAATTCACAACAGATAAGTTGTGTGAAATAAAAATCATTGAAAACTTTAAATTTTTTTTCAGTTCAATAAGTAATTCCAAAATTGAAAATCTTGTGGAGTTGTCAAGGGCTGAAACACACTCGTCACAAATCAAAATTTTGGGCTTTAATGATATTGCAGCCGCTATAATTACCCTTTGCCTCTCACCTCCCGAAAGTTGTCTCGGAAATTTATGAAATAAACTTTCATCTAATTTTACCATTGATAAATATTCCCTGGCTAAAGTTTCTGATTCCACATTTGAATGATTAAAATGAAATTTTAAAATTGATTTAATATGATTGAAAACTTTAATTTTAGGATCAAGCGACGAATAGGGATCCTGAAAAATTAATTGAATCTCCTTACTGAGCGCTCTCCTACCATAACTTTTTATATTTACCCCCTTATATTTTATAACACCATTGTAATTATAATAAAGACCAATTATACATTTAGAAATTGAACTCTTTCCAGAACCAGATTCTCCAATTATGCCAATTGACTCCTTTTCATTTAAAATAAAATTAATTTCATTTAATATCATTTTCGAACCTAATTCTAATTGAATATTTTCTAAACTTAGAATTTCTTTACTTAATTTATTTTTTTCTCTAAAAAATTTAATTTTGGAACTTTTTATCAAAGTTTTAGCGTAGCTAGTTTTTGGATTTTTAAAGAATGATTTTGTTGAACCGGATTCACATATTTTACCATTTCTTATAACCATTATTCTGTCCGAAACTTTTTTTATTAGGTTTAAATTATGTGTTACAATTATTAGACTTGAATTTAACTCGGACTTAAGTTTAATTATAAGGTTAATAATCTCCTTTTTTATGATTGTATCGAGAGAAGATGTAGCTTCATCAGCAATTAGAATTTTTGGCTTTTTTGCCAGTGCCATTGCAATCATAACTCTTTGTTGCTGACCGCCACTGAGCTGATGAGGGTATTTTTCTAAACATCTTTCAGGTTCATCAATCTTAACCTTTCTAAGTAGATTTACAGTTTCATCAAATCTACGCTTATCCCCAACTATAGATTCCATAATTTGAATTCCACATTTCATTGAAGGATTTAAATAACTTGCTGGGTCTTGAAAAATAATTGCAATTTCACTTTTTTTAGCTCTGCAAGTTTTGTCCTCTACAACATCAATGAAATTTGGATTAAAAATAATTTCACCTTCTTGGTTTAATCCTTTGTATTTTATTAAATCAATTATTGAGAGTGCAGTAAGTGATTTTCCACTTCCAGACTCTCCAACAATCCCTAAAATTTCATTAGGCATGATTTTGAATGATAAGTCATGAACCAAATAATTATTATTTGAAGATATCTTTAAATTTTTTACCTCTATAATTGGTTTTTTACTCATTTTAAGAGATATTAAAGTATGGAATCTAGACTAAAGTATCAAAAATAAAATAATAGAAAGGAACAATTATTGTTTCTTGTAAATTTGAATAAAAAATTAATGAAACCACCTAAGTTGTTTTTAAGGACAAGAATTTTTCTATCTATGATTTTTCTTGTTTTAATTTCTTTCTTGTTGACAGGTATTGTAACAAATTATCAAATTAGGGAAAGTTCAGATTACTACCATGGTTTGAGATTGGAAAGAAAAGAAGCACAAATACAAAGAGCCCTTAGGAGTTTATTGGAAGAAAGATCTTTGTTAGAAGACAACCAACTGTCTTTTTTATTTAATCAAAGACCAGAACAAAATATCAATATCAATACAGTATTGGATTCAATCTTAACAAATGAAATTATTAAGATTTCTGAAATACAAAATATAAACTTTACTCTCTATGATATTGACGGTTCTTTAATCGGGTCAACCGTTAGTGATGAAGAAACACAGTCATTATCAAATCAAGTTTTAACTGATTTGGAAAAGAGTGAAGATTCAAAAATTGTGATTACAAAGAGTGGTGATGAAACATTATTAAGGTCCTCTTTTTCATATATTTTCAATATCAATGAAAAACCAATTTGGATACTCAATTTTCCCTATGTTGATGACGATAGACTCAATACATATGAGATTAATTCTTACATATTAAATTTAGTTCAGGTTTATTTTTTACTTTTTGTTTTAGCCATTATGATATCTTATTTGGTCTCAAGTTATATTACCAATCCAATATCTGCCTTAATTTTTAAGATGAAGCAAATGAGAATTGATAAAATCAATAAAAAAATTAATCTCAATGTTAATAGTAAGGAAATGTATTCTTTGGTTAATTCATATAACAACATGGTTGCCCAAATAGACAATAATGTCAAAAAATTATCAAAATCACAGAGAGAATTAGCATGGAGGGAAATGGCCAAGCAGGTTGCTCATGAAATAAAAAATCCTTTAACACCGATGAAGCTTAGTGTTCAAAACTTTAAACTAAAATTTGACCCAAATGACCCGAAAATGATAACAAAAGTTAATGAGTTTAGTAAAACAATCATTCAACAAATCGACGTATTAAGTTCTATTTCAACTGCTTTTTCAAATTTTGCTGATTTGCCAACCCAAAAAAATGAAAAAATAGATTTAGTTAAAACTATCAAGTTAGCCCTAGATATATTCAATGATAAAAATATTATTTATGAACCAAGGGAGGAGATTATTGAGGTTATAATTGACAGAACAAGTTTGATAAGAATCATAACAAATCTTGTTAAAAACTCAATTCAAGCAACAAAATCATTAGAAACACCTTTGATTAAAGTTTCTGTTTATCAAAATGATAAAAATGCCATTATTGATGTAACTGATAACGGTGAGGGTATACCCTCAAATTTAAAAGCTAAAATATTTGAACCTCGTTTTACAACAAAGTCCAAGGGAATGGGACTCGGACTTAGTATAATTAAAAACTTAGTTACGGCTCACTCCGGTAAAATCACGTTTACGTCCAAAAAAGGAAAAACAAATTTTAGAGTTTCTTTACCAATAATTAATAAAAAAACTTAGCAGTACTCGTTATAAGCTTCTTTAAGATTCTCTGAAATAATGTCTGCGTTTCTGCCCTCGATATGGTGTCTTTCAAGCATATGAACGATTTCCCCATCTTTGAAAATAGCCATACATGGTGAGGATGGAGGGAAAGGAAACATTAACTCTCTGGCATTATTTGTAGCAATCTTATCTACACCTGCAAATGAGGTAAATAACTGGTCTGGTTTCTTTTCATTTTCGAGTGACTTGATAACACCAGGTCTAGCGTTTGCTGCCGCACAACCACAAATTGAATTTATAACTATTAGAGTAGTACCTTTCTTGACTAAGTTTTCTATATCATCATCTGAATTCAATTGAACAAAACCTTTTGAGGTTAGCTCGGACTTCATTGGATTTACAATTTCTGGTGGATACATATTTTTTCAAATATACTAAACAAGATATATACCACATTTGTAAATTTGATTTTAATTTTATGAGATTCGTTGGTGCATTGATTGGAATGTTTATTATGAAGAGCTGGTTGGGTCTCTTTATAGGTTATTTTATTGGCCTTTTTATTGAAAAGAATTTTAATTTTTCAAATAAAAGTTTTTCGACTGGTTCAGGAAAATTTGAATTGAATTTACTTGGATTAGCTGCCATTTTAATTAAATCAGACGGAGAAGTTTCGCAGAATGAATTAGATTATGTTAGAAAGTATTTCGTATCAGTTTTTGGGAAAAATAGAGCTAATAATATTTTTAAAATCTTCAATGAAAACATTAACAAGCAGAAAATTTCCTCCAAAGAGATATGTAGTTTTTTTCTTTTAAGATCAAATTATGAAACACGACTTCAATTAATACACTTCCTATTTTCAGTAGCCAAGGCAGACGGAATGGTATCCAATAATGAATTGCTTAAGCTAAAGGAATTTTCTAATTTGTTTAAAATTTCGTTGGCAGACTTTGATAGTATCAAAGCAATGTTTGTTGACCAAATTGGGTCAGCTTACAAAATATTGGAAGTTAGTAGTGATGCAACTAATGAACAAATTAAAAGTTCATACAGAAGATTGGTTAAAATTCATCATCCTGATAAAATTCAAAACTTAGATGAGAGTTATAAGAAAGTTGCCAAGGAAAAGTTTCAGAAAATTCAAGATGCTTACGAAAAAATAAAAAAAGAAAGAGCAATAAAATAATGGATACATTTTTGTTTTACTTAAAAGTTGGTATTAATCATATTTTAGATATTAATGCTTATGATCATTTGCTATTTCTAAGTTCAATTACACTTCCTTACACATTCAAGAGATACTATAGTTTATTTTGGATAGTCACTTTTTTTACAATTGGTCACACATTTTCCTTATTTATCTCAACTTATGGTATATACAATCCTGATTTGAATATCATTGAGTTTTTAATTCCAATAACAATTCTATTTTCAGCAGTTAGTAATTTGATTTTAAAAGTTCAAATAAAAAATTCTTCATTAAGTTATTTTGTGTCGTTGTTGTTTGGTTTAATTCACGGATTTGGATTTGCAGGTTTCTATGATCAAATCACTTTTTCCGATAAAATTGAATTCACACCGCTACTAGGTTTCACGATTGGCGTAGAGATTGCTCAAATCATCATTGTATTTTTTGTATTACTACTTTCAACAATATTAAACTCAGGGCGTAATTTTTTCTCAAAAAACTTCATAAAAATTATGTCAATTCTAATTTGTTTACTAACTATACTAATATTTTTTTAGGTGAAAAATAAGGAGAACAAATACGACAAAACGTACTTAAAAATGGCTAGGGAGTGGGGCAACTTGTCCTATTGCGAAAGAAGAAAAGTCGGAGCTTTGATAGTCAAAGACAGAATGATAATTTCAGATGGCTATAATGGTACTCCAACAGGTATGGAGAATATATGTGAAGATGAAGAAAACTACACCAAGTGGTATGTGCTTCATGCAGAGGCAAATGCAATAATGAAAGTTGCCTCTTCAACACAATCATGTTCAGGAGCAACATTATATGTTACTCTTTCACCCTGTAAGGATTGTAGTAAATTGATTTACCAAGCAGGTATTGTAAGGGTGGTTTATATAGACCAGTACAAGGATACTACAGGAATTGATTTTTTAAAAGATGCTGGTGTTGAGGTAGTTCAAATCGCTAATCCTTATTGATTTTACCAACTTTTTCTGATAGTATGAAGATTATAATTAATAGCGCAGCACAAGATGTTGCTAGCATTCCAATCAATGAAATCCTATTTTCCGATGAAAGTAATGCATAATTAAAGTCATAATAAAAAACATTTATACCAAGCACAATTAGACATAAGGATAGGATTAAATATTTAATCATTGAAATGGGTGATATTATGTATACTGATAAACCTTAGACAAATTAACCCTCACAGCTTTCACACTCTTTTTTCTGTTTGAACTTTTGTGCTGCATTCATACTGTGCTGATAGTACAGAGACTTTAGTCCTAGTTTCCATGCTGTAACGTGAATTTTGTTAACTTCTTTGGTTGGGGTATCTGGATGAATGATTATGTTGAGTGACTGACCTTGATCTATGTAGTTTTGTCTATTGGCTGCTTGATATATAATTGATAATTGGTCAATTTCTGGATATGTTTTAAAGACCTCTTTTTCATTTTCAGATAAGAAATCTAGACCTTGGACAGAACCATCCATATCTCTTATTTCTTTCCAGACCTCTGGTGTATTCATACCTTTGTCTTCAAGAAGTTTAACTAAAAAAGGGTTTTTAATAGTTGTTTTAATTTTTGCGATATCCTTAACGTAAATGTTTGACCATATTGGCTCTATACCTTGAGATACTTGACCCAATATAAACGCAGATGATGTAGTTGGAGCGATTGCATTTAGGGTTGTATTCCTTCTTCCATAACCTTTGAGAAGTTCAGGTTCCCCAAATTTTTCTGCTAAGTGCTTGGAAGCAACATTTGAGCGTTTTTGGATTAGTTTAAAAACTTCGCTATTTAAATTGTAAGCTTCTTGACTATCAAAGGGTAGCATTTTAGACTGCAATAAGGAATGCCATCCCAAGGCTCCCATACCAAGCGCACGGTTGTCTTTAGAAAAATTATAAGCCCTTTCCATGAAGAGGAAAGTTTGTTGATCATCTAAGTTTGGGGAGTTTTTATATCTCTCAAGTTTTTCAAGAAACTCTGTTATTACTGCATCAAGGAAATAAATCATTGTTTCAACAGCATCTGTATCCTTCCACTTGTCGTAATGCAATACATTGATGCTTGATAAAACACAAACAAAAGACCATCTGTGATCTGAGGGCAGCATAATTTCTGTACATAAATTACTTGCATAGATTGGCAACTTTTTGTCTTTATATACATCTGCTGCGTTATTGTTTGCGTTGTCAGTGAAGAAAATATATGGATAACCCATTTCTCCACGGCTCTGCAACACTTTGGCCCAAACAGTCCTTTTGTCATTGTCTCCGTCAATCATTTCTTGCATCCAGTCATTGGTTACTGTGACTCCGTGTGTTAGTTCTTGTATTGGGTTTCCCTCTTTTCCTATTTCTAGGAATTCCATAATATCAGGATGATCGATCGGAAGATATGGAGAAAAACGACCTCTTCTAACCGAGCCTTGACTGACAACATCAACCATGGACTCAAACAGTTTCATCAGATGAACAGCACCTGATGCTTGTCCGTTGTCTTTTATTTCAGCTCCTCGATGTCTGATCTTTCCAAAGTAACCAGATGTTCCCCCGCCCAATTTGGACATCATTCCAACTTCGGATTGAGAATATAAAATATTTCCAATGTCATCATCAATGTGAGAACCAAAACAACTAATTGGGAGCCCTCGTTCTTTCCCAAAGTTTGACCAAACAGGTGAGGCTAAAGAATAATAACCTTCTGACATGTAATGATAAAATTTTTCAGCATATCCCGGCATTTGGAGTATTTCTTCAGCTCTTTTGGCAATATTAGCAATACGCTCTTCAGCTGTAATCCCTTCACCTAAGTACCCGGCAGCAAGAAACTTTCTGCTATTTTCGTTGAGCCAAGCGAATGTTTTTTCGGTAGTTAGGTTGTCGGTTTGCATACTTTAGAATAGGTCTTCGCTTGTTATACTTTGTGTTTTTTTACTGTAATTTATCGATCTCTTAACAAAAAAGTCACCGTGTTTAGTTCCTATGATTTCATCATCAAACCATTCTGTCTCTGAGACCAAATCCTGATCCACATCAAACACTTTTTCAATGCCAATGCTCTCTAGGGAATTGTTAAATCTGTTTTTTAGGAATTCGTTGACTACTGCTTTTGGTAAAAAATCTAATTCACCCTTCTCGAAAATCCAGTCAACCACTTCACTTTCTGCTTCAAAAGCATCCTTACACATTTGTCGAATGCTTTCATGATAATTTTTTGTGAACCATTCTGGGTTTTCTTTTTGTAAAATTTTTATTAAATCAATTCCAAAGTCTCCGTGAATTTGCTCCTCTTTGGACGTCGCTTCAACTACATTTGAAATTCCTTTCAGCATATTTTTATGCTTGTTGAAAGCCATTATGATTAGAAACTGAGAAAATAGAGAAACATGTTCAATGAACAGAGAAAATAGAAGGACTGATTGGGCATATTCCTTATTATCATCGCTTTTGGAATTTTTTAGTGCTGTTTCTAAGTATCTTACCCTTTTCATGATGGCAGGTTTTTTCTTTAATTCTTTAAACTCAGAATTTAGACCAAGTATTTCTAATAGGTGCGAGTAGGCATCAGCATGTCGGACTTCACTTTCTGCAAAAGTTGATCCAACTGACCCAATTTCTGGTTTGGGAATTCTGTGGTATATGTCCCCCCAAAATGATTTTACTGCAACTTCAATCTGGGAGATGGCTAACATTGTATTTTTGATTGCGTTTCGTTCCGAATCCGTGAGTTGTATTTTAAAGTCTTGTATGTCACTAGTGAAATTAAATTCAGTGTGAATCCAATAAGAATGTCTTATTGCTGGAACATATTCGTACAGATGTGGATATTCATAGGGTTTAAGGTTGATTCGTTTTTCGAATAAATCAGTCTGTCTTTGTTGGGTTCTTTTGTTTCTGTAAAGAATGTATGCCTTTGCAACTTCCTTAAACTTAGTATCCATTAATTCATTCTCTACGATATCTTGCACTTCTTCAATTGTAGGGACATATGTCTGATCATTATTTTTTCGACCGATTAACCTTTGGTAAACTGACAATGCAACATCCTGTGCATTTTCTTGACTGCCAATTCCGACTGCTTTCATAGCTTTATGGATGGCTCCAGTGATCTTATCCAAGTTGAAAGGTTTGGTGCTGAAGTCTCTCTTGATAATATATTCTATCTCCATAATGTATTATAATAATTTAAAGGCAAACGGTAAATTCTAAATTTTTACCACAAGTGAAGTTCTGACTTATTTTACCTGCTTCAAAAGGTGGTCAAGTAACTTTTTCAACAAAGTTTTCAACATAGGTTTTTTTAAAAAAAATTATTGTAATGTACGTAATAATTCACATTTTATATAGTAATTTATCTCAGTAAAATTTTAAATTTTTTTAAAATCTGAAAATAAATTGAAATATACATTTTTAGAATTAGTGAACAGTTATTTTTTTGTTTACGTAATTTATTCAAAAAAATAAAAATCCCTTTTTTAAAAAATTTAAAAATATGTTGCACAAAATTCTTGGCAAAACTTTTTGATTTCATTTCTAGACTTTTCAAAACCAAAAATTAGTTTTTCTTCATCCTTAATTTTAGACGGATCAAAGAAATTTTTATGAATTCTCACAGCCTTGTTTGAAAAAAAACTAGGACATGTTTCGTTCGCATGATCACAAACTGTGATAATAAAATCAAAATCAATTTTTTCAAACTCTGATATATGATTACTTTCATTTTGGGAAATATCAACACCATCATCTTTCATAATCTTTATTGCGTTTTTATTAATCGTATGGTTTTCTACACCTGCACTGTAAATCTCAGCTTTTCCGATTAAAAATCCTTTCAAGTATCCCTCAGCCATTTGACTCCTGCAAGAATTACCAGTACACAATACCAAAATTCTTTTCATTAATTAAATGTAATTTTAGTCACTTATTTCATTATGCTTGTTACCTAAAACCCATGTTTTAGTTACCCTCTATTGATTTTGAATATGTTTCAAGAAGATCCATTGTTTTCTCCACCAGATTCTTACTCTCAATTAAAGTGCTGAAGTAAAGGGTAGTGTTTTTAGGGCTAGACTCTTCTTCCTTAATCCTTTGAATTTGAGCATCAATTTTACCCGTCAGCGATAAGTAAAGATCTTGTTTTTTCCCAATCACTTTACTTAGTTCTAATAAGTTGTTCTTTGAAAATATTATCTGAATTTCATCAAACAAAGTGCTCAATTCACTTTCTATCTCTTGTAGTTCTCTGATTTGATTAAAAGTAAGATTTCTGTGATTGTTGTTAATGTGTTTATAAGTAATCTTAGAAATATATTGAAGTGATTCAGCTATATCCTGTAAGTAAGTTAACACATTGATATAAAAATTACTTGCTCCCTTTATTGTGGACTCATCTAAGTTCTTAATAAAATAAAACAAATCATTTCTCAAATCGTCAATTTCTTCAGAGTACTTCGCAACGACCTTTCGGTTTTTCTTCAGGTTATCCAGGTTTCCTGTAGCTAGACCTTGTATTGATTGGCTGTATATTTTTTTTATTCTTTTTGATGCTTTGGATATATTACTTCTACTTTCATCAATTACCCCTTGAATTGATTTGCTTTCAGCCTTTGTCAGTGCATCAGAGTTTTTTTCTTCATCCAATTCTTTTTTGTGCGAGACGTAGTTTCTAACTAAAATTAATAGGGCTATAAATATCAAAATTGCAATGGCAGTTGGTCCTCCGAGGTGTATTAAAAATGCAATAACACCTGCAGCCGTAAATGCTATAAATGCTGTAAAGAACCACCCCCCAATTACATTTAACACACCTGCAACTCTGTAGACAGCACTTTCAGATCCCCATGCTCTATCAGAAAGTGATGTACCCATGGCTACCATGAAAGTAACATAAGTGGTTGATAAGGGTAATTTAAATGAAGTTGCAATTGAGATTAAAATTGCAGCCACCATCATATTCACTGAAGCCCTAATCATATCAAAGGCTGGTAATTCAACAGCTTTGTTTGAACTCATTTCTATCTTTGGAACTTCAAATTGAGCATTTATCTTCTCTCTTAATTTTCTAGGAACTATTAGCGATGTGTAATTAGCTAAATTATATGAAAACCTTACTAATCCTCTTGAGATAAAGTTTGGCTGAAATCTTTCTTTAGTATCTCTTTGTCTGGCAAGGTCAATTTCGGTTTTGGTAACTTTCCTTGCTTTTGAAGATATCCAAAGTGTGACAACCATTACCATACCAGCTAAGAATAATAGTAAATTAGGAGTTGGAACTTTAGTTGAAAGAACTTCCATTGAAAACATGTCTGCAGGAACACCTGAAGCTATCCAGGCTTCATATGATTGCCAAGCGGCAATAGGAACACCAATAAAGTTTACCAAGTCATTTCCTGCAAAAGCAAGTGCTAATGAAAATGTACCTACCCCGATAATTAATTTGTAAATATTTACTCTAAGTAAAAAAATTAAAAAGTATGATATTAATGATAATAAAATAAAACTTACTATTGATATCATTAATACTTCTGTCTCTAAAAAAGAGGATATTGTTGACCCATCCAATAAATCGTAGCTCTCTTTTGCAAAAGATGTTCCTTTTATTCCTTTCATCAAGATGAAATATGAAATTGAGGTTAAAGCTACTCCTCCAAAAACAGAACCAACCCACTTGGATTTTTGTTCATAGTTGTATGATAATAATGTTCTTGAAATAAATTGAACTAAAGCACCGATCGAAAAAGCTATAAAAACCGAGAGCAAAATTCCAAGTATTATTTGGGATGCTTTTTCAATATTTATATAATTTACTAAATCACTGAATTCACTTCCTAAGCCAGAAATCTTTATTAGTGAAACTGCAACTGCAGCTCCCAACAGTTCAAAAACTATAGAGACAGTTGTAGATGTTGGAAGTCCCAAAGTATTGAAAAAATCTAATAATAATATATCAGTAATCATAACAGCCATAAATATTATCATGATTTCAGAAAACAATAACATTTCTGGATTAAAAATTCCTTTTCTTGCAACTTCCATCATTCCACTTGAAAATACAGAGCCAACTAATACTCCCAAACTAGCTAGTATCATAATTTTTCTAACAGAAATTGCCTTTGAGCCAAGAGCAGAATTTAAAAAATTCACAGCATCATTACTTACACCAACAACAAGATCACCTATAGCTAAAAAAGCTAAGGCAACAATCATTATAAAATACACATCCATATTATCAGCAAAATTTGTTAGTATATTGCTACTTAAAAGTAATTGAAAGTTAAGTAAGTTCATAATTATATTTTTATTTCGGCATTTATAAATACCATTGATTTATTATTAATTGAGTTATCAGTGTAATTATAGTTTCTATAATTTAAATTGAGCTTAAACCCTTTAGTGACTACATACTCGTATCCCAAAATCATAAGTTTACCATCTTTATCAGAGTTCCACGGCTCAGAGTTGCCTGAAATTACGTTTGATTCTAAAGAATCATATCTGAAAAATAAACTGGAATTTTCAGAAAAATTTTGAGAAATATATCCAGAAAATCCTGAAAGGTTGTGGTCACTAAATGGGTCTTTATATGTTTTAGCATTTAACATCTCATTATACTCTAACCCAGCTCTGGTTTTATTTTTATCATAACCAATAAAATAACCAACATTTGATACATTAAATTCATCATTGGTATCATCTCTCGCTGTACCTGGTTCTGAGTCATAATATAATTTCAAGGATAATCCATTGCCAATTTCATATATTAAATTTCCACCAATTTTCATATATCCATCATCGTCTTGGATATTTTTATAACCCTCTCCATTTAATATAAATAAATTCATTTTTAAATTTTCGGAAATTTCAATTTCTCCATTAACTCCTAAGTCGGCACTGCTTCCAAATTTATTCTCATCTTGAAATGTTTTATACATATATCTATATCCCCAAATGGATTCTTGATACTTGAATTGTTTATTCCCGATCATACCAAAACTAAGTTTAAAATTATCTTTTAAGTTCCAGTCAATTTGAGCAGTTTTTAAAAAATGCAGTATAATCACTTCCAGCATTATTTTTTCCTATGTCAAATGTTACTTTAGCAGATATTTTATCATCTACTTTAAATTTATATCCTAAATAAACTCTTTCGACTTCAAAGGAATTTTTTTTCCTGGCATCAGAAGATAAATCTGTATTGTAATTCCAAAATATAGTAGAAAAAATGTCACCCTTATTTGTATCTTGAGTGTAAATATTAAGACTAAAAAAAATTATTAAGATTGTGAAAGATAATTTTTTTGTATTCATTGTTTTAGTTTTGTTTACACAAATATCTTTCTTATAAACATAAATCATGTTAAATTAACATTAAGAATGAAGGTTAAAATTTTTAAAATTATTTTTTTTCTTTTTACAAGTAATATAATTTTTTCACAGCTCGTAGTTGAGGATATCAATCTTTCTAAAAAATTAGACGAAACTTCAGGGCTGGAAATTATAAATAAACAATTAGTAACAATCAATGATTCTGGAAATGATCCTGTGTTATTTTACATTAACGAATCAGGAAATATTTTGGATGAAAGAAAATTAAATTGCTGTAAAAATAACGACTGGGAGAGTTTAGCTGCTGATTCCGATTATGTCTACATAGCTGACTTTGGAAATAATTATGATACTAGAAAAAACCTATCAATTATTAAAATTCCAATTGATAAGTCATCAAATGAAAACCCAGAAATAATAAATTTTTTATATCCAGAACAAAAAAAATTCAAAAGAATTTATAGAAGATCAGAGTACGATGCTGAAGCTCTAATTTCTTTCGGCGATATATTATTAATATTCACAAAAAATAAAAGAAAAAAAATTACAGAGATTTATTCCCTACCCAAATATGGAGGAAATTTTAAGGCACAAAAAATTGGCAGTTTGAATACTGAATCAATAGTTACAGGAGCAGACTATGATAAAAAAACAAATACATTAGTTTTGACATCAACAATCAATTTTGATGAATACTATATTTTAGTAGTAAATGATTTTAGTTTAAATAATAAAGATCATAAAATTAACATGTATGAAATTCCAATTGGCAAGACTCAGGTTGAGGCAATAAAAATTATTGATGAAAATACATTTTGGATAACTTCTGAAGATGAGAGCAGCAGTTCAAGTGCTAGGCTCATGAAAATTAAACTTTAAAATTTTATTTATAGGGGAACTTGTCCATAAACCATTTAATTTTTAGTTTATTAAAAATTATTGACCCAAAAACATTCATTTTTTCATCTTCCCTGTATCTAAAAATATTTAAATTGCATCAATGAAATGGGAAGACCTACTATCTCTTAAAAGACATGGCGACAATGTCAAAAGATTAAGGGCTGAACAGGATGATACAAGAGTTGGATTTGATGTTGATTATGATAGAATCATTTTTTCTTCCTTTTTTAGAAGCTTACAAGACAAAACACAAGTAGTACCATTTTCTAAAACAAGTTTCGTTCACACTCGCCTAACTCATAGTCTCGAAGTTTCTGTTGTTGGTAGAAGTTTAGGCAGGATAATCGGCAAGCATATATTAAATAAATATCCCCAACTAGATCATATCCATAAATTTCAGATTAATGATTTTGGAAGCATTGTAGCTGCTGCATGTTTGGCTCACGATATAGGCAACCCTCCGTTCGGTCATAGTGGTGAATCCTCCATTGGTGATTTTTTTAAAATTGGGGATGGAAAAAAATACAAAGATTTACTGACAGACATTCAGTATAATGATTTGTGTAAGTTTGAAGGAAATGCAAATGGGTTTAAAATATTGACAGAATCAAAAATAGGTTCACCAGGTGGTTTGAGATTAAGTTATGCAACACTTGGAGCTTTTACAAAATACCCAAAACTTTCCCTGCCCGACGATAAAACAGGAAACATTAAGGACAAAAAATATGGGTTCTTTTCAAATCAAGCGAAATTCTTCGATGATGTTGCTAGTGAATTGGGATTGAAAATATCGGAGTCAAATTACATGAGACACCCTTTGGCATTTCTGGTTGAAGCTGCTGATGATATTTGTTACACCTTAATTGACTTTGAAGATGGAATAAATTTAGGATGGATTCCTGAAGAATATGCTTTGGAATTTTTGGTAAAACTCGTTGCAGAGTCTATCGATAAGGAAAAATACAACAAGATGAATTTAAAGTCACAAAGAGTTTCTTACTTACGAGCTTTAGCTATCAACACACTTATCAAAGAAGCTGTTCAAATTTTTATTGAAAACGAAGAAGAAATTTTAAATGGAAATTTTGAATCTTCACTATTATCAAAAAGCAAGTTTAAATCACAAATGAAAAGCATAATTGAAGTTAGTGTTGAAAAAGTATACAAGTCTTCTGAGGTCATTGAAAAAGAACTCACGGGTTACAAGGTTTTAAATTTTCTTTTAAAAACCTTCACAAATTCTGTCATGAATTGGAGGGATGACAATCTCAACGCTTTTGATGAACTTGCTCTTGAGTGCATTCCAAAAGATTATTTAAATAAAGATGTGGATGTATACACCAACCTTTTAGATGTTAGTTGTTTTATTGCTAGTTTAACAGATGGTCTTGCATTGGAATGGTATGAAAAACTGAGTTGATGAATCAAAAAGAAAAAGATATTTTTTTTATGAAGAAGGCAATTCAGGAAGCAAAATTTGCCTTTGAAAAAAATGAAGTTCCCGTTGGAGCAGTCATTGTGGCTCAAGAAAATATCATTGCCAGAGCTCATAATTTAACTGAACTTTTAAACGATGTAACTGCGCACGCAGAGATGCAAGCAATTACATCAGCCTCAAGTTATTTGGGTGGTAAATATTTAAAAGAGTGTACAATTTACGTTACATTAGAGCCGTGTCAAATGTGTGCTGGAGCACTTGCTTGGGCTCAAATTGGTAGAATTGTTTTTGGTGCAAGTGACTCCCACAGAGGATATAGAAAACTAAACACAAAACTTCATCCAAAAACAAAAGTTTCTGGCGGCATACTTTCAAAAGAATGTAAATTGCTGATAGATGCTTTTTTCATAAAGCAAAGAAAACTCAAGTCTTAGTCCTTATATATATAGTCTTCAATATTTTTATTTCTGTATCTGTAGTATAGAAAAAGCGGTAAAAAAATAAAGCAAAAAACCAAAACCCCGGCTCCAATGATTTTCTCACCACTCCCATAAACTTGGTTGTTTAGGTAAATGCCATAGAATATCATTAAGAGATTGGCAATGAAAATTATGTAAAGGATTATTTTGTAGAGCAATTTATTTCAACTTTATATTAAGTTCATCGAGTTGATTATTATCAATTGGAGAGGGACTGTCAATCATTACATCTTTTCCGCTATTATTTTTTGGAAAAGCAATATAATCTCTTATTGAATTATCACCATTCATTACTGCAACTAGCCTATCCAGCCCCAATGCTATACCACCATGAGGAGGAGCTCCATATTCAAATGCATTCATTAAAAATCCAAATTGCTCTTTGGCTTCCTTTTCACTAAATCCTAATATTGAAAAAATTTGATTTTGTAAATCTCTATTGTGAATCCTAATAGATCCACCACCAATTTCATTTCCATTAATAACCAGGTCATAAGCATCTGCAACGACATTCGAAGGTTCTTTAATCTCATGGATGTTTTTGTCTTTTGGAGAGGTAAATGGATGATGAATGGAATGATGTTTCTTATCGTCTTCATCCCAATCAAAAAGCGGGAAGTCATTTACCCATAGAGGACAGAATTTTTTTGGATCGATTAATTTTAAATCATCTGCAATTTTTAATCTAAGTTGTCCAAGCTGAGTCAAAGATTTCATTTTGTTTCCTGAAATTAGAAACGTTGTTGAGTCTTTTGAAAAATTTCCAGTAATCTCTAAAAGTTCATCATGATTGTAAAACTTATCGATTGAGGATTTAAAACTGCCATCACTATTGTGCTTAATCCATATTAATCCTTTTGCACCAATTTGAGGTTGTTTAACCCAATCCGTGTATTGATCGATTTGTTTTCTGGATAAGGGTTCAACCGAATTAACTGTAATACCGCAAACATATTCACAATCATCCAATATTTTAAACCCTTTTCCTTTACTGCTTTTTGTACAATCAAAAATTTTCATATCAAATCTGGTGTCCGGTTTATCAGAACCATAATTTTCAATTGCTTCCCAGTATGAAATTTTGGGGAAGTTATCTAACTCTACACCAATGCATTTTTTGAAAATATTTTTAATCAGGTTTTCAAATACCAATAAAACATCATCTTGATTTACAAAAGACATTTCACAATCGATTTGAGTAAATTCAGGTTGGCGATCTGATCTCAAATCTTCATCTCTAAAGCATTTAACCACTTGGCAATATTTATCAATTCCACCAACCATTAAAAGTTGTTTGAATGTTTGAGGAGATTGAGGGAGGGCATAAAATTCACCTTTGTTTATCCTAGATGGAACAACAAAATCTCTTGCACCTTCGGGTGTGGATTTGATTAAATAAGGTGTTTCAACATCGATAAATCCCAACTCATTCAAATACTTCCTAATCTCTAGTGTAACAGAATTTCTGAAGATTAAATTATTTTTAATGGAGTTTCTTCTAATATCTAGATAACGATATTTCATTCTTAGTTCATCACCACCATCAGTATTCTCATCCAAAGTAAATGGAGGTACTTTGGATTTGTTGAGTATTTCAATTTCTTGCATCGTGATTTCAATATCCCCAGTTCCAATATTAGGATTCTTGGATTCTCTTTCTTTAACTGTTCCTTTTACTGAAATAACATACTCTCTTCCAACTTTTTTAGCTTGTTCAACAAGGTTTTTGCTCGACTCATTTGTGTCTATAATTATTTGAGTAATTCCATATCTATCTCTTAAATCAATCCATATCAATGAACCTTTATCCCTTATTTTATAAATCCACCCGGAAAGTTTAACCTCTTGTCCGACATGTTTAATTCGGAGTTCTCCACAATTGTGACTTCTATACATTGATACAAATATCTAATAAATAAATTAAATAATTTGTTCGAATTTTAATCTATACCATTAATGATGTATTTTTGATTTGACTAATGATAAAATTCAAATCTCAGATAGAGTTGATAGAAAATGAAATTGATAAATACATCAACTCTTTAAAACAAAATTCTTTATACGATTCAGTAAAGTATTTTTTGAAGTTGCCATCAAAAAGAGTCAGACCCTTGTTTACACTTTTAACCAATTCATTATATAATAATGATCATTCATTTGCAATTCCTGCAGCACTTTCAAATGAAATGTTTCATAATTTCACTTTGCTTCATGATGATATCATGGACTCATCAAAGAAAAGAAGGGGTTTTGAGACTGTTCATGAAAAGTGGAATGTCAATCAAGCAATACTTTCTGGAGATTCAATGTTAATAATGGCTACAAAATTTTTAGATTTTTATGAGTCTAAGATCCAGAAAGATCTTTTAAAACTTTTTAACTCCACAGCCTTGGAGGTTTGTGAAGGTCAACAACTAGATATTGAATTTGAAAAAAAGACAGATATTGATTTTAATGATTATATCGAAATGATTACCAAAAAAACTTCAGTTTTAATCGCGTCTTCAATGAAGATGGGAGGCATTATCAATGAACTGGAATCAAGTGAGTTAGATATTTTGTACGATATCGGTTTGAATCTTGGTATTGCTTTTCAAATTCAGGACGATTATTTAGATCTTTTTGGTGAAGAGAAAATAATCGGAAAAAGAGTCGGACAGGATGTAGTCAACAACAAAAAAACAGCTCTTCACCATTTGTTTATCAATACAGCTTCAAAAACACAATTAAGTAAATACAATGATTATATAAGCATTAGTACTGATGATGTGAAAATTGATAAAATCAAATCCTTATTTATTGAGAGTGACGTTGAGAACTCTCTAAAAAAATTAATTCAGGATTACTCAAATAATGCAACTTCTGATATTGAATCTTTGCATCCAAAATTTCCTAAAAACTCCAATTTAATATTGCTCAGTGAGTTATTATTAAAAAGAAATTATTAGTTATTATATTTGTTGTGTGAGCAAAAGAAAACCTAGTTTTCTTTGAAATTTTTTCAATTGGAAAATATATTAAATTCAATTTTAGAGTTTTTTGAACAACAAGACAGTCCAATTTTAATGGCCTTATACGCTGGGCTTTTTACTTGGATTCTGACGGCTTGTGGAGCTGCTTTGGTTTTTTTCTTCAAATCAACAAATAGAAAGTTTTTGGACATGGCTTTGGGTTTTACTGCTGGAGTCATGATAGCTGCAAGTTTCTGGTCTTTGATTGCACCTGCAATCACAGCCGTTGAGATTCAAAATGAATTGGGTCAATCTTCCCTTCCCTCATTTTTGCCACCTGCCATTGGATTTTTCTTGGGTGCTGTTTTTATGTTTGTTTTGGATAAATCCATCCCTCACCTACATATTTTTGGAAAATTGAAAGAAGCAGAAGGACCAAAAACTGACCTTAAAAAAACGTCTTTACTAGTTCTAGCTATAGCAATTCATAATATTCCTGAAGGCTTAGCAGTTGGTGTTGCATTTGGTGCACTTTTCATTCCCGATTTTGCAAACGTTTATACTTTGGGTGCTGCTGTTGCGCTTGGAATTGGAATCGGTTTACAAAACTTTCCCGAAGGTTTTGCAGTTTCTATGCCAGTTCGAAGAGCAGGATTGTCCAGAGGAAAATCATGGTTTTGGGGTCAACTATCAGCAATTGTTGAACCAATATTTGCTGTAATTGGAGCAGCTCTTGTGATGCTGGTTTGGCCTATTCTCCCTTATGCATTATCATTTGCTGCTGGTGCAATGATTTTTATTGTAGTTGAAGAGGTAATCCCTGAAAGTCAACGAGGCGGAAATACCGATTTGGCAACTATGGGTCTTATTGCGGGATTTATTGTTATGATGTCTCTGGATGTTGCATTGGGTTAGTAAAAGAAAAGAAATTAATTTAGTATTGGAAAATGGAAAAGTTCTCAAAAATTCCTCCCCCGTTAGTAGTTTTAATTTTAGTTACATCTACTTATTTTTCATCAAAAAAAATTGATTTAATTCACATACCGTTCCAAACTTTAATATCGATTTTTATACTCTTTGTTGGCATACTTATTTTATTAAATCCAGTATTAAAATTTAAGAAATCAAAAACCACGATTAATCCAATCAAGTTTAAGAAAGTCAATAAACTAGTAACATCAGGAATTTATAAATACTCAAGAAATCCTATGTACTTAGGTTTGTTAATGATAGTTATTTCTTCCTCAATTTTTTATCTAAACATTTACTCAATACTAACTCCTCTCTTTTTTTATCTTTGGATAAACAGATTTCAAATAAAAAGAGAAGAGATTTTTCTTACAGAAAAATTTGGTGAAGAGTACCTATCATATAAGAACACGACTCGAAGATGGATTTAGTAATCCTCCCACGGAACAAACATTAACAACTTTAGGATAATCAATCATTCAACTCACTCAACCTACCATTTGCAACTGTTGCAGCATAATATTTTTCAACAGCCTTGCTATAATAAAGTTTAGCATTTTCTAAATCCCCTTCATTGTAATAAAACTCACCCATTGAATCGTATGGATTGTACCCATTTGGATACAACTTAATATATTCCTCAAATAGTGATTTTGCCTTTTCTTTATCACCCATACCATAATAGAAGTAACCCAGTACATTGACAATTGGTGCAATCATATATGAATGATCTCCACTAACCGCCAGTGATTCACTATCACCAACACCATCCCTAAGTTCAGCCAATAAAGATTCCATTTCACTTATTTTATTTTCCATTCCAGGAATACTGAAAGCGTAATAATAATGAATAAGTTTTCCTTTAGGTTCTAAAGATCTCATTTCAGACCATTTATCATGGGCACCGGGACCAATTAGAGGCCACCAACGAGATTGTCTGGGCAAATCTAGAAGAGAAACAAAAACTTTTGAGGTTTCATTTTTTTCAGCAACATTCTCTTTTGCTTTTCCTACATGCATAGCTTCTTTTTCAGAACCAGCCGGAGCCAAACCTGCAAGTACTACATGTGGTCCAAAAAGAGATGAATCATATTCCAATGCTTTCTCAAAAAATACATTTGCTTTTTCATACTCAACATTGTAAAGATGACCAAATGCAGCATTTGTCATCTCATTAGCAAAATCATTTTCGCTTTGCCATTCAATATAATCCCCAGTTGATGCATCGAATGACCAAGTGGCATTGTCTTTATTGTTTTGAGTTTCACATCCAATAAAAATTATGGATAGAATAAATAATATTTTTTTCATTTTCAATTTTTTAAGTAAACTAAAATTAATGAAAAAAGATTGAAATGATTTTTTTATTTCCTAGTCGCTTTTGCTATCTCTTCAAAATCTATTTGTGTGTATTTAAATTCTGAATTATTAAAAAGATTTTTACCATATAGCTTTAACCAGTCGTTGTGTAGTGCCAAGTCAAACTCATGTGGGGGATTAACTTTAAAGACAACAGTGTACTTGTCGTTAATTTTACCTGGTAGTGAAATGTTTCTTGCATAATGAAAATTATCGATGAGATTTATATGCGGAATTAAATCAACAAAAGTTTTCAATCCAGTGGTCTCATTATAAATAGTAGAGGTAATTCTTAGGTATGGGATAAACCCATCAGGAATAGCACCATCTGGAATATTTACAGAATCCCAATTAACCCTTGCTTCAATATGAACATTTGTTTCATCTTCCGTTAAATTTGTTGATTCAGGGTAAACAGTATCCTTAATGGCACCCTCAAAAATAAATACAATACCAGGTTCTACTCTTTCCTCCCCAATTATGAGTTCCTGAGAATTTACTTTACTTAATGCAAGAAAGAAAATGGAACAGCACAATAAAAAAGTAATGTTGTTAAATTTCTTCATACGACTTTTTGAGTATTTCAATATCAGCCAATAGTTTTTCCATCTCTTCTAATTTTGTTCCGTCATAATATCCTCTTATTCTTTTTTCTTTATCTACAAGAACAAAATTTTCTGTATGAATCATTTGATTTTCACCACCCATTGGATCTACTTTTGCTACCAAAAATGATTTTCTGGCTAAGTTATAAATTTGCTCTCGATCACCTGTCATCAAATTCCATTTTTTGTCATCAACACCTTTATCTAAAGAATATTCCTTAAGAACTTCGACAGTATCAATTTCTGGTGTTACACTGAAGGATGCCAGCATAACGTCATCCTCTTTTAATTTTTCTTGAATATACAGCATATTTGCAGTCATCATTGGACAAATATTTGGACAGGTGGTGAAGAAAAAATCGGCAACATATATTTTATCAAAGTAATCCATTTCAGTGACTGTTTTACCGTTTTGGTTAACCATTGAAAATGGATTGATTTTGTGATATTTCTTTACATATTGAATTTCTTCCTCAACCAATTCTGTACTTACCATTGATGGGCTGTAAATAGGTAATTTTCTATCTGGTGTCTGTGCTTCGGTCAATAGCGAAACTCCAATTACAGTAAAAACTAACAGAAATAAAATTATTGGCCAGTATCGATTGAAAAACTTTTTATACATCAATTCAAAATTAGTTGATTACAATTGTTTCAATCAATAATCATACAGTTTTTTTCTGAAGTTAAAAAAGATTATTTTTAAGCTCATTTTATTAAGTGGAAGTAATTTTAATTAAAGCCCTACAGTTAATTCTTAGTTTATCAATCCTTGTTGTTTTGCATGAGTTGGGTCATTTCATACCCGCTAAACTATTTGGATGTAGAGTAGAAAAATTTTATTTATTTTTTGATTGGCCCTTCAGTATTTTCAAGAAAAAAGTTGGTGATACAGAATATGGTATTGGCGCATTACCTTTGGGAGGATATGTAAAAATTTCTGGTATTGTTGATGAAAGTTTTGATACAGATCATGTTAAAACTGAACCCAAACCCTGGGAATTTAGATCAAAATATCCTTGGCAAAGATTAATTATTTTGATAGGTGGCGTAACTGTAAATCTAATTTTAGGATTCCTGATATATTCAATGGTTTTATTTGTCTGGGGAAAAAATGTAATCACTTTTGAAGATTTAAATTCTGGATTCAATGTTTCAGAGTCAATGAAAAAGATTGGGTTTGAAGATGGTGACAGGATTTTTAAAATTGATGGAAATGACATCGAGGATCAATTTGAAATTAATAATCTTATAGTCTCCAGATCCATTGATGCGATCGAAGTCGTTAGATCGAATGAATCCAGGGAAATTATCAATATCCCCGAAAACATAGGGCTTGAAATTATTAGCGAAGGTGTAACACCTTTTACTCCGATTGCAAACATTGTCATTGACTCAGTGACTGCTAACTCTCCTGCCGACTTTAGTGATATAAAAAAGGGCGACATTATAAATAAAGTTAATGGCACTAAAATTTTATCCTTTGATGAGTTTGAAGAATTAAAGAAAATCAATTCTGATTATGTTGAGTTAGAATTAATAAGAAGTGGAGCACAATTTTCAACCATAGTTCCTTTTGAATCAATTAACAAACTAATTGGTATTATCATTAAGCCTGATATAAAGATAACTACAAAAGAGTATCAGTTTTTTGAAAGTATTGGTCAAGGTTACAATCTTGCATATTGGAAGTTAAATGATTATATATCTCAATTTGGTTATGTTTTCACTAGAGAAGGTGCCTCTCAGTTGGGTGGTTTTGGAACAATAGGAAATATTTTCCCCGCGAAATGGGATTGGAAAAGATTTTGGGAAATGACAGCTTTCCTATCAATTATTTTAGCCTTTATGAACTTTTTACCAATACCTGCTTTGGATGGTGGTCATATAATGTTTGTAGTTTATGAAATGATATCAGGTAAAAAACCGAATGATAAATTCCTAGAATATGCCCATTATGCAGGATTTATTTTATTAATTAGTTTATTTCTTTATGCAAATGGAATGGATGTTATTAGAGCATTTTCTTAAATAAACTTATTACAAGCTTGAGTTAAAAAAAATAATAATTTATATTTGCCCACACTAAAATTCCTCCTTAGCTCAGTTGGTTAGAGCATCTGACTGTTAATCAGAGGGTCCTTGGTTCGAGCCCAAGAGGAGGAGCAAGCGAAACCGCTACACTGCATATTCTTAAAGCCCACTAAAAAAGTGGGTTTTTTCTTTATCATTACGTAAGTGATTGATTTCCATAAATTTATAATAATTACTTTATTCCACTTTGACTTAAATATTTTTGTCTATAAATGAAACTTTTTTTCAATTCTTACGTATAATGTAATGCTATCATTAATATAACGTATGAAAATAATTAGTCCTAAGTATATAACCCTTTTATTGACAAGCCTTATCCAATCACAACAAGAGTTATTCATTCCTGATTGGTGCAGTGAAATGTGTAAGTATCCCCCTATCGAGGTAAGATATTGCTTTAAGGAAGCTTATGGTTTATCAGCTACAATTTATCACGTCAATAAGGGTGAGGTGCTCGAGTCGGGGGAGGTCATTGATAAAAAATACTCATATGAGTATAGATACCTGTCTGTTTCTCAGGATCTGCTAGAAGAGTTTCCATTTGGAGCAATAGTGTACATTGTTGGAGCTGGAAAGTTTGATGGTTATTGGAAAGTGAATGATACTATGAGAAATAACAACGTCAGAAGAATACATTTTTTAGTAAATGATGATGTAAAAGTTGGACTTTGGGATGATATTACAATGTATTGTGTTGAAACACCGGATTTGTATAACTAATATTTATTTTTTTTAGAACCTAATAAAATTATAACTGATGTCTCACAGAGATAAATTACTAAATAGCTTAAAAAAACACGGTAAAGTAATTCAAGTATTCAAACTGGATGATATTCCTAAAACAGACTACATATACACCGTGATTAATGGAAAAAATATATTACAGATAGGAAAATCTAGTCCATTAAATAAAGGGCGTCTCAAGCTAGTTTTTAAAGGGAGTATTACTGGTAAACATAATAAGGCCTTTATCTGTGGATTATACCCTTCTATTGTTGGTTCTGATAACGATTACTATGCAATCTCTCTAACTGAAGACCAAGACAAATCAATAGTCGAAAGAGCAATTCATCAAGAAATGGATATTTCAACAAATGTAAAGGCTTCTACTTTTATTGATGAAATAATTAATGAAAGTATTCCTAAATTTCATCTGTTTCTATGGGAAAGATTCAAGAAATCCTCTAATTATAAACAAATGGATTCTGTCGAAAAACTTATGGCACTTGAACTATATGAACTGGTTACTTTTGGCACAAGCCGAATCACTCGAACTAGCGGTAGGGTTATTTCAAGTAAACAGGCTGACAACTTAGAGGGAAATATTTTAAAGTGCTTAAACAAACTTTACCTAACCACTATTTGGTTAAAGATGTGTAACAACTACTATCGTTATGGTACTACCCACTCCATTTCAAACGATGAATTTAAAGAAGTAAAAGAAAAATATCAGTACCAAGAGCGCAGCTTTCCATTCGATGTATATGGTAAATCAATTTAATTGAAAAAACTTTGATTAATCAAACATTAATAAAAAATTAATTAATTAATTCTTGGGATAGGGAGAGTTGATGATTAAAAGGTTATTCACCAGGTGTTATAAAACAATAAATAGTTTAATAAACATAAATACATAAACCATACAATAAATGGGAATTGTCCTTTTCGCTGTTGATAATGGTAAGTAATTACCTGGCACATATGGATGAATACCACAATAAAAAAAAGGATACCAAAGTAAGGCGGTGTTTCAATATAAACTTGCCCTATCATAGCGAATCAAAAAGAATGATTAGGGAACCACCAAAAATAAATAAACCCCAGTAATATAAACTTGCTTTATAAAATAAGTACCAAAAGTTTTTCCTACCCTTAAATACATAAATTGGAAAAGAGAATATCATTGGACTTATGGTAAAGCCTATGTACCAAGCAAAATCAAAATAAGGAAAGGTTCCGTTTTTAACAGCAAAAGAATAGCTTATATAACTTCCAAATAAAATAATTAATATTTTACCAATAAGATTCCAATTTTTTTTCGAAAGTGAAATGTTATTATCTTGCTGAATTTTTGGTGATTTATTGACCACAAATGGTTCTACTACCCAGCTTATTAATAAAATAATTATTAGGCTAGGAAATAAACCTAACAGTGCATAATCATCTGTACCGGTTATCTCCATAACTAAAATGCAAAAAGGAACCACAGAGATAATAAACCAAACTAAAGATAAAGACCTTGCTAACCTTCTCCATTTAAGTTCTAGGTAACCAAAGAAAAAAGTATATAAAAATGTCGCAATAAATTTTGGTTTACTCATCTTGTTCCCCACTCATTTAATAATTCAATAATGCAAGGATCACTCGATTTAGCATTATAAACCACCTCGTGACTCACGCTCTTCTTCAAATTGCGGTGGTTCAACGTGTAACATAAATCAATAATTTAATCTTTACTCAACAAGTATCGATACACATTTGAGCCGCCTGTTGTAACCACATAGGCTTGTTCAAATTTATAACCATTTTTAGTCATAAAGTTTAATGCATCAATCATTGAATTAAATTCAACCTTTTTATTGTCCTCATCCAGTATTGAAAATTGTTTTTTGGAGCTTCCCAGTAGTTTAGTGCTTTGTCCAAAATCAATGTTAATAGTAACTTTGTTTGAAAGAGCTTTGGCAGTCCCTACAATCTCAATGTATTCAGAGTCAATTTCTGAAAAAGGAACTCCATTTATTGACTGAGAATAAGTAATAGCGGGTATAAATAGTAGTATTAAAATTAGTTTTTTCATATCAACAATTTACAAAATATTTAATATGTGAATTATGGTAATATTTTCAATAACTATTCAATAACTTTCAGATACGAAACTTGAACTTACACTTTATTACTTGTAACTTTGCAATAAGGTTAGTTTTTTCATTTTTTCTTTTTCTTTAAGTAGTATTCATATGCATTAGCAAAACAAAGAACTGAAAGCAAGAACATATTTATAGCCTCAGAATATATCCACGTTTCTTTGTAAATGCCAAAATAACCGTTCACAAGAAGGGCAATGAGAAGTGTAATATAGAAGATGAACCACTTTTTCATAATATTAAGGTCAGTTTTTTCATTTTTTCTTCTTTCTCAGATTTTTAAACCTTTTTTCTTTAATTTTTTCTAAATGATGATCAGCCCTTTTCATAAAATCACGCATTTCATCAATCTCATCTTCGTTTAAACCAGGCTTTAAGCTTTTCCTAAATCTATTTTCCTTTTCTTCTTCGGACTCATCTCCATCATCCCTATCTTTATTACTACCGTCCCCATCTCCATTACTTCCCCCTTTATTTCCACCATCTCCGTCAGACCCTAATCCTCTTGCATCATCACCAGAACCATCAATCAACTGTGTTAAACCAAACAAACGAGCTTCTGCATCAATTCTTTTTCTTTCGGCTTCCGCTTGTTTCCCTTCTAAACCTAATTTGCTAATAATAGTATTTTTATAATTATATAATTCATTCCAAGCAATAATCCAATCACAAAATTTTGATATAAAAAAAACACAAATCCAAAATGGAATTAGATTCAAATATGAGTTGTCAAAAGGAAAATCACTTTCACGAACTACTGTAAATGATCCTATTAATCCAGCAATTGTAAAGTAACCCAAAGTTCCTACTTTTTTAGGTGGTCTAGTTTTCATCACAAAAGGTCAGTTTTTTCATAATACTCAAGTTAAGAAAATTGTTAAAAACTTTTTACCTACTAAAATGCAAAATCACTTACTCAAATCCGATATATAAGTATATGAATCTAAACTTGGCACATAGTATTCATAAAGACGTTTAGAAAACCAAGATATTTTCTACAAAGAACCTTTAGTTTCCCAGTGAGGTTTGACGTTTATAATCTAATAGATATCTTTACATTTAAGTATGCTTAAGCGTATAGTTGTTTTATTGTTGTTTGTACAAATTTCCTTTGGGCAAACCAAAGAAGGTCTTGAACTATGTATTTTATAATAAACCCAATCCACGAGATATGCGTAAAGTAGAAAAGTTTGATGATTTACTAAATAAATACCCAACTTTTAAATCTAGTAACTGGGAAAAGTTAACCAAAGAAGAAAAAAAATTAGTATTTAATTGGGTTATTAAAAATTCAAAAAAGGAAGAGTATAATCAAAAGAAGATAAATTTAAACGTCGACAAAAAAATTAAACGAAAAAGAATTCTCCGACCAAAAAAAAGGAGTCTTCGATTAATAAGTCGCGAGAAAAGAGAATTAAAAATAGCTCTTTCAAAAATTGGCATTTGGATTGAGGCTAGTAAAAAACCTAAAAAGAAAAAAAGGGTTAAAAGAAAATCAAAAAGTAAATCAAAAAGCTATAATGTTATGTATTATGATAAAACTACAAGCTCGGTAAGAGCAATTTCAACTCCAATGGGAAACAAACGTTGATTTGTTCAAACCACTGCATATTCTTCAAGCCCACTGAAAAGGTGGGTTTTTTCTTTATCAGTATTTTAAAAATACATATATCCATCCATTGTTATGTAGTCGACTATTTCATATTCATAAGAAATATATTCCAACAAAACAATGGTTAACGAGTAACTACCACCTGGGGGATATGTGCACCAGCCTGTTTTTGAAACATCAGAATAGTAGTACCCAGCATTTAATGGATCGAGAGAGTATTCATATAATAAATAACCATTTAAATAGCCCCCATTATATGCGTAGTTGGTTGCGTAAATTGCAACTTTCAAAGTACCAGAACGACCACCATTATTTTGATTTTCAATTTTATCACCATAAAGTGTAATATATTTACCGTCTATTTTATAACCCCAACTACCCGAAAAATTTTGAGCACTTATTGAACTAAAAGAGGCAAGTGAAATAAATAGTAATAGTAGTAGTTTTTTCATGGACCTAGTCTTGTTGATTTTATTCGAATGCTATTAGCATTTTAGATTTACTATACTTTTTTAGAGAGAGTTCAATAGCTTCTTTGGAAATATCGGCATAATTATCTAGTCCTTTTCCTCCTAAAATTGATACATAATTTGAAATCCTCATTTGTACGGAACTTTTTGAGGTTCCAATTTCTTTAGAAATGAATTCAATTAAATTGCTCCATTCTTTTGATTTGTAGTATTCCATTACATGTTCAATTACAAACAAATCATCTTCTAATTTCCAGTTTTTGTTTCTCATTCAATTTAAATTAGGTATTAACTCTTTCATTTTTTCCAATTATAATTTTTCATTCTACTTTGAGAACCCTTCTTTCGTTTCGGTTGTTTAATTCTTTCGATTGAGGAATTCCTTGTATAGTAATATTTGCCATCTAATAACTCCTTTTCCTTTCGCATTTCCTCCTGTTTCATTTCCCACACAAAAGACATAAAATAGATAAGGCATATAATTACACCTATTAAAAAGATTATTATATTCATTTATAAGTGAGGTTTTTCATTTTGGGGTTATTCAGATTTTGATTTTGTATTGTCTATAACAGTTTCTGCAATCAACATTCCTTTATTAAAATTGAGTATTCTGTCCCTTGCAAAAATAGAGGCGTATCCTATATTGTTTTTTTGAAGCATATCTCCCTCTGGAATTCTAATATCTCCAGAGAACCAAACTGCAAAAACTTCTGTTGTATTTGGAAATAGATACTTAAGGTCTACCTTTTTGTTATTTTTAATAAAACCAACCAAAGAAACAAGATAAAGCTTTTTATTTTTAATCTTCCAACTACCAATATAACCTCTTACTAAAGCAGTAGACTTAAAAACAAAACTTACATCATTTCTGGTTTCTAAATAAGGTTTTAATGGTTCTGTTGCAATGGTTGTTTTTTTACGATTGTATGAAAGTATGTCTCCTGCTTGTATGGTCATTATTTTATGTGTATACCTTTATAAGTTTCCTTTTTTTCTTACTTGTTAATCACCTTTTTTTAGAAAAATCCATAAAATAATATACACCCAGAGAGCAGGGGTAAATACAGCAATTATTCTCCATATTATTGGCGGTGTCCCTGTGTATATTCCAACTCCGTGACACACTCCACCAATATATCCGCTATTCGGAAACCTTTCAAGTTTTTTCACTAACTCTAATTTATGAAAACAAAGTTAATCCAATAGATTTTCAAGAATTTTGTAGTATCTATTTGCAATAAATTCAGCTCCATCTTCATTATAATGTACATCATCGGCTAAAAAATTATCACCAAAACCTGTGAACATATCTATTGCAATGACCTGAGAATTTTCAGTTGTTTTATTTTCTGCTATTTCTAAAACTTCTTGTTGAATTTGATTCCAAAAATTTGTTAGTTCGGTAGTCATTATCTCTGAATGCCCAGGGGCCATTTGTTCAATTATTATAATACAGTTTGGGTTACTAGATTGTATAACATCTATTATTGAATTAATATTTGACACTGCTTCAGAATATGATAACTGTTCAAGTGCATCGTTACCCCCAGGTGAACTGAATAAAACAATATCAGGTGGACCAGTTTCTGTCAACCAATCTCCTACACCATCTAGTATTTGACCTGATGTCCACCCCCCTCTTCCTTCATGATCAATATCAAAGTCAAACCCATTATAAGAAGGATAAAATGCTTCATCGGATTGACTACCAATAAAATCAAAAGTCCAATTATTCTCAATCAAATTTTTCCATAGGTTGTAACGAAAACTCTCATAATCCGGTCTTGATCCCTCAACTCTAGATGCTCCTAGTGTCATTATTTTATTAATTGATGTACTTATTGGTTTGGGACTCTCCTCATCATTTGAGCAACCAAATATGACTGAAAATATAGCTAATGTGAGTAAAGTTTCTTTCATTGAATGAAACTTTTAATTCTTCTTACAGTTTTCGAGGAAACAAACCAAAGAAGAAATCCACTCATGACTGTTATTAATCCTAGTAGTGAAAAAGCCCTCAATATTTTATTGTTGAAATCATCACGACCTTCATAGTCCATCGTGTGAGTCATCCATAAAAAGTCAAACCATCTCCAATCTCTGTGTCTGACAGTTTGAAATCTACCATCAACAGTTGATACATATGCTTTTAAATTATCTTTTGTATTATAAGAAATTACATATGCTGGTAGAAGCCTTTCTCTGTATTCATGATGAGGTCCAGTTTCGGAAATTTTTTCAACATAACTAACCTTTAAATCTTCCCTAATATATTTGTTAGCAATTTTGACAGCTTCCTCCTCATTAATTTCATTTTTTCTTTTTCCATCAATTGCGCTGTATAAAATTTTATTATTTATAAAGTAATATGGTTTATTGTCAATTTCTCTTAATTCTAAAAATTTTATTGGGGTTTTTAACTCAAGCATGCTTGGGCTAATCAGTTCAGAGAATTCACTGTGATTTACATCGATTTTTTTAAACTGATCACCATGAATTTCATCAAGATTCGTCCAACTAAAATACAATCCGCTAACTGTCCAAAAAAGAAATTGAATCCCTAAAAATAAACCCAAATATCTGTGAGTTTTTCTAATGTTGAGTGATATTTTTCTACTAGCCATAACAACAATTATTTGATAGAATCAAAATTATTAAATGTTATCTCAAAATTTAACCATCTTTCGTACTTTTTTCCGAATAAAATTTTATAAATTAAAAACAAAAAAAATGAACAAAAACCTTACAATTCTAATAGTTTTCCTTTTGATAGGATGCTCTAACACAAACACCATTAAAATTGGTTATGAACAAGATGAAGAAAATATCGTTGATATAAATTCTGGAGACGTTGAATCTACAAACGTCATAAAAAAATATTTTGATGCTTACAATGCTAGGGATTATGAAACAATCCAAAGTTTAGAGCATGATGATGTAACTTTTTACGGACCTAATGGAGAATTAGTAGTTGGTATTGAGGAGCACTACAAGCTTTCCAAAGAATTTTTGACTGCTTATCCTAATACTCAGTGGACAATTAATTGGTCTGTTTCGACTGATGTGATATTTGATGAAAGGCCTGTTGAGAATTGGGTAACAACAGGACTTTCCATATCTTTTGGTGATGACTCGATGAACGATATATCTAGGGTTGTAGATGCCAAAATCATTGACGGTAAAATGAAAACTGTTTATATATATCAACGTCAGTTAAATGAGTCAGAAATAGAATAAAGTTTATGGATTTTTCAACAATAGATATTGTAGTTTTTTCATTATATGCAATTTTGATCCTGTCAATTGGATTGTATGTTTCTAGACAGAAAGAAGGCAAATCAAAAAGTGCAGAGGATTATTTTTTGGCTGGCAAATCCCTACCCTGGTGGGCAATTGGGGCATCTTTAATTGCCGCTAATATTTCTGCCGAGCAGTTCATAGGAATGTCGGGTTCAGGATTTGCACTGGGATTGGCAATTGCTTCTTATGAGTGGATGGCTGCAATAACTCTACTGGTTGTCGGAAAATTCTTTCTGCCCATTTTTATCGAAAAAGGATTGTATACAATTCCTGAATTTATTGAAAAAAGATATAGTTCAAATCTTAAGACAATACTCGCTGTTTTCTGGATTGCTTTATTTGTGTTTGTTAACTTAACAACCGTCTTGTTTTTAGGTGGAAAAGCTTTGGATACAATTATTGGCAGTGGAGATGGAAGCATATTATTAACTAGCATTGTAGGGTTAGCACTCTTTGCAGCTGCATACTCATTATGGGGCGGTTTGGCTGCTGTTGCTTGGACAGATGTCGTTCAAGTTGTACTACTAATATTTGGTGGTTTACTAATGACTTATTTTGCATTATCTAATGTTACTGATTCAGGTAGTTTTGTGGATGGTTTAAAATACATATACGACAAAGCACCTGAAAGATTTTCAATGATATTATCTAAAGGAGAAATCATAACCCCAAACGGTAGAGATGCTTGGTGGGATTTACCTGGTTTAGCAGTTTTAATTGGTGGAATGTGGGTTGCAAATTTGTATTACTGGGGTTTTAACCAATATATAATACAAAGGACTTTAGCTGCAAAAAGTTTGGAGGAGGGTCAAAAAGGAATTGTATTCGCAGCATTCTTGAAATTGATTATTCCTTTGATTGTTGTATTACCTGGAATAATAGCATATGTGATGAACCTTGATCCTGAAACAGGTCAACTAAATATGGCGCTTTTAAGTAATGAGGGTTTTTTAGGTACAGCAGGAAATATTGCAAATGACAATGCTGCCCCATGGTTAATTAAAAACTTTATTCCTGTAGGGCTCAAGGGGTTGATTCTAGCTGCATTGGCTGCTGCAATTGTTTCATCGTTAGCATCTATGATTAATTCAACATCCACAATATTTACCATGGATATATATAAGTCAACAATTAATAAAAAAGCGGACGATAAACAAATGGTTAAGGTAGGTAGATTAACAGGCTTAGTTGCTTTAATAATCGCAATGATTCTTGCCCCTCAGCTTGGAAGTTTAGGGCAGGTATTCCAATTCATTCAAGAATATACAGGTGTTGTTAGCCCAGGAATTCTAGCTGTATTTTTAATGGGTTTATTTTATAAAAAAGCAACAAATAATGCAGCGATATGGGGAGTTATTTTGTCTATTCCAATTGCAATGTATTTTAAAGTTGCACCTAACGGATGGAGTGATGCATCCATTTTTGTAAATATTCCATTTATGAATCAGATGTTGGTTACTTGTATTGGTACTTTATTAATTATTGCATTAATAAGTTACTTTGAGGGAAATGAAGATGATCCAAAGGGAATTGTATTGACTAAAAAGCTTTTTGCAACAAGTTCCGCATTTAACTTAGCAGCCTTCGGTGTTATGTTGATTACAGCCATGTTATATGCTATTTTCTGGTAAATAGAAATTGAATAACTCTTAATATAAAAATATGTTTAAAAAATCTATATTTCAATTCATACTGTTTTTCTCTTTAATATCAAACGGTCAGGATTTGCATCCAAAACCTAATTACGATCTTGCTACAAGATTTTCAACTAAAAATATTGCCAAGATGGTTCATTCAACTAGTGTTTATCCAAATTGGTTAAAAACTGGCAATCGTTTCTGGTATCAATACAAAACAACTGATGGGTCAAAGTACTATTTAGTAGATGCAGATAAAAGATTGAGAAAGCAATTATTTGATAATGATAAAATGGCCTCTTGGTTAACAGAAATCACCAAGGACCCTTATGATGGTAAACACCTGCCAAGATTTAATTTTAAATTTTCTGAAGATGGAAAATCATTTCAGTTTAGGGTCAAATCTGAAGAGTTAGTTATTAGCGAGAAAGACTCGTCAAAAAAAGAAAAAAAAGAATATTTATTTGAATATAAAATTGGAGGTAATTCTTTAAAGGTTCTTAATAATGAAAAGAAAAAAGAAGAGAAGTGGAAAAAATGGGCAAACATTTCACCGGATAGTACAATCGTAGTTTTTTCAAAAAACTATAATTTGTTTTGGATGGATAAAAAGAATTTTTTGAAAGCTGTTGAGAATGAAAATGACTCAACAATAGTAGAAAACCAATGGACAGAAGATGGAGAAAAGTATTTTGATTATGGAACTGGATCAAGATGGGACTCGGGACAAGAAGACAAGTCAGAAAGAAAAAGAGTTAATATCTCATGGTCTCATGATTCCCAAAGTTTTGTATACAAAAAAGTTGATAACAGAAAAATTGATGATTTATGGGTTCTAAATTCTCTTGGAAAAAGACCTAAACTAGAGACTTATAAATATCACATGGCCGGAGAGCAAGAATATCCCAAATCAAATCTTTTAGTATTTAATGTGAATTCAAAAGATATTAATGAAATTGTTCTAGATACTGCTGCCCAAAAAGATATTTATCTGTTTAATCACATTAGAAAAAAATCTGAAATGGCAGATGATTTCAAACCTACTATGATTCTTTCAAAAAAAGGAGATATATATTTCCAAATCATAAGCAGGGACAAGAAGCAGCTTGACACATATGTTGCAAAAAAAGGAGATTACACCCCACAGTTATTAATTACAGAAAAAACCAATACCTATCATGACATCTACAATAGAAAACCGATAAAACTTATAAAGAATGAATCAGAAATTATTTACTGGTCAGAGAGGGATGGATGGGGTCACCTGTACAGATACAACTCAAGTGGAAAATTAATAAATAGACTAACTAGTGGTCCTTTTCATGTAGAGAATGTGGTTCATTTCGATTCAAAAAATGACAAAGTCTTTTTTTCGGCACACGGTTTTAATAAAAATCTCGATCCATATTATGAGTTTGTGTATAGTGTTAGTATAAATGGATCTAATTTAAAGGAGTTGAATTCTGGTAATTTTAATAATACAAGTTACTTTGGAGATAACAGTTTTTTTGTCAATAATTACTCTAGAGTAAATACAACCCCAAAATCTGAACTAAGAGATGCAAATGGTAATGTAATCCTAAGTTTAGAGACCGCAGATCTTTCTGCTTTGTTTGATGCTGGTTACAAATTCCCGGAGCCATTTAAGGCTAAGGCAAATGATGGCATTACTGATATCTATGGTGTTATGTATAAACCTTTTGATTTCGATTCAACAAAAAAATATCCATTGATTGAATATGTATACCCAGGTCCTCAAACTGAGCAAGTTGACAAATCTTTTGTGGCTAATTACAGATGGACTAGAAAGGATAGATTGGCACAAATAGGTTTTATTGTTGTTACCCTAGGTAATAGGGGAGGTCATCCCGATAGATCTAAATGGTACCATAATTATGGTTATGGAAATTTAAGAGATTATGGCTTAGCAGATAAAAAATACGTTGCTGAACAACTTGCAGCAAGGCACGACTTTATTGATATAAATAAAGTTGGAATTTTTGGTCACTCAGGAGGAGGTTTTATGTCAACTGCTGCAATGTTAGTTTACCCTGACTTTTTCAAGGTTGCTGTATCATCAGCTGGAAATCATGACAACTCAATTTATAATAGTTGGTGGAGTGAAAGTCATCATGGAATTCAAAAAGATGAAAATGAAAATGGAGAGGTTGATTATAAATATGAAATAGATACCAATCAAGAACTCGCTAAAAATTTGAAAGGACATTTGTTACTGGTAACCGGTGATATGGACAATAACGTACACCCCGCTGCTACAATGAGGGTTGTTGATGCTCTGATTAAAGAAAATAAAAGGTTTTCGTTTATGATTTTACCTGGTCAACGTCACGGATTTGGAAGTATGAGTGAGTATTTTTTCTGGCTTAAAGCAGATTATTTTAGCAAACATTTGCTAGGAAAAGATGATTTTTCTGTAGACATGAATACCATTAATCAAGATATTCCACAGAATTAGTCATTCGTTGTATAGTTAGATAAGAAATCCCACATTATTTGACCTGGAATTTTACCATTGATGGCATCTCCAAACCATACGTGTCCGCCCTCTTTGCCATATTCTTCATCAATTTTATAAAGTGTAAAATCAGTATTCCCATTCCCACCACTGTATTCAGTTTTTGTACCGACCCCTCCATTAAGTTGGGTGATTGTCTCGCTTGACTGAGGAATATTATTATGGTTCAACCAAAAATTTACAACATAAGGAACAGAGTCAAAATCAAATTCTCCATTGAAGGGAATTGAATCATCATAAGTTCCATGAAAGTGAATCACAGACGTATACTCATTAGAATTACAACTGTCATCTGGCAGCATTATACCAGACATAATTCCTATTGCTGCAATTTTGGTTGGTCTTTTGCAAGCGAGTCCGTATGCCATCATTCCACCGTTCGAGAACCCAACGGCATAAACTCTAGTTAGATCAATATTATATGTTTTATCAATATCTTCAATTAACTTTTCTGTAAAAAACAAATCATTATCATTAATATTTGTGCTGCTATTATCTCCAGGGTCCCATTCAGCAGCACCCTTTACCCTTATCACTCCTTGAGGATAAACAACAATAAATTTTCCTGATTCAGAGACATTATGAAATTGATAAAAATCACCAGTAGAATCAGCGTAGGCTTGAGCATCACCACCATTTCCATGAAAATTAATTATAAGTGGGGTAGGATTTTCATGGTTATAAGAATTTGGAACATATTGAACATATGATCTGGTAACACCGTTATGTTCAACTGTTTGGTTTGTTTTACCCAATTCAATTTGAACTTCCTCTGCTGAATCAAGTTCATTTGAGTCAGAGTTTTCATTTTCGCAGGAAAACAGTGTAAAAATAAATAATGTGATTATTGAAAACTGGATTTTCATATTTTGTCAAGAGCTTGTTTTAAATCATTTATAATATCCTCTGCATATTCTATGCCAACACTTAACCTTATAAGACCTTCAGTAATTCCGATACTATTTTTTACCTCTTCAGGAACGTCTGAATGGGTCATGGAGTAAGGATGTTGAGCCAAACTTTCATTACTGCCTAAACTAACAGCAAGTTTGATGAGATTTAATGAATCTAGGAATTTGAAAGCACCCTTTTCGTTTCCTTTTACTGTAAATGCTACCATTGCGCCCCCATGATTGCACTGAGTCTTATAAATCTGATTTTGACGCTGATTCATATTTTCATCTCCGGGGTAATAAATGCTTTGGACATTTTTATGTGTTTTTAGGAAATCAACAATTTTGATACTATTTTCAGCTTGATAATTCATTCTTACATGTAATGTTTCAAGACTTCGCGTTAATAACCATGCAGTGTATGGTGCAATCATTCCTCCTAAAAAGGTTCTTAAATATTTTACTTGGGATATAACATCTTTTGAACCCATAACAGCACCTGCGATAACATCGCTATGTCCATTCAAGAACTTAGTTGCGGAATAACACGTTAGATCTATCCCAAACTCTAGAGGATTTTGCCATATTGGACCCAAGTATGTATTGTCGCAAACAGATATAATTTCACTACCAATTTTTTTGCTTATGGTTTTTTTTACATCGTTTACCATTTTTAAATCAATCAGGGTGTTTGTAGGATTGGCAGGGGTTTCTACATATATCATTTTTAGTTTATTCTCTAATCCTGATTGTTTTAATTTACTCAAAATATCATCATAATTATGGTCAAAATCAAAAGATATGAGATGAACACCAATTTCTTTTAGGTAGTTATTTACAAAAGTATGCGTACCACCATAAGTTGGATTACTTATTAATAGTAAATCACCTGGTTTTAAAAAAGCCAACATAACAGTTGAAATTGCGCTCATCCCACTCACAAAAGCTGCCGCGTCTTCACTTCCTTCTAATATTGCCAACCTCTCCTCCAATATTTGCATATTGGGGTTATTTAATCTTGAGTAAATTAAACCAAGTTGTTCATTTTTCTTCAACTTGGATTTAGCATAGGCAACTTCAAAAAACCTTTTGCCCTCAGCAGCATTTTTAAAAACAAACGTTGATGTTTGAAAGATGGGTGGCTTGACAGATCCCTCACTCCAGTCAGGGTTGTAGCCATAAGACATCATGTGTGATTCTTTTTTCACCTCATGAATTTAACGAAATTTTAAGTACAACTAACCATTTTTTGTACTATAATTGCTTAGCATTTATTTAATGAAAAAATACTTTAAATATTTTGTCATTTTTTTTCTCCCGTTTTTTGTCTATTCACAAGAATTGATTAGCGGAAAAGTTTTATTTAAATCGGACAATTTAGATTATCCAATAGAGGGAGCAAATATTTACTGGTTAAATTCCAGTCAGGGCACCGTTACCAATCAGGAGGGAGAATTTTCAATTGAAAAAACAGTAAATAATAGCAAACTTATAATTAGCTACATAGGTTTTCTAAATGATACAATTCAAGTTAATCAGCAAAAGTATTTTAATCACTACATGACTGTGGATGACAACGATTTGGATGAAGTTACAGTCACAAAGAAAAAAAACCCTACTCAAAGAATATACTCAATGGCTCAAAATGTAGTTTTGATAAGTGAGCAAGAACTACTAAAAGCAGCCTGCTGTAATCTTTCTGAAAGTTTTGAAACAAACCCAGCAGTTGATGTAAATCACTCGGATGCTCTAACAGGTTCTAAAAAAATAGAAATGCTTGGTTTGAAAAGTCCTTACATATTAATTACTGAAGAAAATATACCAATGGTTCGAGGTGCATCTCAAGCATTTGGACTTTCTTTTACGCCTGGAACGTGGGTAGAAAGTATTCAAGTAACAAAAGGAATGGGTAGTGTTGTTAACGGTTTTGAAAGCATTGCAGGACAAATTAATGCGGAGTTGAAAAAACCTTTAAACGATATACCATTGTTTCTAAATGGATTTTATGGTTTTGATGGAAGAATAGAAATGAATGCTCATTTGAATGAAAAGGTCAGTGAAAAGGTAACAACTACTTTTTTCCTTCATCACAATCGTAGGGATAAAAAAAATGATAAGAATAATGATGGATTTTTAGATAAGCCTCTACAAGATCAAAATAACTTTTTGAATAAATGGCAATATACTGACGCAATAAATGGCATTGTCGGGTTTTTTAATATCAGATATTTAGATGATGAGAAGATATTTGGAATGAATAATAATGAATCTAGAAATGTTTGGAATGGTGAAATATCAACAAAAAGGTTTGATTCATCTTTTAAGTTTGGATATGTTAATCCAAATTTACCTTTTCAAAGTTTAGGAGTTCAATTATCTTACAGTTCTCATGATCAAAATTCAGTTTATGGGTTTAGAAATTATGACATAAATCAAAATAGTTTCTTTTCCAATGTTGTCTATAATAGTATAATTAGCAACACACAAAATAAAATTAAATTTGGTTTAAACTATACATCAGATTTTTATGATGAAATTTTAAACAGACGTGATGTTGGTAGAAAAGACAACTCATTTGGTGGTTTTTTTGAATACAGTTTTGACAATTTCAACAACCTAAATTTTGTTGCAGGACTCAGGTACGATAACCATAATAACATGGGTTCGTTTTTTACACCTAGGTTTCATTTAAGATATACCCCTATAGATAGATTCACATTCAAAGCTTCTTACGGTCAAGGAAGAAAAATTGCTAATATTTATGCCGAAAATCAACAAATGTTTTATTCCAATAGGTCAGTAGAAATCATTGAGAGTGAAACAGGAAATTTGACATATGGCTTAAATCCTGAAAAAGCAACAAACTATGGTCTTAGCATTGATAAAGGTTTTAATCTTTTTGGTGGTCAGGGTAATTTTATTATAGACTATTTTAAAACCGATTTTGACGATAAAGTCATTATCGACTTTGAGTATCCAGGAATTATACAAATTTATAATTCAACAGACAAAAAATCTTATTATCAAAGTTTCCAAGCTGAAATCATTTATTCGATAAATAGATTTAATATGACCACAGCTTATAAAAACTACGACGTTCAAATCTCATACAATGATGGGATTAAATCTAAACCATTGCAACCAAGTGAAATCTTTTTTCTCAATATTGGATATGAATCTCAAAATAATGATGGAAAATTATGGAAGTACGACTTTACCTTAAATAGAGTGGGGAAACAACGACTCATGAGAAATCCTAGGGACATTTCAAGTTATACCAATCTGCATACATTCATTAACGCTCAGGTTACAAAAGTTTTCTCTGAAAAGTTTGAACTATATGCAGGAGGAGAAAACCTACTTAACTATAAACAAGAAAATCCAATCATTTTTTCAGAGGACCCGTCTAATTCACTTTTTGATGCATCCATTATTCATGGCCCAATTTTTGGAGCAATTTTTTACGCAGGATTTCGTTTTAAAGTTTTAAATTAGGCGTATGAAAAAAATTGTTTTAATCTTCTTGTTGGCTCCACTTTTTATTTTTTCACAAGAAAATAATAAGAATGAAAAGGCATCCTTTGAAGTATTAGGGATGTGTGGAATGTGTAAAAACAGAATTGAAAAAGCTACCTATAAAGTTAAAGGTGTTAAATATTCAAACTGGGATATCCCATCGAACAAAATATCCTTAGTATATAATTCAAGAGTTACTACAATTGAAGACATAAGAAAAGCAATCGCTGTTGCGGGTCACGATAATGGAACATTTTTAGCGACTGATGAAGCTTACAATAATTTGCACGGATGTTGTAAGTATCCTAGAAAAGAGATAACTGAAAATAATTAATCAATCTTTGATTTAAAGACATAATAATCTCTATCAATCGTTATATCTTCATAATTTAATTTTAATTCTTGAATTTTATTTGTAGGGTGTATTTTTAGTTTATTATCACCAGCAGATATTTCCAAGGGCATATGAAAACCTTCAATCGTATTTGTCCATTTGTATTTTAGTATACCATTGTGAATACTATATTCTAAAGTGGGCACTCGGGGATCTCTAAGATATTGATCAAAAAACACCTTCAAATCTATATCAAGTTGTTCATCTATATAATTTTCAATTTGATCAGTACTAACAGTCTGATGGTAAAATTCCTTATTTAGACCTCTCAGTATCATCCTCCATTGTTCGTCAGATTCACAAAATTGACGAATGGTATGTAAAATATTGGCACCTTTGTTATACATATCAGAGCCTCTCTTATTGACACCATAGGGGCCGATGACTGGACTTTGATTTCTTATTCCTCTTCGTGTTCCAATTACATAATCAGCTGAAACCTCTTTTCCATAGTAGTAGTCTAAAAATAAATTTTCAGAATATGCAGTGAACCCCTCATGTATCCACATATCTGCTGGATCCTTGTATGTAATGCTGTTAGCAAACCATTCGTGACCTGCTTCATGTATAATTATGTAATCGAATTTAAGTCCATGGCCAGTTCCAGATAGATCTCCTCCTAGATAACCTCTCATATATTTGTTTCCATATGTTATTGAACTTTGATGTTCCATGCCTAAATATGGAACTTCAACTACTTTAAAACTATCTTCATAAAAGGGGTAGGGACCAAACCAATATTCAAATGCTTCCATCATTTTTGGGACTTGTTTAAAATGAGTTTTCGCCCTTTCTAAGTTTTCCCTCAAGACATAATATACCAAATCTAAATCACCCTTTTCACCCTTGTAAACCTCGCTAAACATTGCATAGTCTGCAACATTTATATTTACCCCATAGTTATTAATAGGGTTTGATACAAACCAATAGTATGTTTTCGAATCCTCAAATTCTACAACTTTTCTCAGTCTACCATTGGATACGTCCATTAAATTTTTTGGAACATTTGCACTAATGAGCA
>CACKBA010000008.1 GCA_902598295.1 uncultured Bacteroidota bacterium
TACATTTTAAAGATGGATATTACAGATGTAAAGGATGTGATGTAGTTTTATTTGACAGCAGTTCAAAATTTGATAGTGGTTGTGGTTGGCCAAGTTTTGACCGAGCTAAAAAAGGAAGTATTAAATATAAAGAAGATAGATCTTTAATGCGAATTCGCACAGAAATTTTGTGCTCAAATTGTGATGGTCATTTAGGTCATGTTTTTAACGATGGTCCAACTGAGACTGGCATGAGATACTGTGTTAATTCTGCAAGTATAAATTTTGAAAATAAATAATATGGAAAAGTATGATATTGTTATAATTGGAAGTGGACCTGGTGGTTATGTAAGTGCTATAAGAGCTTCACAACTAGGTTTTAAAACTGCAATAGTAGAGAAGGAGAGCCTAGGTGGGATTTGCTTGAACTGGGGATGTATACCAACTAAAGCACTTATCAAGTCTGCTGAGGTTTTTGACTATTTGAATAATGTTGATGACTATGGAATTAGTATCGAAAGCTACAATAAAAATTTTAACAAAATTATTAAAAGAAGCAGAGAGGTTGCATCAAAAATGAGCAAAGGAGTAAATTTTCTAATGAAAAAAAATAAAATAAAAGTTTTTGATGGATTTGGAAGGATCAAACATGATAAAACAGTAGAAATCACGAATGATAAAGAATCATTTGAAATTTCTGCCAAAAATATAATTGTTTCAACTGGTGCAAGATCAAGAGATATTGAGTCTTTGAAAAAGGATGGAAAAAAAATATTTGGTTACAGGGATGCAATGACACTTGAGGAACAGCCTAAAGAAATGGTTATTGTTGGTTCGGGTGCTATTGGAATTGAATTTGCATATTTTTATAATGCCCTTGGAACAGATGTTACTGTTGTCGAATTTCAAAATGAAATAGCCCCAAACGAAGATCATGATATTTCAAAAGAGTTAGAAAAAATTTTAAAGAAAAAAGGCGTCAATATTTTGACTAATTCCAAAGTTGTATCTTCAAAAATAGTTGATAATTCAGTAAAGGTAGATATTGAGAGTGATGAAAAAAAATTTACAATTGATTGTGATGTGGTATTGAGTGCCGTTGGAATAAAATCAAATATCGAAAATATAGGACTAGAAGAATTGGGTGTAAAAATAGAATATGATAAAGTCATCGTGAATGAATACTATAAAACTAGTATTGATGGTATTTATGCAATTGGTGATATAGTCTCTGGTCCTGCTTTAGCACATGTTGCATCTGCAGAAGGGATTACATGTGTAGAACATATAAAGGGTTTAGATCCAACACCAATTGACTACAATAATATACCTGGATGTACGTATAGTAAACCCGAGATAGCATCTGTTGGATTAACTGAAAAAAAGGCTTTAGAAAAAGGTTACGAAATTAAAGTGGGTAAATTTCCGTTTTCTGCCTCAGGAAAAGCTCAAGCATCTGGTCACACAGATGGTTTTGTAAAAGTAATTTTCGACTCTAAATATGGTGAATGGTTAGGATGTCATATGATTGGAAGTAATGTCACTGAAATGATTTCGGAGGCTGTTGTAGGAAAAAAACTAGAAACTACTGGGCACGAAATTTTAAAGTCTGTTCATCCTCATCCAACAATGAGTGAGGCAGTTATGGAAGCAGTTGCTGACGCATACGATGAAGTTATTCATCTTTAATTTTATTTATAAAACTAATAATAGCCAGTTCATAACTAAGTAAACCAAAACCTTGTATAATCCCAGTAACGTGTGGGCTTATAAATGATTTATGCCTATAATCTTCTCTAGATTTAGTGTTTGAGATGTGAACTTCAATAACGGGTTTTTCAATTGCCCTGATTGCATCTGCAATACCAACGGATGTATGGGTATATGCTGCCGCATTAAGAATGATTCCGTCAGATGAATATCCAACCTCCTGAATCTTATCAATTAATTCTCCCTCGATATTGGATTGAAAATAGTCAATAGATAGTTCAGAGTATTTGTTTAATAAATAATCCAAATAATCGTCAAAACTTAGAACTCCGTATATACTTTTTTCCCTACGTCCGATGAGGTTTAAGTTTGGACCGTTTATAATTTGTAACTTCATTTTTTGAATTTATAAATTTAAAGTTAAAAGATTTGAATCTAAGCACTTATTTTAAAGATTTTGAAAATTTTTTAAAATTGGAGAGAAACCTATCAATTAATACCATTAAAAGTTACAAATCAGATTTGAAAAAATTTAATGTTTTTTTGTCAGATAAAAGTTTTAAAAAATTAAGTTTATTAAATTCAGAAATAGTACGTGAGTTTTTGTACAATCAGTCAAAAATAGTGAGTGCAAAAACACAGGGAAGAATTATATCAACATTGAAAACCTTTTTCAATTTTTTGGTTTTGGAGAAGGTAATTAAGGAAAGTCCAATCGGAAATATTGATTATCCAAAAATTCACTCAAAAATTCCGTTAGTTCTTTCAACAAATGAAATTGATAAAATAATTAACTGTGCTTTCTCAAAAAAATTTGGTTTAAGAAATCAGACAATCATTGAAGTAATATATAGTTGCGGACTTCGTGTGAGTGAATTAACAGAAATGAAAATATCCAATGTTTTTTTTGATGAATCCTTAATTAAGATTTTAGGTAAAGGCAACAAAGAAAGATTCATACCGCTAAGCGGTGTAGCAAAAAAATTACTATATAATTATATTAAATGTGAAAGAAAAAATATTGGTAATGATAAACAATACGTTGACATTGTTTTTTTAAATAACAGAGGGGAGAAATTAACCAGGGTAATGGTTTATAATATTATAAATGATGCTGCTTTAGAGGCAAAAATTAATAAAAAAATCAGCCCGCATACATTAAGACATTCCTTTGCAACTCATCTAATTGAAAACGGTGCTGATATAATTAGTATTCAAAAAATGCTGGGACATGAAAATATTGTTACTACTGAAAAATACCTACATGTAAATAAAAAGCACCTCTTTGAAACTATGATTAAGTTTCATCCAAGAAAATAATTTTAAATCGTTAGTTTAAATCCTTTTCCATGAATATTCTCTATCTTGATAGATGGGTCTTTGGATAGATATTTTCTGATTTTGGTTATATAAACATCCATTGATCTTGATGTAAAATAATTATCATCTTTCCAAATCTTTATTAATGCCTCCTCCCTCAAGGTTAAATCATTCATGTTGACAATAAGTAACTCTAACAAGTCAGATTCTTTTGGGGATAAAGTAACAGGTTTCTCTTTGTTGAAACTCAATTGCCTCAATTTTGAATCAAAAATAAAATCTGATATCTTAAATTTTGTTTTTTTATTTTTAACGGACTTAGATCTAAAATCTCGTTTCAAAAGTGATTTAATTTTTAAAAGAAGGATGTCAGAATCAAACGGTTTTACAATATAGTCATCCGCTCCAATTTTAAATCCCTTAACTACATCTTCTTTCAATGATTTGGCAGTCAAAAAAATCATAGGGATAGAATCATTAATGTTTCTAATTTCTTTTGCAAGTGTAAATCCATCTTTGAACGGCATCATCACATCTAAAATACACATGTCAAAACTTTGAGTCTTAAACTTCTTTAATCCATCTACTCCATTTTTTGACAATGTAACATTAAAGGAATGTAGTCGGAGAAAATCAACTAATATTGAACCAAAATTTGAGTCATCTTCAACAATTAAGATTTTTTTACGACTAGTTGACATTAGTTAAAATTATTTTAAAAGTTGAACCCCTTCCCTCCTGACTTTTCACAGAAATCGTGCCACCATGCATATCAATAATTTTCTTAACAAAAGCAAGACCTAAACCATGACCTTTTATGTTATGAATATTTCCTCTAATTTCCCTATAAAACTTTTCAAAAATTTTTGATTTAACTTTCTTATTCATTCCAATTCCGTTGTCTTTAAAGAGGATAATTGTATTTAATTTTTCATTTTTCACAATTATTTCAATGATTGGGTTTGATTTGGAGTATTTGAGCGAATTTTCAAGAATATTAACAAAAACATTTGTAATTTCTTCCTTTGCTAATAACAAATTGTTTTCTTTTTTTTCAAATTTCTTAATAATTTTTGCATCAACACTTTTGGCAAGAAGCTCCACCCTATTTACAGCCAACTCAACCAATTTATTTATATCAACCATCTTCTTTTGAAGTTCTATTTTTTCTTTTTCTAATTTAGAAATCATCAAAACATTTTCTACCTGATTGTTCATTCTATTATTCTCATCTTTAATAATGTTTAAATAACCTAAAGACTTTTCATCAACTTTACCAGTTAACTTCTTTTTTATCGCATCAATTGCTAGATTTATTGTTGCAATTGGTGTCTTAAATTCGTGAGTCATATTGTTAATAAAGTCGGATTTCATCTCCGAAATATTTTTTTGTTTTATTGAAATAATGATTGTCGAGTAAAATGAAAGAATTATAATAATAGTAAATACAATTAAAAGTATGATTAGTGCAATAGTATTAGAATTTAAAAGGTTAATATCTTTTGGAAAACCAACTATCAATACATATTCTGACTCACCACTCTGATTTGTAAATAAAGGCACACTATACTGTGAGAGTTTTTCAAAATTTTCATATCGATTTGTACCCAACTTAGTTTCTACATTATTATTTAAAATTCTGAAATCATAGTCAGTAGGCAAATCCCTTTCCTTAAACTCTTTTTGTAGAAGTAACTCTAGTTCAATATTTGAAACTCTGTTGGTTATTGGTTTTAAATTTGCAATATCCATAAATATTGACTTGTATTTTGCCTCATCCATCAACGATATCTCTTCCATTTTTTGTAATTTTTCCATTGAGGTCATATTATTCATTTCTTTTTCAAATGCATCATCAAAAATTATCGTTGATTTTAAACTTGTATAATCTTTAATTGAAATACTGTCTATTGATCTCGAATCAAATAGATTTGAATTAATATTGTAATCCTCCTCTAAAATAGCTGAGTAGTACAAATAAATATTTTTATCATCTGTGTTCTTGTCAATGAACTGAAAAACATCCACTAGTTGAGACTCAACTGGCGCACCAATACTATCTTTTAGTTTTTGATAAACTGACAGATAGTCTCTCATTTCCCTGTCTGAGATTGCATCTGCTACCGTAATTAGCGCATTATTGGTGTTTTGAGAAAACTGTTTCTCATAAGTATCGATTGCATTTTTAATCCAATACCCCTGTAAAAAAATAATACCTAGGAGGGATAAAGAAATAAATATAATTAAAAGAACAATTCTATTTTTTTTCACTCAATGATTCAATTTTGGAAATTAAACTTAATATCTGCATTGATGTTTCTGAAAAGTTTATATTTTCAATAACGAAAGTTGCTAAACTTATTTTTTTTTTATCTGACCACTGAACATTCATGATTTTTTCAATATCCCTCCTACTTTTATTATCTCTCTTTATAATCCTATTTATTCTTTGAACTTTTGGAGAGATTAAGAGTATGTTATTATCTAACATTTTATAAAAATTACTTTCAAAAAGTATTGCCGACTCAACTAAAATTTTTGAATTTAAATTACTTTTCAAAAACTTTTCAAATTGGTGAAAAACCTTTGGATGAACTAAACTGTTTAAATAATTTAACTTGTATTTATCACTGTACACAATTTCTGAAATATATTTTGAGTTTAAATTATATCCGATGTATGAATTTGTTCCAAAAAAATTTATGATGGATTTTTTTACAGAGAGGTCATTTCTAATAATCTTTTTTGCAATTTCATCTGAATTAAAAATTTTAAAACCTTTTTCAGCAAAAATTTTAGATACCTCGGTTTTGCCTGCACCAATTCCACCTGTTAATCCAATCTTTAACATTAAGATTACTTTTTTGTAATGGAATCGATAATTTCTTGACTTACACCCATATTACTAAAACCACCATCATGAAATAAATTTTGAAGTGTAACTTTTTTTGTAAGATCAGAAAAAAGAGAAACTGTGTAATTAGCGCACTCATCAGCGCTAGCATTTCCAAGTGGGGACATTTTTTCTGCATAATCAATAAAACCATCAAATCCTTTTACACCCTTACCTGCAGTTGTGGGTGTTGGTGATTGGCTTATTGTATTTACCCTAACTTTTCTCTCTTTACCAAAAAAGTAACCAAAACTTCTAGCTACTGACTCCAAATATGCTTTATTATCTGCCATATCATTATAATCAGGAAAAACTCTTTGTGCGGCCATGTATGATAACGCAACTATACTACCCCACTCATTCATAGCATCCTTGTTATAAAGGCATTGCATTAACCTGTGAAAAGAGGCAGCAGAAATATTCCATCCTTTAGTCAACCAATCATGATTTAAGTCAGTGTAATGTTTTCCCTTTCTAACATTTATTGACATTCCAATAGAATGCAAAACAAAATCAATTTTACCATTAAAGTGTTTCATGGTCTCATCAATTAAATTATCTAGATCCAGATTAGAGGTAGCATCAGCAGGAACAACAATTGAATTTGTTTTTTTTGCTAACAAATCAATTGAGCCCATTCTTACTGCTACTGGTGCATTTGTAAGTACGAAGCGTCCTCCTTGTTCGTGAACTTTTTCAGCTGTTTTCCATGCAATTGAGTTTTCATCAAGAGCTCCGAAAATAATCCCTTTTTTATTTTTTAATAATTCGTTTGGCATTTTTACTTTAAATATAAGATTATTTAAGCAACTCAATCGCTTGATCTAGGGCTGGGTTAGTAATATTGTCAGCTGAAATCATAGATGCAATTTCTTCAATTCTTTCTTCACGATTCAGCTTTGTAAGTAGTGTTTTTGGTTTATTTGAGGATAAAATCTTGGAGACTTTAAAGTGATTTGAGGCTTTTGCAGCAACTTGAGCGAGATGTGAAATTGCAATTATTTGAGATTTACATCCTATCTTTTTCATTAAATCACCGATTACATTTGCAACTTTACCAGATGTTCCCGAATCAATCTCATCAAAAATTAATGTGGGTAATCTCATTTTATCAGAGAACAATACATTAATTGCTAATAAAATTCTGGACTTCTCTCCACCTGAAGCAATTTTAATTAAATTGTTGTAATTGTTTCCTTTATCAGATGAGTATAAAATATTTAGATTATCCATACCATATTTATTTAATTGATCAGACTTATCTAAATCAAATTTTATTCTTGATTCCTTCATGGAAAGATTATTAAAAATTATTTGGAGTTCTTTTTGAAGGTCAACAGCTCTTTGTTTTCTTTTAATAAAAATTTTTTCTGCTAATATTTGACATTTATTTTCCAGTTCCTGAGTTTGATTTTTCAAAGATTGAATGTCTTTTTCTAAATCTTTTGAATTTGAAAATTTAGACGATAAATTTTGTTTAACCTTAATTAGGTCAATGGTAGTTTTTGCATTGTGTTTTGAAAGTAAATCTCTTATTTTAAAGATTCTATTTTGTACATACTCAAATCTTCTAGGATCATAAATTAGATTTTCAGACTTTTTGTTTATTGTAGCAATAATATCATCAAATTCGATTTTAATCTGATCATACCTATTTTTCAAATTCATGAAGTCATTTGATGTTGATGATATTTTATTTATAATCGATGAAAGATTATTCATTAGTGAAATTAAACTGTAGTGCTCACCATAAATTATTTGCTGATATTCATTTAACTCATTTTTTAACTTATCATAGTTTTTAAGATTAATAAATTCTTGCTCAAGGCCTTCCTCTTCATTGTTTTGTAAGTTAAGTTCATCTATTTCACGATATAAAAATTTATTATAATCTGCATTAGATTTAATACTAATCAGTTGATTGTTTAGTTTTTCATAAGTTTTTTGTTTAGTGATATACTGATTGTAGGCAGATAGAAAGCTCTTTCTCATTAAATTAATTTCCTCATCACTATCAATCAGATTGTAGTAAAAACTCTTTTGATTTAAAACCAAATCCTGATTTTGAGATTGGATATTAATTAAATCCTGAGTAATATTTTTTAAAATTTCTAATTTAACAGGTGAGTCATTGATAAATGCTCTGGATTTTCCATTTGATAAAATTTCCCTTCTGAAAAAAGATTCATTTTCGAAATCAAGGTCAAAGTTTAAAAATTTGTCTTTTAGTTTATCGTCAATTAGAAAAATTGCTTCTATGACGCATTTTTTATTTCTGGGACCAACAACTTTATGGTCTATCCTCGATCCCACTAATAAGTTTAATGCTCCAATAACAATTGACTTACCTGAACCAGTCTCACCAGTTATGATATTGAAGTTTCTTTCGAAGTTTACCTTTATGTCTTCAATTAATAAATAGTTTTTTATTTCAATAGTCTTTAACAATTTGTGTAATTATTTGATGCTATTCCACTTCTCAGAAAAAAAAGGTGCTATTCTATTAAGGTTGTTTTTAAGTTCTTTCAAATAACTTTCGTTATTATGATTTTTATACAAATTAATAATTTCATCATTTTTTGACTGAAAAAACATTTGTTGCATAATTGAGTTGGGTCTTAATCTATTTATCAAATTGAATTTTCCTATTGTCTGTGAAATCGTTTGTAGAGCGTTTTCTTTATCTTCAATTAATACATCCAGTCCCCTTCTGTGATAATCATAATATATTTCTTTTATGGTTGAGTAATTGGATGAAACTAGATTTTCAACTAACCAATATTTATTGATTCTTCCATTGTTATAATTTTGACTCCACATATTAGACTGGGAATTACTGGATGCAAAATCAAGAATTTTCTTCGAGTTTAAAAAATTTAATTTACCAGAATTTAGAGCAAAACTATCTTTGTCAAGTCCAATTATAAGATTTGCATAAAATTCAAGAATCGATGCCAAATCAGATTCAAATCTACTATCCGATCTCAAAATATATTGGTTTGATTCATAATTGAAACTTACCCCATTATCCTTGAAAAGAAAAATATTTGTATTGTAATCAGTATTGAAAACTGGCCTAAAGGATTTTATCTCGAAGTTACAATTGAAAAAACTATCTGAATAACTTAAAACTGTTATGATTAATGTACAATCAATTTTTTCAAAGTTTTGTAGAGATTGATTGTCCCAGTCATTTGTGTTTAAAAAACTTTCGATATTTCTTTCAAGATTTATAAAAATTTCCTTTTCAGTTTGATTTATAAAACCGCTATTGACAATAACTTCACAATTTAATTGCTGACTTGATAATTTAAAAAAGAAAAGCAATAAGGAACTATAAGTTATAAATCTCATACAAAATATCCTTAGCGACCTCATTTTTGAACTTTAGTTTGAATTTTTTCGTTTTACTTTTAGTTATAAAATGAATTTTATTTTTTTCAGAGTTAAAACAAGTGTTTTCATCAGAGATAGAATTCAAAACTATTGCATCAAGCTGTTTTTTCTCTAGCTTATTCTTAGCGTTTGCAATCTCATTTTCAGTTTCTAATGCAAAACCGATAATTTTTTGATTATTTTTTTTTAGTTTACTTAACTCGGAAATAATATCAATATTTTTAACCAATTCTAAGTTAAATGTTTTTTTTATATTCTTTTTAATTTTGGTTTTTGATATTTTTTTTGGTTTAAAGTCTGAAACTGCAGCTGCCATAATTAAATAATCCATTTTCTTTAATTCAGATAAACACTTTTGATACATTTCATCAGCCGAAGTTACATTTACAACTTTTATACTATTATTTCTCAAACTGATTTGAGTTGGGCCGGTGACCAAGACAACATTAGCCCCCAACGCAGCTGCCTCTTTTGCAATCTCGTGCCCCATCTTTCCAGAGGAATGATTACTAATAAATCTTACTGGGTCAATCCTCTCACAAGTCGGTCCAGCAGTTACAAGTATATTTTTTTTGTTATAAATAAGCTTTTCCGAAATATGATTAACCAAAATTTTCAAGATGTTTTCTGGTTCTTCTAGTCTACCATCCCCATTCAAACCACTTGCTAAATAACCCTTTGCAGGTTTAATAAAAATATTTCCTCTTTCAACTAAGCTTTTGATGTTAATTTTAGTGGATTCAGAATTGTACATTTCAAGATCCATAGCAGGAGCAAAAAAAACATCACAAACTGTTGACATATATGTAGCCACTAATAAATTATCAGCATTACCTGTAACCAATTTTGATAATGTTGATGAAGTAATTGGTGCAATAATCATGTAATCTGCCCACTCAGCAAGTTCAACATGATTTACCCACTCAACTTTATCATCATTTTCAAAAAAATCAGTCAACACTTTTTTTTCTGAGAGTGTTGAAAAAGTTAGTTGAGTAACAAAATTATTTGCACTATCAGAGAAAATAATCTGAACATTAGCACCTGCTCTCTTCAATAATCTTAAAAGAATTATTGATTTGTATGCAGAAATACTACCTGTTACCCCTAAAAGAATATTTTTTCCTTCAAGGACAGACATGTTAATTAATTTTTTTCAGGTTTCCTGTGATAAATTTTTTCGTTTAACCAATTATCAATTGCTATCGCATGAGCTTTAGGAAGCTTTTCGTAGAATTTTGATACTTCAATCTGTTCTTTATTTTCAAATATCTCCTCCAAACTTTCACTGGGTGTAGCAAATTCTTCCAATTTGCTAATTAGTTCTTTTTTAATATCCTCATTTATTTGAACAGTTCTCTTTGCAATTATAGAGATTGCTTTGTAAATGTTATCAGTCTTATTTTCAATAACCTCGCGATTATAAGTAACTGTTGAAGTTGGAGCTTTTATTTTTTTAAAATCCATAAAACTATTATTGATTGGGCGCAAATATAGCAATTTCTTTATCTATGGTTGAAATCATTGTTTCAGTTTTATTTAAAAATTGGGTTTCTGGGTACTCAGCAATCAATTCTTCATAAACTTTTCTTGCATCATTTAATCTTTCAATTTTTTTTGATGGAATACTATTAATAGCAATTTTATATGATGAATCAAATAAATAAAAAAGTGCATCTTCTCTAAATGGTGTGCCTGGATAATCAATAATAAAACTATTCAAAACAGTAATGGCAGACCCATAGTCCCGAATAGTATTATATTGCTTTGCGATTTCGAATGCTTTTTTTTCAAGTTTAACCCTCAGTTCTTGGACATGCTGATTAGCAAGACTCAAACTTTCTGAGTAAGGGTAGAAATTTATAAAATTTTGCAACTTATCAATAGCTTCAAAAGTTTGTTCCTGATCTAAACTGAATTTTGGTGACTGCTTGTAAAAGCAATATGCTTCTAAATACGCAGCCTCTTCAACTTTTTGGCTTATTGGATAAGCTTTTATAAAACTTTCAAATTGATATGCGGCTAAGACGTAATTTTTTATTTCTAGCAAAGATTTTGCATAGAAAAATGTTATTCTTTCAGCCTGAGGTTTTCCTCTGTACTTTGGTAAGATTTGTTCAAACAAACCACTTGCCCTCCTGTATTCCTCATTTTCATAGTATTTCTCAGCCTTTTGATATTTAATTTTAATATCCTCACTTCTCAAAAGCTTTTGATACTCATTACAAGAAGTTATAAATATCAAAATAATAATTACACATATAGGTCTATAAGTCATTATCAGGGTATTTATTTAAAAATTTTATGATTTTATCTTTTAATTTATTTGAAATTTCAGTCAAAGGTAATCTAACTTTTTCTTTACACAAATTCAATTTACTCATTGCAAATTTTATTCCACTTGGATTCCCTTCATCAAAAATTAGTTCAAAAAAGTTATTTAGAATGAACTCAGAGGACTTAAGTTTTGTATTTAGAATATTTTGTGGTTTTGATTTATCATTCTCCCATAATAATTGAATGTAAGTTGAATTCATCATGCTCGGATAAGCATTTGCAGCAACTGAAATAATACCATCCGCACCAGATCTTACAGCATCAATCATTGTAAAATCATCTCCTGAAATCACTAAAAACTCATCATGAGTATTTTTTCTAATATTGGCTATTCTATCAGTAATTCCTGATGCCTCCTTAATTCCTATGATTTTTTCTGAGTAAGAACTTAATTTGATAATTGTATCGTCACTCATATCTGAAGATGTTCTACCAGGAACATTGTATAGTAAAATTGGTAGAGGGGAAATATCAACAGCATTTTTAAAATGCTGAAAAATTCCTTCTTGTGAGGGCTTATTATAATAGGGACATACTGACATAATTGCCTCAAAACCTGCAGTGTCAGTTCTACTAATTAAATCACATAAATCACTGGTACTATTTGAACTAATTCCTAAAATTAGTGGTAGTTTATTTTTCAAAGCACTAACAAATCTTTGATTAACAATTTCTTTTTCTTGAAAAGAAAGTGTAGATGACTCACCGGTTGTTCCTTGTACAACAACATATGAAACACCACCCAAGAAAAAATATTCACATAACTTATCAATAGCATCTAAATCAATGTTGCCATTATTATCAAAGGGTGTTACGGATGCTACTCCAACACCTGAAAACAATGATTTATTTTTTTCATAAATGAAAGGATTAATTTTATAATTAGACATTCGACTACAATTAATTCACTTAAGAATTTTTAAGTATTTAACTAGCTGATTACTGAACTTTTCAAAATTATTGTAAATATCTTTAAAAATAATGTCATTTAGCTTTTGATTTGAAATATCAAAACCAACTCTAAAATTCGCATTGCATCTAGAGGATATTAATGATAATATTTTATTATTGCCAAAATAATTTATAAGTAAATCATAATTATATGAGATAAATTCATTTGCATCGGCTGAATTTATATTTCCAAAAAAATTAATTGAATTATCTGAAACTCTCATCTTATAAAAAGGATCATTAAAAATTGTTTTTGAGTAACTAACCACTTTAATATCTTTTTCTTTTAAACCGATATTCTCGCTTAAACTTACTATATCTAAATAGTCAATATCAAGTTCTGAGTCTACTATGAAACCAATTTTTTTAACAGGCATTTTAAATTTTCGATTTTTATTTTCGAGTAAATTGAGCGAATTATCAATTTTCTTTTGTAGAAGCTTATTTTTTATATTAAGAAAAAAATTTTTCAATTATTATAATTTAAATTTTGTAATAAAATCAGAGTAAGATAATTTTTCAATTTCATAACTATCAGCTTTTACAATCTTTGAAGGTCCTGCATTTTCACCTAAAATCAAAATTACATTTCTCGAAACTGAACTAGAGACAGATCCTCCATTAAACAAAATCTTTTGCTTTAAATTCTCTCTTGAAATTTCTTGAAAAGTTCCTGTAATTACAAATTTCAAATTGTTTAGAGGTTTATTTTTATTGTCATTATTAATTTTAAAACTTAGACCTAAAACCTTGAGTTTAAAAATTTCTTCTTTATTGTCCCTATCTTTAAAATACTCCAATAAACTCTTAGCAATTTTTTCACCAATTTCATTCACAGAAATGATTTGTTCAAAATTAGCATTCATTAAATTTTCAATCGTTTCGAAATGGTTAACAAGATTTGATGCAACAGTTTCCCCGACATGTCTTATACCAAGTGCAAACAGTACTTTGTGAAATGGTTGAGAAATTGAATTTTTGATGGCCCTCAAAAGATTTTGGGCTGATTTTTCAGCCATTCTATCAATTGATACTAAATTTTGCTCTGACAATGCGTATATATCAGAAAAATTGTTCAATTCATCAATCTTTATTAATCTTTCAATTGTCTCAATTCCAAAACCATCAATGTTCATAGCCTTTCTGGATATAAAGTGTTTAAATTTTCCAGATATTTGAGGGTGACAAAATTTTGAATTCTGACAGAAATGCTGGGCTTCATTTGAACTTCTTACCAAATAACTATTGCATGAGGGACAAAAATCTTGGAAATTTATTTTTGAAGAATTTTTATTTCTTCTGTTTATATTAACTCCAACAATTTTTGGAATTATTTCTCCTCCTTTTTCAACAAATACATAATCATTTTTATGTAGGTTTAATTTTTCAATTTGATCCTTATTGTGTAAAGATGCTCTTTTAACTTTAGTCCCATTTATTATAACAGGATTGAGAATTGCAACCGGAGTAACTACGCCAGTTCGACCAATTTGGTATTCTACGTTAAGTAATTTAGTTTCGACTCTTTCTGTTGCAAATTTGTAAGCAATAGCCCACCTGGGAAATTTGGAGGTATAACCAAGTTCTTTTTGAAAGTCTAAATTATTAACCTTAATTACAATTCCATCAATTTCAAAATTTAAGTCATTTTTTCTTTTATCCCAATAATCAATATAATCAAAAACATCCTCAATATTTTTACAAAATGTATTTGTTTTTAAAGTTTTAAAACCTAGTTCTTCAACAAGTTGTAGGGCTTCTGTCTGATTAAAAATATTATAATTTTCAGTGATAATTTGAAAAAAATAGCATTTTAATGGTCTTTTTTTAACTTCAAGGCTATTTATTAATTTTATACTTCCAGAAGCTGTATTTCGTGGATTCATGTATTTTGCATCTCCATTTCTTTCACGAATTTGATTCATTTTTTCAAAATCCTTTTTTTCAATGATTACCTCCCCTCTAATTTCAAAATCATAATCTACATGACCGTTGAGTTTTAAAGGAATTGAATTTATGGTTTTAATATTTTCCGTTATATCATCGCCTTGTATACCATCTCCCCTTGTCAAAGCTTTTTTTAACAAACCTTTTTCATAAGACAAACTGACAGAAACGCCGTCAAGTTTTAATTCACAAGAAAATGATAAATTTTTTTGATTCAAATTTTTCTCAAGCCTTTCATTCCACTTAATAATATCAGCTTTTGAATAAGAGTTTTCAAGCGAATACATTCTGTATTTGTGATTGTACGTTTCGAAAGAATTGCTTAAAGAACTACCCACTCTTTGTGTTGGGGAGTTCATGTCAAAAAATTGTGGGTATTCCTTTTCAAGTGAAACCAATTCACTCAATAGTTGATCGAACTCAAAATCTGTTATTTCGGGTCTATCCTTTACGTAATATAAGTAATTATGGTGGTGCAATTTATTTCTTAATTCCTCAATATATTTAAGCATATCCATAATTTTTGGCTTGAATCATTCTGTTAATTCCGAATGAGTCTTTTTTTAATTCTACATCAATAAATTTATTAATAATTAATAAATTTTTTACTTGATTTATGGTTTCTTTGTGACACTCAAAAAAAATAATACCATTATCTTTTAAACAGGATTTCGAAAAATTAATTATTGCCTTGTAGAACAATAAATCATCATCACCATTAACAAAAATTGCTTCGTTGGGTTCATTTTTCAAAACTACATTTGAAATTGAATTCTTTTCTTTTTTGTGTACATATGGAGGATTAGAAACTATCAAATCAAATTTAATTTTGGGGTCATGATTTTTTAAAATATCAACATTATCAAAGTTTATCTCTAAAGAATTTTGTTCTGCATTTTTTTTTGCAATCCCCAAAGCCTTTGTGGAATTATCCCATGCATGGATTGTACAATTATTAAATTTTTTTTTTAATAGTAATGCTATAAGACCAGAACCAGTACCAATATCTAAAATTACTTTACCATTAAGTTTTTTTTGTATTATCCATTTACAAAGATCAACTGTTTCAGGTCTTGGAATTAAAACAGATTTATCAACGAATATTTTTAATCCCTCTATCATTACGTAACCTATAACATACTGGACAGGTATTTCTTTTTCAATCAGAGAGATTTTCTCATTAAATAATTCAACAGAGTCCAAAGATATTTTTTTCTCAGCATGTACATGAAAATTAATTACATCTATTCCTAAAATCTCATTTAATAGAAGGTGAAATATCGATCTAGACTCCTTTATTCCATAAATTTTTGAGAGTTTAAGCTGTGTTAGTACTTTTAGTTCTTTAAGCTTCATAATTTTTTTAACATCCATACAGGACATGATGTATGACCCGTATTGCCTAGGGGGCTATTTATATAAATAAACTTATATTTTTTATATAGATTTTGAGCATCTTTCATGTTATTCATAGTCTCTATGTAACAAAACTTATATCCCATTGTTGTAGCAAAATTTAGACACTTTTCAATTAATTTTTTACCTATGCCGAGCTTTCTAATTTTTGGTTTAAAATACATTTTTTGAAGCTCACAAATATTTTCATTTTCACCTTTTAGTACATTTATACCAGCACCTCCTAAAACTTGCTTGCCAACAATTACAACAAAATAAATACTGCGTGGGTTTTGATATGATCCGAACATGTCATCTAATTCTGAGTCAGCAAGTGCAGTCCCTTTTTCTGGAACACCAAATTCCTTCATCACACTAATCAGTACATCTTTAATTTTGAAATTATCATTCTCTTTAATCTTTCTAATTTGATATTTCATTTTTGTAAATTAGTCATTGATAAATATAATCATTTCTAAAGCCTATGAATGATGAAAAATTGATGAAAAGATGTATTGAAATTGGAAAGTCAGTTTTGGGAATGACTTATCCAAATCCCAATGTAGGATCCTTACTTTTTTGTGACGGAAAAATTATTTCTGAGGGATTTACAAGCAAAGCTGGTGGGAATCATTCAGAAATAAATACTATTATAAATGTTAAAGATCAGTCTTTGTATAAAAAGTCAACGCTTTTTGTTACGTTGGAACCCTGTTGTCATTATGGCAAAACACCACCATGCACAAACGAAATTGTTCGCAGAGGAATAAAAAATGTGGTAGTTGGATGCGAAGATCCAAATCCGATTGTAAAATCTAATGGAATAAAATATCTTAAGAATAATGGAGTAAATGTAAGGTTTGGTATTTTAGAGGATGAGTGCAAAAATTTACATAAAAGGTTATTTGTATATTTTGAAAAAAACAGACCCTACATTATACTAAAATGGGCTGAATCAACTGACGGTTATATTACACCTAAAATAAAAAAAAATAAAAGACCCTATTGGATATCAAACGAGTTGTCACGTCAGATTTCTCACAAATGGAGAAGTCAAGAACATGCAGTAATGATTGGTCATAACACTCAAAAACACGACACCCCAATTCTAAATACAAGAAATTGGAACAACATAGATAATAGAAAGTTTATAATTGGAAATAAACAAATTGGATTAAATGGATTTGAAAAAATTGAAACAAAAGGAAAAACATTAGATGCAATTGATGTCTGTAAATATTTGTATGAAAAAAAAATACAATCTGTCATTGTTGAGGGGGGTAGATTCACGTTGAGGAAATTTTTGGATGAAGATATTTGGGATGAGGCTAGGGTTTTTAAAACGGATGCAAAAATAATTGATGGTATCCACGCTCCTAAATTAAAAACGAAGTATTATAAAAAAACCAAAATTGGGACAGACACCCTCTACTTTTTTAATAATTATTAATAGCATCAATTATCTCTATAGGACATCTAATTGGCTTGTTATTTTTTTTATTTAAGAATATTAATTTTGTATATCCTTCATTAATTAAAATTTTATCTCTAAATATTTCATATTGAAATTCAAGTGAGTATGAGGGCGGAGTTAAAAGAGTAGTTTTTATTTTAAGTTTATCCTCAAAAAATGCTGGTTTTCTAAATGTAATATTACTTTTTACAACAGCAAGAATTATATCATTTTTTTCCATTTTAAAATATGAAAAACCAAGTTTTTTTAGCCAATTTAATCTACCCACCTCATAATACTTTAGGTAGTTGCTATGATGCGAATATGACATTGCATCTGTCTCACAATACCTCACAACAATTGAGGTAGTAAATGATTTTTTTTTAAACAAATGACCAAGAATTTTGAATTAATATAATATCGAAAAAAGATTTTTAAAATTCAATAGCAAAATGATTTTTTTTTAAAAAAAAAATGTACATATTTGTTGGGTTAAGGAATTTTAAAATCATTCTCAGATTTTGAAATTTTTTTTTGTAACCGAAAAATAATTTTTTATATGACTGCAGTAACTGTTTGGAATAATTGTCTCTCATTTGTCAAGGACAATATTCAGTTACAAGCATATAAAACTTGGTTTGAACCAATCATTCCCATTAAATTACAGGATAACATTTTAAGCATACAAGTCCCAAGCAAATTTTTTTATGAATGGCTTGAAGAACATTATGTAAAACTACTGAAAGTTGCTCTGACCAAAGAACTAGGAAAAGAAGCAAAGCTTGTATATATAATTAGAATGGAAAATACCTTTGGAAGTGAATCTAGTTTTACAGAAAAAATTCCAAGTGAGTACAAACCCAAAATCAAATCACAAGAGTTAGATAGTACTCCAAATTTCACAAAAGCAAACTTGACCAATCCTTTCATAATTCCTGGTATAAAAAATTTAAAAATTGATTCGCAATTAAATCTTAATTATAATTTTGAAAATTTTTTAGAAGGAGATTCAAATAGACTTGCAAGATCAGCTGGTTATGCAGTATCCAAAAGACCAGGAGGCACTTCATTTAATCCTTTACTCATTTTTGGAGGTGTTGGTTTAGGAAAAACTCACCTTGCTAATGCGATAGGAATTAATGTTAAACAGGCTTTTCCTGAAAAAACTGTTTTGTATATTTCAGCAGAAAAGTTTACGCAACAATATGTTGACTCAGTAAAGAAAAATAATAGAAATGATTTTATTCATTTTTATCAACTCATTGACGTATTAATTATTGACGATGTTCAATTCTTCTCTGGAAAATCTGGAACTCAGGATGTTTTCTTTCACATATTTAATCACTTACATCAGAATGGAAAACAAGTTGTTCTAACATCCGACAAAGCTCCTGTAGATATGCAAGAAATTGAACAAAGATTACTTTCAAGATTTAAATGGGGACTGTCTGCTGAGTTACAAACTCCTGATTATGAAACAAGAATATCAATTATCAAAAACAAGTTAGCAAGAGACGGTGTTGAAATGGAAGATGATATTATTTACTATGTTGCAAAACACATAAAAACTAATATTAGGGAACTAGAGGGGGCAATAATTTCTCTCATGGCCCAATCATCATTTAACAAAAAACAAATCACTATAGATTTAGCCAAAATTATAGTTGAGAAATTTGTTAAAAATACAAAGAAAGAAATATCGATAGACCAAATACAAAAAGTTGTTTCTGATTATTTTCAAATGGATGTTTTGACATTACAGTCAAAAACAAGAAAAAGACATATTGTTCAAGCCAGACAATTGGCAATGTTCTTTTCAAAAAAGTTCACAAAGGCATCTCTAGCAAGTATAGGTACTAAAATTGGACACAGAGATCATGCAACAGTTCTTCATGCATGTAAAACAGTTGATAATTTAGCATTTACAGACAAGCAATTCAGAAAATACGTTGAAGATTTAGATAAAAAATTTACTGATTAATTTTTGGTTTTCTTTCTTGATTAATATTTCTGAGATTATAGTTCTTAAAAATTCTTATATAATCACTTATTGATGTTCCGTTTGCATCTTTTTTATTGAAGTCTTTTGATGCTTTATTTCTCAGAAATTTCTTGACATTACCAGGACCAGACAAATGGGCGGCAGCTAAAATTCCTGACTCTGAAATATATAGATCTCCCAAAAATATGTTCGAATACTTTTTTATTTCTCGTCTTAATATCCATTTATTTCTTTTAATATTCATCAGGAAAACTTTCTCCTGAAGTTGAGGGTTTTTAATAAAATCATTCAAATCATTCACACCATAAATTTTTAGGGTACCCTTTCCGAACTGATATTTTCCTAAATAACCGAATCGATTAATCTTTCTGTAGTCTGAACCTGACTCAAAAAAACCTAAAAATTCCTTAAATCCGATGTAGTCCCTATCTATGAATGGAACAGTATGAAGATTAAATATGAATTCAGGTTTTTCTTTAGCAGAATAGATGGTAGTTGTGTCACTTAATACGTTAGTGAAAACAGTTGAAGAAAAAATCACCAACACATATAAGAAAAAAGAATTTATACTTTTTACGTTATTTATGTTTAAAAATTTCATTTGTAAAAACTTACTTTTTACAACGTTGCAAACTTAAGGATTTTTTTAATTATCTGAAAATCAGAGTTTTATCTTTTTATTCTATTTTCTTTCAACCATTTTGTGTATTGTCTTTTCTTTCTGTTATGTTCAACCAAAGTTCTTGAAAATAAATGATATCCAGGGTTCGAAACATCAGCAACAAAAAATATAAAGTTGTGAGAACTAGGGTTTAATACAGCCTCAATAGCAGAAAAATCAGGTGTTACTATAGGACCTGGTGGTAAGCCTTTGTTTAGATATGTGTTATAAGCAGACTTTATCCTTAAATCTTTATACAAAACTCTACGAATTTTTTTGTCAAATCCCTCTTTCCTTTTTATAACATATACTATGGTTGGATCTGCCTGCAATTTCATTCTTCTATTTAGTCGATTTAAATACACACCAGCAATTGTGGGTCTTTCATCAACTTTTGGCGTTTCTTTTTGTACGATAGAGGCTAAAACTGAAACTTCAACAGGGTTAAGTCCAATTTTTTTAGCCTTATCAACCCTATTTTCATTCCAGAAGCTATCAAACTCATTAACCATTTTTTCTCTAAAATTATCAGCAGATGTATTCCAGAAAAATTCATAAGTATTAGGCAAAAACACTGACAAAACCGACTCTTCTGATAAATTCAAACTTTTTAAGAAATTTTCATCCGTAAAGGATTCAATTAAACTCGTACTATCTGCTTCTATTTTTTTTGAAATATAACCACTAAACTCTTGAATGGTTTGAATGTTGTTGAATGTTATATTTAATGGGATATTTTTGGACCTGAGTGAATTAATTATTTTGTTATTTCCATCACCCTTATGTATAATAAATCTTCCTGCTTTTATATTTTCAAGGTATTTTTTTGTTTTTGCTGCTTTTATGAATGATTCAATATCAATGATATGACTTGAAATTGAACTAATCATGTCATCTGCATTAGAACCCGAGTTGACATAGACATAAACAAAATCTTGATTAAATGATGTGTTGGATTTAAAAAATACTTTATAACCAAATATTGCAATCGAAGCAATTATTAAAAAAGAAATTATTATAAAAATTCTAAAAATTGTTTTCATAAATTAAAATTGCCAGTATACACGAATTCGGCATTACCCAAAAGGAAGATATCAAAAAATTTATTTTCATTGTAATTGAAAGTTACTGACAACTTCCCTCCCTTAGTTATTACATGAGTTATTGGTTCATCATGGTTATAGTTTAATTTTGAACATAAAGCTATAGCTACAGCCCCAGTCCCACAAGATAATGTTTCTGCGTTAACCCCCCGCTCATAAGTACGTGCATGGTATGTGTTTTTATCTTTTTTTGATACAAAATTTACATTAACGCCCCCTTCAATTAATTTACTTTCTTGAGCACGCTTAAATTCATCTTTAATATTCAGTTTTTCTAAATTTTGATTGAATTTTATAAGATGTGGAGATCCTGTATCAATAAAAAAATCATCTCTAATTTTTTTATAACTATCTACTTGATTTATTGATATTGAAATTCTGACTCCTTGAACATTCACAAAATGATAACCGTCAAAAGCCTTAAACTTTGATACTTTTTTTAATATTTTATTTCTTAAAACAAAGTGAGCTGCGCATCTAGCCCCATTTCCACAAAAAGAACCAATATTTCCGTCTGAATTATAATAGACCATTTCATAATCACATTGATCATTTGATTTTATAATTATGAATCCATCAGATCCAATTCCAGTATTTCTATTACATAAGCTTTTTATTTTTTCTGAATTTATGCGATTGAAAGAATTGTTAATACCATCAACAATTATAAAATCATTTCCATTACCATGATATTTGTCAAACACTACTTTCATTTAATTAATCATAAAAATAGAGATAATGTTAAAAAGAAGTTAAATGTTAAATTAAAAATTGTAAATAAATTATTTTTGAAAAAAAAATATGATGAAAATTTTAAAAATATTTTATTTTACATTCCTTATAGTAGTAGTTACCGTTGGCGTAAATTTATTAATAAGCGAAACAAAAGAGAAAAATTTTACTTACGATACTTTTCAAACAATAAATACATCAAAGCTTTCAAATGGAAATCAATTCCAAGATTTTAAAACATTTCAAAATCCTGATTTCACAATAGCTGCTGAAAAAACAATTAATTGCGTTGTACACGTAAAGAATACTGCTAATTCAAGAAGTTCCAATTCTCTTTGGGATCTTTTCTATGGAAATTCACAACAAAAGAGAACTGTTGGAACTGGCTCAGGTGTTATAGTTTCAAGTGATGGCTACATTATCACCAACTATCATGTTATTGATAATGCAAATTCAATTGAAGTTACAACAAATGATAACAAATCATTCAATGCTGAACTAGTGGGTTATGATGAAAATAGTGATATTGCAATTTTGAAAATTGACAGTAATCGAAGTTTTCCTTACATAATTTTTGCAGATTCAAATCAAACAAAAATTGGGGAATGGGTATTAGCTGTTGGAAATCCATTTAATCTTACATCCACAGTTACGGCTGGAATTATTAGTGCTAAATCAAGAGACCTTAGTGATTTTGATTCAAAAAATCAATCATTTATTCAAACCGATGCAGCAGTTAATAGCGGAAATAGTGGAGGTGCTTTAGTAAACATAAATGGAGATCTCATAGGTATTAATACTGCAATTCAAAGCAATAATGCTGGATTCATTGGCTACTCATTTGCAGTACCAAGCAATATCGCTAGAAAAATTTACGAAGATATTCTAGAATTTGGAGATGTCCAGAGAGGACTTTTGGGTGTAACTGGTCAAAGTTTAAATTCTGAAAATGCAAAGGAGTTAGGAATAACCAAAACAGAAGGGTTTTATGTAAATGAAACAGATTCAGATATGGGTGCACATATTGCAGGAATTAGAAAAGGTGATATCATATTACAAATTGATGATGTTCAAATAAATAAGTTTTCTGATTTATCCGGATACTTGAATTCTAAAAGACCTGGTGATAATTTAGACGTTACGATTGATAGAAATGGAAAAAAAATAATTTTAGGAGTATTACTCAAAGTTAGTACGTATGTACAGTTTTATGGGATGCAACTTAAAAATACTAATAAAGATGAATTAGATAAATTTAACATTGAAAATGGTGTAACTGTTGTTGTCAACAGAAACTCAACTCTATACAGAATGGGTGTAAGATCTGGTTATATTCTTACTGATATTAATGAAAAGACAATATCATCAACAACTCAATTGAAATCATTTGAAAAAGAAAAGATTTATCAAATATCTTTTATAGACCTTGAGGGAAATAAGGAGAGGTTAATTTTTGATTAATTTATATGGTTAGAATTGATATTTTAAGTGCAACACCAGAATTATTAGAAAGTCCATTTTCAAGCTCAATATTACGAAGGGCAATTGAAAAAAATATTGTAGAAGTTCATTTTCATAATCTTAGAGATTATAGCGCTGACAAACATCAAAAAATTGATGATTATCAATTTGGTGGAGGTTCCGGAATGGTTTTAATGATTGAACCTATTGATAATTGCATTAAAGAATTGAAAAAATCGAATTATTATGATGAAATCATATTAATGACACCAGATGCTGAGTTGTTAAATCAAAAAATTTCGAATAGATTATCTACACTCAAAAATATTATTATAATTTGTGGACACTACAAAGGAGTTGATCAAAGAGTTAGAGATAATTTAATCACAATGGAATTATCAATTGGTGATTATGTTTTATCTGGTGGAGAATTACCAGCTGCAGTATTATGCGATTCCATAATTAGATTGATACCTGGAGTTCTAAATAATGAAACAAGTGCACTCACTGATTCATTTCAGGATAATCTTCTAGCTCCACCAGTTTATACAAGACCATCTAACTATAATAATTTGAAGGTCCCTGACTTGCTCTTATCTGGTGACAAAAGTAAAATTGAAGATTGGAGAGAAAAAAAATCAATTGAAAAAACAAAAACAATAAGACCGGAATTGCTTAAATAATAATTTTATTTTTAAGGCAAATTGTGTATGTTTGTGCCCCTAATCAACCTCTGGAACTGTTTTGAATGTTGATTAGATTAATTAAAACCACAAATTATGGAATCTCTTATTAAATATGTTCAAGACGAATATATTAATCAAAAAAATTTTCCTGAGTTCAAAGCTGGAGACACAATAACCGTATATTATGAAATAAAAGAAGGTGATAAATCAAGAACCCAATTTTTTAAAGGTGTTGTTATTCAGATTAAGGGAAAGGGTAAAACAAAAACCTTCACAATAAGAAAAATGTCTGGAACCTTTGGTATTGAAAGAATATTTCCAATAAATCTCCCATCCATTAAAAAAATAGAAGTCAACAAGAAAGGTAAAGTTAGAAGATCGAGGATTTATTATTTTAAAAATCTTAGAGGTAAAAAAGCCAGATTAAAAGAAACAAAAACATAATTGAATGAGTAAGATTAAAGTAAATAATCCAATTGTTGAGCTTGACGGTGATGAAATGACAAGGGTTATTTGGAATTTTATCAAACAGAAACTTATTCTACCCTATCTTGAATTAGAAATAAAATACTTTGACCTTGGTATTAAAAACCGGGACTTTACCGATGACCAAATTACCGTTGACGCAGCTGAAGCTATAAAAAAGTATAATGTTGGTATAAAATGTGCCACAATCACGCCTGATGAGCAAAGAGTCAAAGAGTATACTTTAAAAAAAATGTGGAAATCGCCGAATGGTACTATAAGAAATATAATAGGAGGTACTGTTTTTAGAGAACCAATCATAATGAAAAATATTCCTCGATACGTTCAAGGTTGGGTTAAACCAATATGTATTGGAAGACATGCTTTTGGTGACCAATATCGAGCAACTGACTTTTTAACTCATGGAAAAGGAAAATTAACAATGACTTTTACGCCCGTAAATGGAGATAAACCAAAAAGTTGGGAAATATATAATTTCCAAGAAGATGGAATTGCCATGGGTATGTATAATGTAGAATCATCAATTTATGGTTTTGCCAGGTCCTGCATGAATAGGGCTGTATCAAAGGGTTGGCCACTGTATCTTTCAACAAAAAATACAATCTTAAAAGCTTATGATGGTAGATTCAAGGATATATTTCATGAAGTATATGAAAATGAGTTTAAAGATAAATTCAAAGAAATTGGAATTACCTATGAGCATCGTTTGATTGATGATATGGTTGCAGCAGCAATGAAATGGGAAGGTGGTTTTGTTTGGGCATGTAAAAATTATGATGGAGACGTACAATCTGATACAGTTGCTCAGGGATTTGGTTCACTTGGTTTAATGACATCCACTCTTTTAACCCCTGACGGTAAAACAATGGAGGCAGAAGCAGCTCATGGTACAGTTACTAGACATTATCGACTTCACCAAAAAGGAAAAGAAACTTCTACCAATCCAATTGCCTCAATATTTGCCTGGACGAGAGGGTTGATTCACAGAGCAGAGTTAGATAAAAATGATGAACTTCTAATTTTCTGTAATCTTCTAGAAAAAGTTTGTATTGATACTGTTGAATCCGGAAAGATGACAAAAGATCTTGCAATTTTGATTCACAAGAGCAACTTAAAAAGACAACACTATCTCAACACACAAGAATTTCTAGATGCGATAAAGTCAAGTCTAGACTCTAAGATGTAATAAAGGTGAGGAAAATTATTCTTCTTGCTCTTATTCTAAACTTCGCTTTAAGTTACACCCAAAATTCATTTACAATAAGCGGATATGTTCAAGATAGTAATAATAATGAACTCATTATAGGGGCAAATGTAATTGTTAAAGAATTACAAATTGGTACAGTAACTAATAATTATGGGTTTTTTTCATTGACCTTAATAGAGGGGGACTATAATTTAATTTTTCAAAGTCTTGGCTTTGAAAATCAATCATTGAATTTCAGCCTTGATAGAAATATTTCAGTCAATATCTTTCTAAATGAGAATATTGAATCTCTTGATGAGGTTATTTTAAGTAAAAACATTGAGGATATAGATGTAGAGCTACCACTCTTAAGTATGAATATTTTATCAGGAAAAACAATTAGACAAACACCAGTAGTTTTTGGTGAATCTGATCTTTTAAAAACAATTCAACTTTTACCTGGTGTTTCAAGTGCTGGAGAGGGAGCATCTGGATTCAACGTTCGTGGCGGAGCGGCAGATCAAAATTTAATTTTGTTTGATGAGGCAATTATATACAATTCATCACACTTGTTTGGATTATTTTCGGTATTTAATTCTGATGCAATAAAAGAAGTTAAACTTTACAAGGGTGGTATTCCCTCCTCATATGGTGGAAGAATATCATCTGTCTTAGATGTTTACCAAAAAGATGGGAATAACCAAAAACTTCAAGCCAATGGTGGAATTGGCTCTATATCAAGTAGGTTTTTGATTGAGGGTCCTATCCAAAAAAACAAGAGTTCATTTCTACTTGCCTCAAGGGGTTCGTATGCACATTTATTTTTAAAGCTAACAGATATCGAAAATGTTGCATATTTCTATGATTTAAATACAAAATCAAATTTTGTTATTAATGATAAAAATAAAATTTTTGTCTCAGGATATTTTGGTAGGGATGTATTTAAATTACAAGACACATTCTCTAACACTTACGGGAATAGTACATTCAATTTTAGATGGAATCATTTAATTAATGAGAAAACATTCAGCAATTCCTCAGTTATATACAGCAACTATTATTATGGATTAAAACTAGATTTTGGTGGTTTTGATTGGAATTCAAGTATAAAAAACTTGAATCTTAAGTTTGACATCAAAAATTACTTTTCCAATGAGTTCCAATTTAATTATGGACTTAACATAATATATTTTGATTTTAATCCAGGTGAAATTAGTCCTCTTACACCTAACTCAGGAATTAACTATTCAAAATTGAATTCCAAGTACGCTGTAGAGAGCTCTGCGTATTTTGATATTATTAATAAAATTAGTCCCAATCTTTCAGTTAGATATGGTCTTCGCTTCAATCAATTTTTGAGACTTAGACAACAAGGTTTGCAATCATATATAAATGATAATCCTTTGGATTTTGACGAAAATTTAAAAATATATAATCCAGCAAATCCATTGATTTATAGTTTTGACAACAATTCATCTGTTTTTAAAACCTTTAACAATGTAGAACCAAGAATAAATATTTCATATTCTTTCAAAAATCAAAGCTTAAAGGCAAGTTATAATAGACTTAACCAATATTTACATTTAATATCCAATACTAGTTCACCAACACCCCTAGATATATGGGTCCCGAGTGGACCATATTTGAAACCTCAAAAACTAGATCAATTTGCACTGGGTTTCTATAAAAATGCCAAAAGTCTCAGATTTGAATCTGAAGTATTTTATAAAAAAATTAAAAATAAACTTGATTATGTTGACGGAGCTGATTTAGTTGGCAATGATAATATTGAAACTGTTGTTATTGCTGGTGATGCTAGAGCCTTCGGAATTGAATTTTTGTTAAAAAAAATCAGTGGTAGACATAAATATTGGGTTGCTTATACCTTATCTAAGTCAGAACAAAAAACACCAGGACGGAATAGTATTGAAACAGGGATTAATTTTTCAAAATGGTACAATACACCGTATGATAAAACACATGATTTAAGCATAAATTCCGAGTATAAGATAAATGATAAATTAAAGCTTGTAGGGAATTTTATTTACCAAACAGGTCAGCCGACAAATTATCCAAACTCTCAATACAATTATATGAATTTGAATATACCGAACTTCGGAGTACGTAATTCATCTAGGCTTCCACATTATCACCGTCTTGATATCAATTTAACTTTAAAACCTAGGAAAAATAATAGAAAAATTGAAAGCACATGGGTCTTTGGTATTTATAATCTGTATAACAGAGATAATGCTAATTCAATTATTTTTAGAAGAAACAATGAAACATTAAAAAATGAAGCGGTTCAGATCTCAATTTTTGGTATTGTTCCCTCAGTAACATATAATTTTAAATTTTTATGAAAAAAATTAGTCTTATTATCTTTTTAATAATTTTAAATTTTGGCTGTGAAAAGGTAGTCGAAATAGACTTAGATTTTAATGAGAAAAGATATGTTATTGATGCAAAAATTAATAAACATGTCAGCTCAGATAAAGCATTTTCTGAGGTCAGAATAAGCATGTCTAGACCATATTTTAGTGACATAATTGAATATGTTAATAATGCAAATGTTAAGATTGTTGAAAAAGAAACTGGTATTGAATATTTGTTAAATCACTTTGGTCAAGGTTTATATTCAATATATGATTTCAACATCGTTCCGGAGAGTGATTATGAGCTAGTAATAAATCATGATGATAACCAATTTATATCAGTTGAAAAGTTATCAAATTCAAGCCTAATTGACAATGTGATACAAGGAGAGAGAAACTCGTTAAGTGATGATATAATTGAGATTGTAACAACATTCACTGATAGACCAGAACTTGATAATTATTATTTATTCGAGTACGGTAGAAAGGGTAATCTTCAGCCTGCGAGAGACCTTTACATAAATGGCAACTCATTTACCTTCTCTTATTTTATGAATAAAGATGATATTCCTCAAAACAGAGAATTATCTGTTCGTATGGAGGGAATAGATTATGATTATTTCAAGTACATGATTCAAATTGTCATTCAAACAAACACTCAAAATGGACCATTCTCAACCCCACCTGCACCAATTTTGGGCAATATTGTCAATATTAACAACAATGAGTCAACAGTTTTTGGTTACTTCAAGGTTTGTGAATATGACGAATATGTTTTGAAAAACATTTTGATTGACTAATTTTAAAGGATGAGTCTTGAAAAAATCACAGAAAGTGATTCAAATTATAATGATTTAGAATATAAATCAACAGAAGAAATAATTAAAATTATTAATGCGGAGGATAAAACAGTTGCTCACTCCGTTGAAAAAGTATTACCCAAAATTGAAATACTTATAAATGAAATATTAAAAAATTTAATTGATGGAGGAAGACTGTTTTACATTGGAGCTGGTACAAGTGGTCGATTAGGAATAGTCGATGCATCCGAATGTCCACCAACATTTGGAGTTGGAGAAAACTTAGTAATTGGGCTAATTGCAGGTGGAGATAAAGCAATTAGAAAGTCTAAAGAATTTGCAGAAGACAACTATGATTTAGGGTGGGAGGATTTGAAGAAATATAATGTAAACAATAAAGATTCAGTTATTGGTATTGCTGCATCTGGCACTACTCCCTACGTGGTTGGAGCAATAAAAAAGTGTAATGAACAAAATATTCTAACTGGATGTATAACTTGTAATTTAAAAACAACTCTAGCTAAAAGTGCTAAATTTCCAATAGAAGTTATTGTTGGTCCTGAAGTTATTACAGGAAGTACAAGAATGAAAGCAGGTACAGCTCAAAAGTTAATACTTAATATTATATCCACCACTCTTATGATTAAAATGGGTAGAATTAAAGGCAATAAGATGATTGACATGCAACTTTCAAATAATAAACTAATAAATAGGGCAGAAAATATTTTAATAAATGAGTTGAAAATTAGTCATGATCAGGCTAAGAAACTACTAAACTCCACAAATAGTGTTAGAAAGTCAATTGAAAAAAATAAACTTACTTGACCTTTTTTAAGGTATCAAACATTATTGGTGTAGCAACAAAAACTGATGAGTAGGTTCCTATAATAACTCCGATAATAAGTGCAAACATGAATCCTCTGATAGATTCTCCACCAAAAACAAAAATTGTGAGAAGTACGAGTAAAGTAGTAAATGAAGTGTTTAAAGTTCTACTTAATGTACTATTTAGAGCAGTATTAACAACTCTCGTAATTTCCCATGATGTATTTATATTTCTGTATTCTCTAATCCTATCAAAAACAACTACGGTATCATTTAGTGAATAACCAATAACAGTTAAAACTGCCGCAATAAATGCTTGGTTTATTTCCATATTAAATGGCATAATCTTGTATGCCAGTGAAAATATTCCTAAAACAACCATTACATCATGGAAAACAGCAGAAACTGCACCCAATGAAAACTGCCAATTTTTAAATCTGATTAGTATGTAAAGAAAAACGAAAACTAGAGAACCAATAACAGCAATGAATGAGTTGGTTTTAATATCATCGGCAATGGTTGGACCAACCTTGATGGATGACATGATTCCAACTGTTTTATTTTCATCTCCGTTGACGAACGAATCATAATCTATGCTACTATCAATTAAATAACTTAGATCAGAATATAAAATACCATTTATCTCATCATCGATACTCGAATCGTCAATATCAACTTTATAATTTGTAGTTATTTTTAACTGATTGTCAGCTCCAAATGTTTTTACTTCAGCATTGCCAAGTGATTCGGTAAGTTTTTGCTGTATTTCAAGTTGATTAACAGGATTTTCAAACCTAACAACATATGATCTTCCTCCAACAAAATCGACACCTTGATTCAAATTGTTTATGAACAATGAAAAGATAGCTATGAATATAAAAGAACCAGAAATAACATATGAAATATTTCTTTTACTTAGAAAAGATATGGACAGATTTCTGAATAAATTTTTTGTTAACGTTGTAGAAAATTCTAACTTTTTTCCCGATGAAATATACCACTCAACCAGCATTCTCGTAATAAAAATTGCAGTAAATAATGAGGTTAATATTCCTATCAACAGTGTTGTAGCAAACCCTTTAATTGGTCCTGTACCAAAAATAAAAAGAACAAGAGCAGTGACTCCAGTAGTTGCATTTGCGTCCAATATGGATGATAATGCATTACTGAATCCATCAGCAATTGCTTGTTTTTGTCCCTTTTCTTTGTAAATCTCCTCTCGAACTCTTTCAAAAATTAGAACATTTGCATCAACAGACATACCAATTGTTAACACTATACCAGCTATTCCTGGTAAAGTAAGAACAGCGCCAAGACCTGATAATAAACCAAAAATAAGTAGGATATTCAAAGACAAAGCAACATCAGCGTAAAGACCTGCTCTGCCATAATAAAAGTACATCCAAATTAATACTAACATAAGGGCAATTACAAATGAGTAGGTACCTTTTGTAATAGATTCTTGACCAAGAGTGGGACCTATTACTTCAGATTGAATAATGTCTGCAGAGGCAGGTAATTTACCAGCTCTTAGGACATTGGCTAAGTCTAAAGCCTCATCAAGTGAAAAATTACCTGTTATTTCTGATCTTCCACCAGAGATAGCTCCACTAGTTACACCGGGTGCTGAATATACCATTTCATCAAGGACAATTGCAATATTAGTCTCATTTGCATAGGCTTGCCCAGTTAAATCTTCCCAAACTCTTGCACCTGCACCATTCATTTGCATGACAACTGCAGGATTACCAAATTGATCATAAGACTGAGATGCATCAACAACTACACTACCACTGAGTGGGGGAACATCTCTTCTGTTTGATTTTAGTACAAAGAGGTCTACTATATTTGACTCAGTATCTGGTAGACCCCACAAAAATTTAGTGTATCTTTTACTTGGTGGTAATAATTGTCGTACTCTAGGATTTGATAAATATTCATTTACAAGCTCTTTATCTTTCTGGTTGAACTGTGCTAATACAGGTCCACCTTGAAAACCGGTACCTATTATTAAATCAAGAAGTGGGTTTTTTTCTACATTGATAGAATCATTAACCTCAACATCAGCAAGTAAATCGTCGATTTCTGACTTCTCATCCTGTTCAGTGTTTACTTCATCTTTGTATATTTCTTTGAGTAACTGATTAGCATCTGAAAGGAATCTAAAATATTCTTGATTTTTTTCGGATGTCCAAAACTCTAACTGGGCTGTGCTTTGAAGCAATTTTTTTACTCTATCAATATCTTTAGCTCCTGGAAGTTCTACCAATATCCTTCCAGAATTACCAAGTCTTTGAATGTTTGGACTGGATACACCAAATTGATCAATCCTTTTTCGCAAAACTTCAAAGGCTGATATGATGGATTCGTCAATTTTTGTTCTTAAAATAGGCTTGACATCATTGTTATTCATCTGGAAATTAATATCATCGCTTAATGTTCTATTAGCAAATATGTCAGGTGAAGCTAAATTTTTGTTGGGTGCAATGGTTTCAAATGCAATAAAAAATGACTCAATGTAGTTGTCGTTGGAACTTTTTTGAAGAATATCTGCTTCATTTAAGGCCCTGTTGAAGTCAGGATCAGTTGTGTTTTCAGCCAATCCTTTAAGAATATCCTTAACAGATATTTGTAAAATAACATTAATCCCTCCCTGTAAATCCAATCCTCTTTTCAGTTCTTTTGACTTGAAAGAAGAATAGGTTGGTCTTAAAATTTTAGGTAGAAAAGTCAATTGATCAAGATTAGATATTGAATCTAAATAGGATTTTTTTGAAACCTGTCTTTTAATAACAAAATCATCTTGGTCCTCATTTACTGCTAATTCCGAAAACAAATCAGCATCACTTTCAATTTTGTTTGTAAAAAAAGTATTTGATAACTGTATTACACAAACAAAAGTGAAAAAAAAGGCAATGAATTTTACTAATCCGTTATTGTGCATAATTTTTAAATAGCGGGAGCAAATATATGATTTAGTAATTCAGAAAACAAAATTTGGTGTGTGATATATTTTTATAAATTTTTTCCGAGGCTTTCGTTCATTTCTCTAACTGAATCAGCACTGTTTTTAAATTTTAATTTTTCATCTTCGTTCAACTTCAAATCTAAAATTTCCTCTACACCATGTTTACCAATAATACAAGGAACACCAATACACAAGTCTGATTGTCCATATTCTCCTTCTAAATAAACGGAACATGGTATAATCCTTTTTGAATCATTTAAAATCGATTCTACAAGGTAAGAAATAGCTGCTCCTGGTGCATACCAAGCTGAAGTACCTAAAAGTTTTGTAAGTGTTGCTCCACCAACCATAGTGGATGATACAACATTCTCAATCTCATCCTTTTTTAAAAAATTAGAAATTGGTAAACCATTATAACTGGCAAATCTGCTTAGTGGAATCATCGTTTTATCTCCATGACCACCGATTACCATTCCGTGAATATCGTTTGCAGGTTTATTTAAAGCTTTTGAAAGGTAGGTTTTGAACCTAGAACTATCGAGTGCACCTCCCATTCCAATAATCTTTTTTTTATTTAGACCACTTGTTTTTATTGTTAAATAAGTCATAGTATCCATTGGATTAGATACAACAACTATAACTGGACTTTTGGAATGCTCTAAAACACTTGATGTTACAGATTGAACTATTTTGGCATTAATGCCAATTAATTCAGACCTGCTCATGCCTGGTTTTCTTGGCATTCCAGATGTTATTACAACAACATCACTATCTTTTGTTTTTGAATAATCGCCTGTTGTTCCACTAACAATGGTATCAAATCCTCTAGTGGTTGAAGTTTGCATTATATCTAGTGCTTTTCCCTCTGCGTAACCATCTTTAATATCAAGCAAAACAACTTCACTACAAATCGATTTTGCAGCCATAACATCTGCAGCAGTTGCACCAACATTACCAGCACCGATTACACTTACCTTCATCTTTTATACATCAATGTTTGCATATGTTGCATTGCGTTCAATAAATTCTCTTCTTGGTGGTACCTCATCCCCCATTAACATAGAGAAAACTCTATCGGCTTCGCCAGCATTGTCAATGGTAACTTTTCTGAAAGTTCTGGACTCAGGGTTCATTGTTGTATCCCACAACTGAATGGCATTCATTTCACCAAGACCTTTATATCTTTGCACAGAAGCACCTGTACCAAAATCCTCAACAAGTTTGTCACGATCTGGATCATTCCAAGCGTATTGTTTTTTTGCTCCTTTTTTAACTAGATAAAGTGGAGGTGTTGCAATGTAAACATGACCATTTTCAATCAATTCACGCATATATCTGAAGAAAAAAGTTAAAATCAATGTAGAAATATGACTGCCATCGACGTCTGCATCACACATAATAACTATTTTATGGTATCTTAATTTCTCTAAGTTAAGTGCTTTGCTATCCTCCTCAGTACCTACACTTACACCAAGTGCAGTGTAAATATTTATAATTTCTTGGTTCTCAAATACTTTATGCTGCATAGCCTTTTCAACATTAAGAATTTTTCCTCTAAGTGGTAAAATAGCTTGAAAATTCCTATCCCTACCCTGCTTAGCAGTTCCTCCCGCTGAATCACCCTCGACTAGAAATATTTCGCATTGAGCAGGGTCTTGCTCAGAACAATCAGAAAGTTTTCCTGGTAAACCTCCACCACCCATAACTGTTTTTCTTTGAACCATTTCTCTAGCTTTTCTCGCTGCATGTCTGGCTTGTGCTGCTAGGACTACCTTGTCAACTATAATTTTAGCTTCGTTAGGATGTTCTTCTAAGTAATTTTCTAGCATCTCAGAAACAGCTTGGGAAACGGCAGACGTAACTTCCTTATTACCTAGTTTGGTTTTAGTTTGTCCTTCAAATTGAGGTTCAGCTACCTTAACTGAGATAATAGCAGTTAGTCCTTCCCTGAAGTCATCACCTGATATTTCAAATTTAATTTTATCCAAAAGACCAGAGGAATCCGCATATTTTTTTAAAGTTGATGTCAAACCTCTTCTAAATCCAGAAAGATGAGTTCCACCCTCGTGAGTATTGATATTGTTAACATATGAGTGAATGTTTTCATTAAAAGATGAATTATAAATCATAGCTATTTCAACCGGAACATCGTTCTTTTGTCCCTCAATAGAAATAACTTCTGGAATTAATGGTTCACGATTTTCATCCAAAAACTTTATAAATTCCTTTAATCCCTCATTGGAGTGAAATGATTCTTTCTTAAAATCATCATCTACTTTTTTTCTTCTGTCAGTTAAATTTATTGTAATTCCTTTATTTAAAAATGATAATTCTCTCATTCTATTTGAGAGTGTTTCATAATTATAACTTTGCACATCTTTAAAAATGGTCACGTCAGGTTTAAATGTGACGAGAGTTCCAGTTTTATCACTTTTTCCATTTTCTCTAACAGGGTACAAGGTCTTTCCTTTTTTGTATTCCTGCTCCCAAATTTTACCATCCCTAAAAACAGTGGCCTTTAGATGATCAGATAATGCGTTAACAACAGAAACACCAACACCATGAAGACCCCCTGAAACTTTATATGAATCTTTATCAAATTTTCCACCTGCACCAATCTTAGTCATTACAACTTCTAAGGCAGATACACCCTCTTTTTGGTGTATTCCAACAGGTATTCCCCTTCCATTATCTTCTACTGTAATTGAATCATCTTCATTGATTACAACACTTATTTCACTACAGTGACCCGCCATGGCTTCATCAATGGAGTTATCTACTACCTCGTAAACTAGGTGATGTAAACCCCTGATACCTACGTCCCCAATGTACATTGATGGTCTTTTTCTAACGTGTTCCATTCCCTCAAGGGCCTGTATACTATCTGCGGAATAATTTTGGGTAGATTCTGTACTCATATTTGTTAGATTTGTTGCAGTTACAAATATACTCAATATAAAGCTAAAAAAGTTAACTCTAACAGGAAGGAAATGATAGAAGTTATTAACAAAAAATTGTTAATGTTTTTAGTAAGAATCTTTATGAATATTTTGAACAGCTCGTCCCGAAGGATCGTTTAATTTTTGAAAAGACTTATCCCACTTTAGGGCAATTGGGCTACTACAAGCAACCGATGGAACTGAAGGGACTGTTTTAGCTGCAGTCTTCGAAGGAAAGTGACCCTCAAAAATTGATCTATAATAATATTCTTCTTTACTCATCGGAGTTTGAAATGGGAACCTTTCATATGCTTTATCAAAAGCAACGTCAGAAACTTCATTTTCAACTAACTCTTTTAAACTATCAATCCAAGAATAACCAACACCATCACTAAATTGTTCTTTTTGTCTCCAAGCTACTTGTTTTGGCAAGTAGGTTTCAAATGCTTTTCTCAAAACCCATTTTTCCATTTTTTTTTCATTAATCATTTTGTCGGTAGGATTGATACTCATTGCAACATCCATGAACTCTTTGTCTAAAAAAGGGACTCGTCCTTCAATACCCCAAGCTGCAAGCGATTTATTTGCCCTTAAACAATCGTACTGGTAGAGTTTCTCGATTTTTCTAACAGTTTCATTATGAAATTCCTTAGAATCAGGTGCTTTATGAAAATATAAATAACCACCAAAAATTTCATCAGCACCTTCACCAGATAAAACCATTTTAATTCCCATGGACTTTATAACTCTAGCCATTAAGTACATTGGAGTTGAAGCCCTAACAGTTGTAACATCATAAGTTTCAATGTGGTAAATAACATCCTTCAAGGCATCTAAACCCTCTTGAATAGTAAAATTAATTTCATGATGAATAGACCCTATGTGATTTGCAACAATTTTAGCAGCCTTTAAATCAGGGGCTCCTTTCAAACCAACAGAAAATGAGTGCAATTGTGGATACCAAGCATCATCTTTGTCATTAGATTCAATTCTTTTCGCAGAAAACTTTTTTGCAAGGGCAGATGTGATTGATGAATCTAGACCACCTGAGAGCAATACACCATATGGAACATCACTCATTAGTTGTCTGTGAACAGCATCCTCTAGAGATTTCCTTAAATCATCAATATTTGTTTCATTATTTTTAACTGACTCAAAATTCATCCAAGATTTATTATACCATTTGACATAATCTTTATCATCACTATGGTACAGAGTACCTGGTGGAAAAATTTCAATTTTTTGACATTTGCCTTCAAGGGCTTTCAGTTCAGAGGAAACGTACATAGTATTATTTTTGTCCAATCCCACATACAGTGGAATGATACCAACATGATCTCTAGCAACTAAAAATTTATTTTCAAAGGAATCATAAAGAACAAAACCGAAAATTCCATTTAAATCGTTCAAAAAGTCTTTGCCCTTTAAATGGTAAAGAGCAATGATAATTTCACAATCAGAATCAGTTAAGAAATCATGATTTTTAGCGTATTTTTCTCTTAGTTCTAGGTGATTATAAATCTCTCCGTTGGCAGCCAATACATATCTCCCATCTTTACTGTAAAGCGGTTGTTTTCCTGACTTTGGATCTACAATAGCCAATCTTTCATGGGCTAAAACGGCATTTTTGTCACTGTATATACCACTCCAGTCCGGTCCTCGGTGCCTTAATTTTTTAGACATTTCTAAAAGTTGAGACCTTAGGATTTCAGGTTTCTCATTGATATTTAAAGCACAAACAATCCCACACATCTTGAAGTTTTTGGCAAAGATGATTAATAAATTTGAATTAAATCAATTAATTATGACTAATTAGTATTTTTAAAACATTAATGATTTAATAACTTTACAGAGTGCAATGAAAAAAAATTTAGTTGTTTTTGAAAATGCTTTTATTGAAATTAACGAAACTAAAACACTAGAAAATTTAAGTTTTGAAATTTTAGAAGATGATTTTATCTACTTAATTGGAAAGACAGGAAGTGGAAAAAGCAGCATATTAAGGAGTATTTATTCTGATATGAGTTTAAAATCAGGAAACTGTACGGTATTAGATTATAATCTTGTAAATATTCAAAGAAAAAAAATACCGCTGTTGAGAAGAAAAATTGGGATGATTTTCCAAGATTTCAAATTGCTTCCTGATAGGTCTGTTGCAAAAAATTTAGAATTCGTGTTGAGAGCAACTGATTGGAATGATAAAAAATTAATTGAAGAAAGAGTTCATGAAGTGTTAGATAAGGTTGGAATGAAAGATTGTTTGGATAGAATGCCCTACCAACTTTCTGGTGGAGAGCAACAAAGAATAGCAATTGCCAGGGCATTGTTAAATAAGCCAAAATTAATTTTAGCTGATGAACCAACAGGAAATCTCGATCCACAAACAAGCACTGAAATAATGAATTTGTTAAATGAAATTCATATGGAAGGAAGTGCAATTTTTATGGCAACTCACGATTACAACACCATTGATAGGTTTCCAAAAAAAACATTTCGAATTGAAAACAACAGGTTGTTTCAACTCAAAAGTAAGTCCATTATTTAATTACATTTGCAAAAGTGAAAACACTAAAAGAATTACTTCGGAAAGAAAGCCCATTTTTACTCATTGCTGGTCCATGTGCAATTGAAGGCGAAGAAATGGCATTTGAAATTGCTGAAAAATGTATAGAAATAGCAAAAAAGCATAGTGTACAGTACGTTTTTAAGGGAAGTTTCAAAAAAGCAAATAGAAGTAAAATCGACAGTTTTACTGGAATAGGTGATTTAAAAGCTTTAAATATTCTTTCCAAAATTAGAAATGATTTAAAAATTCCTGTAACAACTGATGTTCATGAAGTTTCTGATATCGATATGGCTAAAGAACATGTGGACATTATTCAAATTCCTGCTTTTTTGGCTAGACAAACTGACTTACTAGTTGCTGCAGCGAAAAGTGGTAAAATTGTAAATATCAAGAAAGGACAATTCATGGACTCAAAAAGTATGAGTTATGCAGTTGATAAAGTTTTACAATCGGGAAACAATAATGTGTTGATTACTGAAAGAGGTAGTATGTTTGGATATCAGGACTTAGTTGTTGATTTTAGAAATATTCCTAAAATGAAAGCTTATTCTCCTGTTATTCTTGATGTTACACACTCATTACAAAAACCCAATCAAGAATCTGGAGTAACAGGCGGACAACCTGAACTTATAGAAACCATTGCAAAAGCAGGGATTGCAACTGGGGCTGATGGCATTTTTATTGAGACACACTTTGACCCTAAATCTGCAAAAAGTGACGGAAAAAACATGCTACCAATTGAAGATTTGGATGAACTCATTTCCAAACTTGTAAGAATAAAAGGTTCAATTTAATTAGTTTTTATATTTTTGCTCTCCAATTTTGATCATTGAAATTATGGGGCCGACTGGATTTGACAGCGATCTAGTAGTGTTAGTAAGCAAACCGAGCGATTAGTTATAGCTCGTTAATATCAACTAAAAACTTTAAATGGCGAAAATAAATACGCTCTTGCTGCTTAATGACTGAATTATAGTAAGTCTAAGCCTAGTCCTGCCAGGCAGGAAAGCGAGATGTCTCTAAGTTGTTTTTGTTAGCAACAACTTTTAATGAGACACCATACAGTTAACATAGAATAATCATTGCTTCAATGATTATTTGAAACTTTAGAAGCTAAGTGATGATTGTGTAGTTTTCAGCTAGATCAACATCGAAAATTAAGTGAAAACTAAGTTTGTAGAAAGCTAATATTTCAGTCGTTTGGACGAGGGTTCGAATCCCTCCGGCTCCACCAATTAAACCCTGGATTTTCAAGGGTTTTTCGTTTAATAATAATCTTTTAGTTTTTTTGCGTGTTCTGATAATTCAATTCTAAGGCTGTTTGGTTCTAAAACTTCGATATCAGAACCATATGACAAAATTTGCTGAACTAATTCCTTATTTATTATTGATTCAAACCATATCTGATCGTATTTTTCTTCCTCAAAAAACTCTTCATAATCAGGGAAAAATGGCTTTGATTTAAAGTATTTTTCTCGTCCGTTGTAAAATTTTAAAATTATTTTTTCTTTATCGGAATTATTATTCGTAACACCTACCATAGACCGAAAATAATCAAACCAATTAATTTTAGATTTTATATAATTTACATCCTCTAAAATTTTAAATTCATTTAATCTCTCATCAAGTGGAATAATCCAGTAATTACTATTCTCTGTTTTATTATACCCAAAAACAAACCATCTTCTGTTATACTGTTTCAAAGCATAAGGATGAAATTCATAATTGAAGATTTTAGTACTATGAAACGCTTTGTATTTTATTTGTAGTACTTTTTTATTTTTTATAGCATGGTAAATTGGTTTTAGTAAGTTTATTCCTCTGTATTCTTCATTATGATCATAAAATAAAATGCTGGTCTTATCCTCAGACTCCTCGCCATCTTGAAATCTGATCAGAGCTTCAGAAAGTTTATCATATTTTGGATGATTTTCAAATCTTTCAAGAAGATGTTGTGCAGATTCTATCAAATACTTTTCATTTTCTAACAGTGGTCTTTTTGCAATAGAAAATTCTGAATTCTCATATTTATATTTTCTTCCACTAGGAAGTGGTGCACCAAAACCATTTTTTTTATTTCTAAATAGTTTTATATCATCTCGTAAGGTTTTTACTGAAACTCCCTCTCCCGGAAATATTTCAGCAATCTTTTCATTAAGATATTTGTGTAAAGTATCAAAATCAAAAGATTTACGCCTGAAACAGTTATCTAAGATATTATAACGTATGTGTGCATGTTTACTATTAGCCATTTTTATATATTTATATGAGTTTGCAAAATTAGAATTATTTGTGTAATTATATTGCACAATTATGTTTAATATTTGCCTCAAGTTCATTGAAAACCGCAGAAAATGTATTGAATCCCCTGCTTAGGCAGGGCGTCTGCTGCAGTCGGCAGATGGTTGTAGTAATACAACTAAACGGTCTACCCGTTATTTTATTTTTCTCCCTAGATATATTTTAGATTAAATAGATATAATTTATTTAGTTTAAAACAAATCATTTAGGGCACAGATAAAGAATACCCTGCGGTTTTTATGAATATATTTTAGTACTTATGGAAATGTTACTTTCAGAAAAATATAAAATACGTCAACTATTCGCAGATATGAATAGCAAAAAGAATTTTCTAGAATTACTAAATTTTTCTAAAAGAATTATCTATGGTGACAAGTACATTCCATTTGAAAAAAAACAGTTGGCTTACTACATAAGCAAAGACTCAATTAAAAGGAAAAATAATAGAAAAACTTACACCGCATTTTACATAGATAAAAAAAACGGTGACAAAAGGATCATTCACGCCCCTGTAAAAGGTCTTAAAGAAATTCAAAAGGCACTAAATTTAATCCTGCAAGTTGTTCACAAACCAAATAAAAATGCAACTGGATTTGTGACAAACAAATCAATTGTAGATAATTCGAGTGTTCATGTTGAAAAAAATTATGTTTTTAATATTGATTTGAAAGATTTTTTTCCCAGCATTGATGCAAGTCGCATATGGGGAAGACTTTTGATAAAACCTTTTAATCTTGGAAATTCAGATGAAAGAAAAAAAATTGCCAATATGATTAAAACACTCTGTACAACAGATCTGGAAGTTGAAAGGATGGTTGATGGAGACTGGAAAAAAGAAAAAAGATTCGTTTTACCTCAGGGAGCGCCAACCTCTCCGACTATAACAAATGCAATATGTGATAGACTTGACAGAAGATTATCAGGATTATCAAGACGATTTAACTTAAACTATACAAGATATGCTGATGATATTACCTTTAGCAGTGATCACAACAGTTACAAGAACAAAAATGGTGAAAAAGAACCCATCTATTCCGCAGAAAGTTCATTTAGGAAAGAGCTCCTGAGAATAATAACCGATCAAGGTTTTCATATAAAAGAAAGTAAAATAAGACTTCAAAAAAGAGCATACAGACAAGAGGTAACAGGACTATCGGTAAATGAAAAAGTTAATGTATCTAGAAAATACATAAAAGACCTGCGTCAAACTTTACATTTTTGGGAAAAATATGGAAAGAAAAATGCTGAAGAATTTATCAAGAAGAACCCAGGGGGTATGATGACTTGGCACGTTACACCTGAAATGGTTGAAAAGATTAAGAAAGAAAAAGAAAAGCAGGGTTTTTTAGGAAATCCGCTTGGATCCTCACTACCTCCTCCACCCTCTCCAATTGAAAATAGTGAAGGACTAAAAAGTCATGAACTTTTGAAATGGAAGAAAGATAAATCACCTGAGAATTCTCCTAAGACACGCTCTGTTGAAATGGTTGTTGAGGGTAAATTGCTATATTTAAAAATGGTTAAGGGTCCTTACGACTCAACTTATTTAAAGTTGAAAAGTAGATTTGATGATTTACTTTCACGCAATCAAAAGAGTAATAAGATAAAATCAAGACCTTTATCTGAATTATATAAAGAAGTTGAGGGAATTTTTGATTATGGATATAAAAATGCTTTGAAAAAGTATATTAATAAAAGTGAATAAACCAAAATTAATAGCACTTATAAAATTAGTGAGTGATCTTTCGCAACATAAGGATCTTCGTTGGTTTAAAGATGAGTTAATAAAAAATTTGACAGGTGGTAATAAGTTAGTAAACACTAATCAGGTTCAGGACTATATTAATATAAGACGTTTAATAATTGATTATAGTAAAATTGATGATGAAAAAATTAAAGAAACACTTGAAATAGACTGCACTCTAATGTATAGACATAAGTTTGGGTTAGTTGTGGTAAAAAGAGAAGGCTCTCACATAGATGTTTTAAACGAAGGTAAAATAAACGAAAACTTTAATCAATTTTGCTTACATGCTCACTATCAAGCTGAACTACTTATTAATTATTTTTTAAATAGAAAATATAAAATACATACTTTTTATTGGGTTGATCAGAATATCGCTGTTGAATCTGGAGGAAAATATTATTTTGGTAGGAATGTTTATAATGATTCTGATATGGTTACAGTTACTAAAAAAGGAAAACCTGTAAAAGTGCCATTCAAAAATTTAACTAAAATCAAACATCCATCATTCTCTAATAAATTAACATTCATAAAAAAGAATTGTTTTAACATAAAAGAGTATGGAAATGTATTCTACAAAATTAAATCTATAAGAGATAGTATCAGTCACAGAAATGAAATAAGAGATTTACAAACTGTGAAAGAAGAATTTGATAGATTTAGAGAAGTACTGGTGGGCAACCCCTCTAAAAATATTCCCGGTAAGACTGATCCAGATACAGGAAAAAAATATGATAAATATGATTTACTAAATAGTAAGAAGAAGTACACAGGTAAACGAAATGAAGATAGAATAAAAATCACTGAATTATATAACAGTCTTCAATTACATATATTTATATCGAATCAAGATTATCCTATTGTAATAGAATCCCTAGAATTTCTCAAAGACAAAATTATAGAGCATCTTTAAAATATAGTGCAGTTACATTGCACAGTTTATCGCAATATTTGTATAGTTAATATTTAAAAAGAAAATTATGCAAGATTGGATCTATAACGACAACGAAGAAATAAAAAAAATAAGGAAATTCTTGGGAGCACATGGAGGTTTGGCAGACGGATTCTTCTGTTACGATCATGGTCAAATTGACAATAAGTGGTCAGATGAAATTGAAAAAGATTTTTCAAAATGGCTTGACAATAAAGGATATGGACAAGTTACACCACAAAAATGTTTTCAAGTTGACGATAGTCCCCAATATCAAATATCAATTTTAGACCATTTAAAATTCACTCCAACTTTTGAACAAAATAGAGCCCTAAATGAGATGTCTAATTTTGTGAAAGAAGGTAACACAAATGATTTTCTCATTTTGAGTGGATCTGCTGGAACGGGAAAAACATCTATAACTACCGCATTGATTGGTTATTTGAATACATGCGCTATCTCATATAATATAGCTGCTCCAACAGGAAGGGCAGCAAGAATATTGGGAAGAAAATCCCAAACATTAAACAGCACCATTCACTCACTCATTTACGACCCTATTGTAAATCAGAAAACCGGAGTAATAACGTTTAAACTAAAAAAGAATGTTGTTAAAGATTATACTGTTTTTATAATTGATGAGGCATCAATGATTTCATCAAAAACTACATATGATGAAAAAAGTTTATTTAAATCCAATAATTCTTTGCTTAGTGATTTAATAACTTTTGTAAAAGAGGGTAATCAAAAAAACAAACTGATATTTTTAGGGGACAGGAATCAGTTGCCACCGGTTAATGAACTTGAATCAAAAGCATTATGTAAAAATTTTCTAATTAATAATTATTCTTTAAAGGGAGTCTCATATAACCTAACTGAAGTTAAAAGACAAAATAATGATAGCATTATATTAAGGAATGCTAATAATGTTAGGGTTGGTATTGAAAACAACCTAAAATATGTACAGATGGAAAATATAGAAATACAGAACTTATCAAGTGCTTGTAACAACTACATTCACTCGTATAAAAATGACCTTGATGATTCTGTAATATCTATTGGAGCTACTCACAGGATGAATAATATGTTTAATAATATTGTTCGAGAAAGAATTTATGGCGCATCTCCAAACATCGTCGAGGAGAATGATCTTTTATTAATATCTAAAACATGGTCCAGAAATGGAGTAAAATTATATAGCGGAGACCATGTTACTGTTGAAGAAGTAGATATGGAAAAAATGCAAACTGTTGCTGATTTAAAATTTGTTCCAGTAAAATTAAAATCAAAAAATCTTAAAAATGAAGAAATAATAATTGAAGATTTCCTCATGCTGGATTCAATTACTAGGCCCGAGGGACTAAAAGCAGAACAAGAAAAGAAACTATATCATGAAAGATTTTCAAAAAATAGAATCTTTAGCAAGAGTTCAAATCCCTCTGATGATAAATATGTGGGAGCAATAAGAGCGAATTATGGGCACTCAATAACTTGCAATAAGGCTCAAGGAGGGGAATGGGATACAGTGTTTATTAATTCTTTTTTCATACCAACTCTTAGGTACCAATATACAGCAATCACACGTGCAAAAAAGTCTTTAATTTTATACTAAATGTTAAACAAAAAAATAAAAATACTTTTCCTGTTATTTTCAACAATATTAAATTCACAAAATATTGCTGTTAAAGAACTTAGTGCCAAATATGATTGTCGTGGTTGTCCTGGGAGCCTAGTTGTAAAGAATGAAAATAAAGTTGATACAATTTTTGGAGGACAATGGGGAAACCCGCCCGAATATAAATTCATAGAAATTAATAATAAAGACTACTTATACATATTCGGAAACTACGGTTTCGCAATGGGGCTAAGAACCAATGTAAACAAATTATATTCACTGGATAATGAAACCTTTCTTGAAAAAGTTTTTGAGAAGGAACACATAACCTACAGGGAAACCTTTAGAGAGTATAATGGACTCAACATCAATTTCGTAATAGAAAGAGAGATAAAAACAACGATTGAGAATGGTTTTAAATTTGAAATCAAATTAACGATTAGAAGTTGCCCCGAAATACTTGGTTACGAAAACTGCGATGAAATTATTACTGAAACTATGACTGAATTTTACCCTATTAATTTGTATTATGATTAATTTTTTTTACTTCAATAAATTAAATAACTCATTTAGTTTAAGTGGGATTAAATTTGATTATGCTCCACTATTTTTAAAAAAACATAATCTTAAAATTAAAGAATTGCTCACGATGAAGAATAATTGGGAATATAGTTTACTAAATAAAAATGAGGATAGAAATTTTGATTTTAAAAAAGGAGATTCAACTACAATCAATTGGATTATGGAAGAGAATGAACTTAATCCAATATTTATGGCAAATATTGAATTTTTAAATGGTGGAGGTTTATCATTTTCAATTGATAATCTTTTTGTACAATATCCGAAAGAAATGGATTTGAAAAAAGACTTGGCAGATACTTTAAAAATTATTGGATATTTTGCTGCTGAAGATATAATTAAATTTGCTGAAAATAATGTAGGTGATCATAATATTGGAGGGTTATTTGGGAAAAACTCAGAAGAAATTGATTTTCAGATTTTTGACGATATTAAACGAGCAACAATAGAACTTGAAAATAGATATAAAGACATTGAATATTAAATGAAAAAACTAAACTCAATATATATTTTATCAATTTTATTCATTGGAAATGCAATATTTTCACAGGAATCATTCTCACCTGAAAGTATATCAAAGGCAGCTATTGAACTAACAAAAGATAAAGTTATATATGATGGAAGCTATTTCTCTATTCCCTATCCAAATGGAGATGTTCCCGATGGTATTGGTGTTTGCACTGATGTTATAATAAGAACGTATCGATTGCTGGGTTTAGATCTTCAAAAAGAAATCCACGAGGATATGAAAAATAATTTTGATAGATATCCTAAAAAATGGGGACTTAAAAAACCCGATAAAAATATTGATCACAGACGAGTACCAAATCAAATGACTTATTTTGAAAGACAAGGTTCATCACTTGTTATAACCAATGAATCAGAAAATTATCTACCAGGTGATATAGTAGCTTGGGATTTGGGTGGTGGCACAACACATATTGGTGTTGTAGTAAATGTAAAATCTCCTCACTCCGATAATTATATGATTGTCCACAACATTGGTGCAGGTCAAAATATTGATGATTGTTTATTTGACTTTGAAATAATTGGACACTACAGGTTTTTAAGAAATATAAATTAAAATCTTTTTAAAAATTCCCAAATCTCTGAAAACAACTGGTTCGCTCCAGCCCCCCAGTGTAAATTATGTTGACCATTCTCGATTCTTAAGTAACGAACTTCTTTTCCATCCTTACAGTTTTTGAAAATATATAACTTGTCATCACCAATATTTTCAAGTTGGTAACTATCACATTGAAAAGCATTTGCCCATGTTTGTGCACTTTCTAATGCTTCTAAAAATACGTATCCTAATTTGGGGCCACCGTCTATTGGACATGTGGTATCGGCTGCACCATTAACTTGATATATTGAAGTTGATTTTGTTTGATTTGTTGGGGAGTATTGTTTGGGTAATTGACCTACAATTGTAGATGCTGCATTGAAATAGGAAGTTTCAATGACCAATTTATTTGTAAAACTTGATCCATTCGATGTTCCAATAGCATATCTTTTGCTATGGTCTAAATTTTTATAATTTTTTAGTCTGACAATTATAGAATCTACAAATGAAATATCATCTGCATTTGAATTCTCATTGCCACCCGAGTTCCACATCTTATTATAACCTTGAGGGTAAACACCAACAAATTCACCAACGGATGTGAGGTGATTCAATTTATTAATCCAAGTATCATTTAAAACATTTCTTCCATGAAAAGCAATTACAATTGGGTAATCTGTAGATGCATCAATATTGTTTGGCGCTTCAATTAAAACCTCCCTTGAAACCAACGTACCATCAATTACCTGTTCAATAAAAAAACTCGAATCCGATAGATTGAGTGAAGGAATTTGATCGTCATCTTCCACATTTTGAGTTTGATCATTAGAGCTGTTTGAACAAGACAAGCATCCAAATAAAACCAATAATGATATAATTTTATTTAAATTCATTTTCTTGTCTTAAATTTATCATCTTAATTTTAAAAATATGAAAAAAATAATTTTACTTTTTACAATCTTTTTTTCGTCTTTTTCATTTTCTCAATATTGCGCTTTTTTTGATTTTAAAACGGATGAACCAGAAATGGTTGTCTCAGCACTAAAGGGTATGATGGAAACTGAATGGGCAAAAAATATTAATGGAACAAAATCTTTGTTTGCTTATCAATTTAACGGAAATACTGAGGCAACTCACTCAGTTCAATTTTGCTTTCCTGATGAAGCATCTTTTGCCAATTGGTCATTATCTTGGTTTGCATCTCCAGTAGCTCAAGTGTTTGGAGAAAAACTTAACAAGTACATCACACCTGTTAAAACTGCTCTAAATACACCTGCTTGGTTTAAAAATGATTGGACGCCCGATCAAGTATTCATGATTTGGGAAATGGAAGTTTCAGACCCTGGAAAATATGTAAAAGAATTTGCATCTTTTTCTCAAAAAATGGCTGTTACTCAAGGTTATGAAGAAAACTCATATGGTCTTGGATATCCAATAAGCGGAAAAAATGATGGTTTCTCTCACTTTGTTTGGGTTGGTGCACTTGATTTAGAATCAGCATTGAAAAGAACAAAAGATATGTATAATAGCCCTGAATTTGCAGAGTACTCTAAAAAAGTCAGTGGCGTGAGAAAAGTTGTAAACTCTTACATGATGGTAAGGTTGGCTGACTTCTAGACATTAAAGTAACGAACGAAAAAGCCCTTTTTTAGGGCTTTTTTTATTTTAATTTTAGGAATCCAAATTCACCATTATCTACTGCAATAATAGGTTTTCCGTCTAATGATATATCGATATCCTCCCCTGCCCAATCCTCACTATCTAGTCCATAAATTCCTTCCCACTCAATAGTACCATCAGATGAAAACTTAATAGAATATACTTTCCATTGATTGGAGGATTCAGATGAATTATCACATGACGCAGAATATTCATCATATTCATCACCGGTTCCAGCAGTAATTATACAACCACCGTCATCAGTATGTGCGACTCCCCATACCTCATCATGAATGAAATTTTCGTCGAAACCTCTTGGGTTGCCTTTTTTTACTTCCCATAACTTGTTGCCATCCATATCAATCTTCATCGTATAAGTATCCCAATTGGCAGTTTGTGATGTTGTATGACCACTTAAAAAAACTTCATTTTTATCATTTACATCCATTGCAAAGCAATGATCAGATGCGGTTCCACCATAAGTATTAGACCAAATTACTTGACCAGACTGATTCATTTTAATTAGAGCATAATCTTCAGCACCATCTGTAAGACCTGAAATGTAAATATCATTATTAATAGACTTAATCCTGTAAGCATGTGACATGTAACTCTTGATATCAATATTTTTAATAATATTTCCGTCTAAATCTAATATGTGTAAACTTGATTCACCTTCTGAATAAAAATTGTTGTATTTATCTTCAGAATTGGTGTAACCAACTGCAAAAATTTGATTATTTACCAACAATAAGTGCTCAAATGCATCACTTCCTCCATTTTCATAGGTTTTTGAGAATAAAATATCTCCACTTTCTTTTTTTACTTTAACTAAAAAACTATCATCATTTTTTACTCCACATAATAAATACCCATCATCTGTCTCTAAAACTGAATTGCCAAAATTATGACCTGAATCAGTATATTCTTTTTGCCAAATTAATTGACCATTTTGATCGACTTTAACAACAAATATTTTTGCATTATTAGGTAAAAAACCTGTTTCACCAATTTGAATGTAACCACCATCGTTTGTAGAAAGAATATAATGTCCATGAGATTCCTCACCACTTCCACCATAGGACTTAAACCAATCTATAGAGGGTTTGTTTGGATATTCAATGGTTTCACAACTTGAAATACTATCAACATCAGCAGAGCATGACATCAAAATGATTAAAATCAAACCTAATTTTAATTTAAATGTCATAATTTTAAAAATGTTTATGTTTTCCATCAAGCACTTACTACTTATTTCAAAAATTATGCTGTTATCAATACTTGTATCATGTGAAGATAATGATAATCAGAGTGATTTTAACTCCTCAGTTGAGCTAAAAACAGAGACTATATTTATTGAACAAAATGTAAGTGGTGTTTTAGAGCAAAGACCTGTCATTATTCAAACTGAGTTAAACATTGACGAAAATAAATTATATCCTGTTGTTTTTGGATTGCATGGTAACGGTGGAACAAATACAGTTTTTTTGAATAGACTGAAAAGATTTACTGACGAAGGAGAATTTGTTGGTATTTATCCGCAAGGAATCCAAAAATCGTGGAATTTGGGTTCAGAAGCTTCCAGAGCTGATGATGTCCAATTTTTTAATTTAATCATTGAGGAATTAAAAAAATATCAAAATTTAGATATGAACAAGGTATATGTAATTGGAAACTCAAATGGGTCGGGTATGGCCAACAAGTTGGGCGTAGAAACGAATCATTTCAAAGCCATTGCACCCATCGTAAGTCAATTAATGGAAAGTATGCCATTAAAGTCAACAACTCAACCCCTATCAGTTTTTCAAGTTAATGGAGCTTTAGATCCAATCATTCCGATCAATGGTGGTCCTGGACCTGGAACACATATTTTTTTAGATGCTCTGGAAAGTGCCAAATTGTGGGCAAATAAATTTAATTGTTTTGAACCTCAAATTAGAATGATTGGAGAAGACACTCTATATGAATTTAAAAACTGTGATAATGGAAAAGAGGTTAGGTATTTAAGGATTGAAAATGGGGAACACAATGTTTTAAATTCTCCTTTTTTAATCAATGAGATTTGGAACTTCTTTCAAAGATTTTAACTATGAAACATCACATTAAGAATTTATCAAATATTGTAATTGTATTTTTAATATGCATGGGTTTAGGATTTGCTACCCAAAATAAAATTGTAATTAATGGTATCATTTTGATTTTTATTATCCACTGGGTATTGTACATTCCTGCAAATATTTTTAAAACTGAAAAATTTTTTGATTTAACAGGAAGCATCTCTTACATTTCTGTGATTTCTTACATACTATACTCAAAAACACAAAGTTTTGAGTCAGGAATAGGAGAAGTTATTGTTTCCCTCGCAATAATAATATGGTCTGCTAGATTAGGTACATTTTTGTTTCTAAGAATAAAAAAAGCCGGCGAGGACAAAAGATTTAGAGAATATAAAAAGTCATGGTCAAAATTTTTGGTTGCATGGACAACATCAGGAATGTGGGTAACAATATGCTCAGTATGTGCAATGACAGCGATTGCATCGGAAAATATTATTGAACTTAACATTGCATTTTTTACGGGTCTTATTTTATTTATTATTGGATTTTCCATTGAGATAATAGCAGATTATCAGAAGACAAAATTTAGATCAATTAGTAAAAACAAAAATAAATTCATTTCATCAGGTTTGTGGTCAAAATCTAGACATCCAAACTATGTGGGAGAAATTATTCTTTGGCTAGGCATTTCTGTTATGTCATTTTCAAATCTGGAGGGACTACAATACATAACTCTTATCTCACCAATTTTTACCTATTGGTTACTTGTTTACGTAAGTGGGGTAATTATTTTGGAGAAAAGTGGTCAAGAAAAATGGGGGCATTTAAAAGAATACCAGGATTATATTAAAAAAACTCCGAAATTACTTTAAAACCAAATCGATTGGTCCATCTATATTTTTATCCACAGAGAAACTAAATTTGTATAGTTTTTTATCTATTAGAATCTCTCCCTCATAATCCCCATAGAATCCCCTAAATTCAAATAAATCGTTGATGTTTATTTTTTCACTTATTTCGGTTGTCCATGTTTCTTTTATTAACTGTTTCAAAGTTAAAAATGATTTTTTTGGAGATAAATCTTTGTAAAGTAATCCCCCGGCATGTCCCCTCCAAGCATTTTTGTCAGTTAGGTTCCAAAAAGTAACGGAACTAACGCTTGGATGACTGAAAACAAGCGTGTAAAAATCTTTTAAATAAGATGCCTGGAAATTTTCATATTCAGGAAGGCTTGGTAAGTCCATTTCCTTACCATTTCTTAGGGACTCATCTCGCTTAGCTAAAAACTCTTGGTGATCTTTCCAATTATTAAATCTTTTCGAACTTGTTACCGTGATTTCTGTAAACTGAATGTTTTTTCCCAAAACTGCATAATCCTCAATCTGTTTCCAAACTTGACTTTCAGTCATGACATTATCATTTGACTGCATGTGAGCTTGCATCCCAATTGAACTGAAATTTAAATTTTTTTGAACATAATATTCATTTATTTTAAAATATTCGGGGTCCTTTGCGTGGTAGTGATTGTTTGAATAATTCTTTTCAGGATTAACGCTATCAACAAATTCATAGATTTCTACCATTGCTGGATATATTCCACCTTTATAATTAATCCAGTCTTGAATGGCACTGTAGGGTATGTGAGGTTTAAATGGTCCAACCGGTTCATTGTACACATCCCAGTCATTGATTTCTGGGTAAGTTTCAATTAATCTCCTCATGTGTGTTTTCATTGCAACCTCAAGTTCATCCAAATCTTTAGAATATCTTACCCAATCCGGCATACCTTCATGCCACATTAAAGGATGACCTTTTAATCGGACATTATTTTTTATTGACCATTTAATTATATCATCATAATATTTGTCAATCTGTTTTCTACTGCTTCTTTCGTCTGTAAGTCCCCAATACATACCGACGGTTGCATAATTAAAAACCTCGTTAAATCTTTCGAGATATAGATCAAACATGTTGCCTCGCATCTTTCTCAACTGAGTAAAACCAACACCAAATTTAAAATCATGATTAATTAGTTTAATTTTTAATTTACCATTCTTTCTTTTGATATCAGTGGGGAAATTAAAGTTTAAAATCGCATTGGTTTTTCTAAATTTTTCAATCCTCTCACTAGCCCCTTCCAATTTCCATGGTTCATGAAAACTTGGATCTTGAGCAAAAATTAACAAAGGGAATATCAAATAGAATAAATATTTCATTTTAATAATGGGTTTTTATATAATCAGTGTCTTTTATTTTACCTATTAAATTTTTTTGAACATTCATCCACTTTGAAGGTTCATCAAGCGGATGTTGAGTAGGCTTAATTAGAGGGATATCTCCTAATGATACAATGTCATTTTGAGAGATCATCCACTCTTCTAGACTTTTACTCAGTTCATTAATAATATATTTTGATTCAGGGTTTTCTGCAATGTTATTTTTCTCATGAGGATCTAATTCCAAATCATACAACTCCACATAAGGAATATTTGGCATTTTTTTGGCTCCAATTTCAATGAATTTATTTAGCACTCTTCCTTTGTTCAAGTTTTCTTTATAAACTTCAATGGAATTGAAATTTTTAATCATTTTATACTTTCCGTTACTAATCATTCTAGATGGAAAAATAAATCCATTTCTTACGTTCTGTCTTGTAGAAACTCCATAAACAAAATCATTCACTTTTTTGTCATTTCCAACTAATAGATCCCTAAAACTTTTTCCATCAAACTCATCGAAATTTCCTCCAGCAATATCTACAATTGTTGGTAGGATATCAACCATGGTTAGTAATCTGTTAGACTCAATATTTTTTTTAATTTTTCCCGGCCATCTCACTACAACAGGAACTTTAAGTCCCTTTTGATATAATGTAAACTTTCCTGAAATTCCATGATCGGAGGCATAAATAAACATGGTATTGTTTTTCAAATCATTACCATCAACAATATTTAGTATTCTCCCTAACTGGATATCGTCATATTTTATATTTTGATAGTATCCAGGTTTTTCTGGCGTAACTCCTCTATTATATGGATGGATTTTAATATCATCTAAATTATAATCAGTCTCATTAGGGTATGGTCCGTGTGGGAAATCACTTGCTAATACAAGACAAAATGGTTTTTTCACATTTTTTAAATAATTATCAATTGATTCAATATCTAATTGCTTGTTATTCTTGTTTTGTATGTAATAGTCCCAAGCAAATGTGTTATATGGTCCAACGTGACTTTTTCCAGCTAAAACAACTTCATAACCAATCTCAGATAAATGTTGAACAATTGTTTTTGTATCTTTTTTAACATGGGTGTGGTTTGTATAACTACCATTTTTGAGGGGATACAAACCGGTATACAATTGCGATCTACTCGGTGTGCAAATTGCAGAAGCAGTATGGAAATTTGTAAACCTTATTCCTTCAGACGCCAATTTGTTCACATGGTCCGATTGCACATTTTCATTACCAAAAATATTGTAATCTAAAAAATCTTGATCATCTGAAAGGTATATGATAAAGTTTGGAGGATCTGAGGATATTTCATCATTGGTTCTAGGGCTGAAAAAGGCTATGATAGATATAGAAATTAAATAGATTAGAATTTTTATAGACATCTTATTTAAAATTACATTGTTTTCTGTAGAACTTTCAAACTTTTATAAATTATTTAAAAACTTTTCTGTAAGTAATTTTGAATCTAATTCATAGTCTAAATTAAATTTGAATTTTTTATTGGGAAAATTAATCTTG
>CACKBA010000009.1 GCA_902598295.1 uncultured Bacteroidota bacterium
GAAAATTGGCTCAATAAAAACTCCATACCCTTTAAAAGACATGTTAATAATATCTATTGCTACAATAAATATTATAATGAAGAAAAACCTAATATTCTTTTAAATTCACACCACGATACAGTTGAACCAAACGATTCTTACACAAACGATCCTTATGAGCCAATTGTCGATCAGGGAAAGCTTTATGGTCTTGGAAGTAATGATGCAGGTGCAGCATTAGTTTCTCTTCTTTCTACATTTAAATTTTTTTATGATTGCAAGAATTTAAATTATAACCTGATTTTTTTAGCTTCAGCCGAGGAAGAAAAATCTGGTAAGAATGGAATAAAAAGTGTTATTCCAAAACTGCCAAAGATTGATTTTGCAATTATCGGTGAACCAACAAAGATGGAAATTGCTGTTGCTGAAAAGGGATTAATTGTCTTTGACTTGATAATTGAGGGAACTTCTAGCCACGCAGCTCACCCAAATACAAATAATCCAATTCAAAAAATCAACAAAATAATTGAGCAAATTAACGCATTAGATTTTAATAAAGTTTCCAAAATTCTTGGACAAGTTAAGGTAACAATCACTCAAATAAATGCTGGCAAACAACATAACGTTGTTCCATCTAATGTTAAAATGGTTGTTGATGTCAGAGTTAATGATTTATATTCAAACAAAGAGATTTTGGAGATATTTCAGCAAAATATAGACTGTAAAATAGTACCCAGAAATCTTGAACTAAACAGTAAGTCAATTGATAGCAATCATCAAATTAATTATGTTGCGAAAAAGTTAAACATAAACACCTACGGATCACCAACTCTTTCTGACCAATCAAAAATCAAATGTAATTCTGTAAAGATTGGACCAGGAGATTCAGAAAGGTCACATACTGCTGATGAATTTGTTTATTTGGATGAAATAAAAGAAGCAATTCCTAAGTATATAAAAATATTAGAAACGTTAAAAATCTAAATATGAATAGGCCTGTTCTCTAAAGCAGCAAGAGCAGCTTCTTTCAGTGCTTCTGAATATGTAGGATGTGGATGACTCATCATTGCTATATCCTCACAGGATGCTTTAAATTCCATTGCAGTAACAGCTTCGGTAATTAGGTCTGCTGCCCTTGCTCCTATTATATGAACTCCAAGTATCTCATCAGTTTTTTTATCAGCTAGAATCTTTACAAAACCACTTAAATCGTTACTAGCTCTTGACCTACCGAGGGCTCTCATTGGAAAACTTCCTTTTTTATAATCTATTTTTTCTTCAATCAGTTGTTGCTCAGTCTTACCAACACTAGAAACTTCAGGCCAGGTATAAATTACATTTGGAACTAAATTATAATCAATGTGCGGTTTTTGATTTTTTAAAATTTCTGCAACAGCAATTCCTTCCTCTTCAGCTTTATGTGCCAACATAGGTCCATTAACAACATCACCAATTGCAAAAATATCTTTATTAGTTGTTTTAAACTGTTTATCAATAATGATTTTTCCAAACTTATCAGTATCTACACCAACAGAACTCAAACCTAAATTCTCGGTGTAGGGTTTTCTTCCCACTGAAACTAAACAATAATCTGAAACAAACTCTAAAATTTCCCCCAAGTTATTTTCAGCTTTAACAACCACATTGCTTTCGTTTGAATTCACATCGAAAACTTTTGATGATAAGTAAAAATTAATTTTTTCTTTTTTAAATATTTTAAGTAATTCTTTAGAAATATCATTGTCCATGAAAGGTGTAATCTTTTCTGAATATTCAATAATATTAACCTCAGAACCGAGTCTGTTGTAAACTTGACCGAGTTCCAGACCTATAACACCTGCACCAATGATGGTAAGCGATTTAGGAATTTCACTTAAAGAAAGAGCCTCTGTTGATGTTATAATTCTGTGTTTATCAATATTTATAAATGGTAAAGTTGCAGGTTTTGATCCAGTCGCTATTACACATTTTTCAAATTTGATTTTTTGATTTTTTTCGTTTTCAATATTGATTAAATGATCGTCAACAAAACTTGCAAAACCATTGTATACATCAATGTTATTTTTGTTCATTAAAAAATCGATCCCCTTCACAGTTTGAGAAACGACATTGTTTTTCCTGTCTATCATTTTTTTAAAATCTAAAGAAATTGTTCCTTGCACGTTTATTCCATGACTTGAAATATTATTCACTACTTCGTAATAATGATGAGAAGAATCCAATAATGCCTTTGACGGAATACAACCTACATTCAAACATGTTCCACCAAGAGATGAGTATTTTTCAATAATAGCTGTTTTAATTCCTAACTGAGACGCTCGTATTGCGCAGACGTAACCACCAGGACCTGAACCAATAACAACTAAATCGTAATTTTTCACTATAACAAAAATACTAAATGTTGGTAGATATTTATTCGTTTATAACTTTAAATTCATCTAATTAATGTCGCTTTTTATGAATATATTAGCAAAAAAATGGAAACGGAAAAAAATACAGCAGGTATTAACAATAAAATAAGTTTTTTTGACTCTTTAATTCCAATATTTTTTTTAATTATCCTTCTATTTTTAAACGTATATGTATTCTATGGTGATTTAGCACTTGAGGGTTCAAATCAGTTTATATTGCTAGTAGGAGCTTTCATAGCAATTTTAGTAGGCATTAAGAATAAAGTTAACATTGACTCAATTTTTGATGCTATTTCTAAAAATATCAAATCAATAAGTACTCCAATACTAATCTTACTTTTGGTTGGTTCTCTTGCTGGATCGTGGTTACTTAGTGGAATTATTCCTTCAATGATTTATTATGGATTTAAAATTATTAATGCTTCTTTTTTTCTTCCAACCTGTATTATAATATGTGCCCTGACATCTTTTGCTACAGGAAGTAGTTGGTCAACCTCTGCAACTGTAGGGATTGCACTAATAGGCATAGGAAAAGTCCTAGGTTTTGAAACTGGAATGGTTGCTGGAGCTGTTATTTCGGGGGCATATTTTGGTGATAAGATGTCTCCACTCAGTGATACAACAAATCTTGCAGCTGCTGTTACTGAATCAAACTTGTTTGAACATATCAGATACATGATGATAACTACATTTCCAACAATAGCAATAACATTTGTATTTTTTTTATTTTTTAATCTAGTTAATATTCCTAGTGAGGGAATAACTAATCAGAGTTTCGTTGAGTTGATACCAAATTTTTTCAATACTAGTCCTGTTCTATTCTTAGTTCCGTTATTTGTAATTATGCTGATTATTAAAAAAGTAAACCCTGTCATTGCACTTTTTTTAGGGACGTTATCAGCCTCTTTTTTTGCTCTAATATTTCAAGGTGATATAATAGACTCAATTATTAAAACCAACGCAAGTCAACAACTTAATGAATATATGGTTGTAATGAACTCAATTGTTGGTGAAACTAAGATTGAAACTAACGTTAATTTTTTAAATGAACTTTTATACTCTGGTGGTATGGCAGGCATGCTCGATACTATTTGGTTAGTAATTTGTGCGATGGTTTTTGGTGGTACTATGGACGGAATTGGTGCATTAAAAAAGATAAGTAAAACACTTTTAAATTTTGCAAAATCAAATTTCAGTTTATTTACGAATACTGTATTCAGTTGCCTCACTGTAAACGTGACCGCATCTGATCAATACTTATCAATTGTAATACCTGGAAAAATGTATTCAAATTCTTACAAGGAAAGAGGTTTATCCTCTCTTAATTTAAGTAGAACCATTGAAGATTCTGGAACTGTTACATCAGTACTGATTCCTTGGAATACATGTGGAGCATATCAGTCAGGAGTTTTAAATGTTGGTGTTTTTGATTATTTTGTTTACGCTATTTTTAATTGGTTAAGTCCAATAACAACATTGGTTGTAGCATATCTAAAATTTAAAATAAAAAAAGTTTAATGTCTGAGACTAAAAATAACTACAAGAATATAGCTGGGATTTTTCTCATATTTTTCTCTTTTCTTTTGATTATTTCTATGTTTTCTTTTCTTTTTAATTGGGAAGTCGATCAATCTGAATTAGATATTATATCAAATTCAAATATTCAAAATTATGGGAAAAAAATTGGTTTAGTTTTATCAAATGCATTGATATTTAACGGTTTTGGTCTAGGATCTTTCGTTGTTCCTGTTCTTTTTTGTATTTACGGATTATCACTTTTAATAAATAGAGTTACAAAAAAACTAATTGAAATTTCAATTAATGGTTTAGTTATCTGTGTTTGGACATCATTATTTTTTAGTTACATATTAGAAAATAAAATTTATGGAGGTGTGTTTGGTTTTGAAATCAATACACTATTAATTGAATATATTGGAGATGTTGGACTGATTTTACTTTTAATGTTCTTCATGTTGTCTTTCGCAATACTAAATTTTAATGTAGACTTAATGGAGTTACTAATGAATTTAATTAAGCCTAATAAATATATAAAGTCTACAATTGAAAATTTTGAGGAGACACCACCAAAAAACCAAGACAACAATAAAAATATAAACGAGAGTAAAGAGATAAAACCAACTATTTCTAAGTTTTCAAAATTAGGAGAAGATGGACAAAATGATGATAACGCTGAAGTCAAAAAACTTGAAATTGAGATTGAAGACACAAAACAAGAGGAAATTGTTGATGTTGAAAATTTACCAGATTATGATCAAAAACTAGACTTAGGTTCTTTTATTAAACCTAAAATTGAGCTTTTAGTTGAACATGATAATACTGGTGCCATTAAGGTTGATGAAAAAGAGCTAGAAACAAATAAAAATAAAATTGAAGATACACTTCTGAATTACAAAATTGAAATAAAAAGCATTAGAGCTACCATAGGACCAACCGTTACTTTATATGAAATCGTTCCTGAGGCAGGAGTTAGAATATCAAAAATTAAAAACCTAGAAGATGATATCGCTTTATCATTATCCGCATTAGGAATTAGAATAATTGCTCCGATGCCCGGAAAAGGGACTATTGGAATAGAAGTTCCGAACGAATCTCCAAAAATAGTATCAATTAAGTCTTTATTATCTTCTAAAAAATTTCAGGATGCTGAGATGGAAATTCCCTTAGCTCTTGGAAAAACAATTAGTAATGAAACTTTTGTTGTTGATTTGACTAAGATGCCACACTTGCTTGTAGCTGGAGCAACTGGACAAGGAAAATCCGTAGGAATTAATTCAATTTTAACTTCTATAATTTACAAAAAACATCCTGCAGATATTAAATTCATACTTGTTGACCCTAAAAAAGTTGAATTAACATTATTTAATAAAATCGATAAACACTATTTAGCCAGAATACCTGAGGTTGATGATTCTATAATAACAGATAGCAAGATTGCTGTTAAAACATTAAAGTCTTTATGTAAAGAAATGGATAACAGATATGAGATGTTAAAAATTGCTAAATGTAGAAATATCAAAGAATATAATAACAAATTCAAAAAAAGGGTTTTAAACCCAAAGCAAGGTCATGATTATATACCTTACCTGGTTTTAATAATTGATGAGTTTGCAGATTTAATAATGACCACAGGAAAGGAGGTAGAAACAAACATAGCGAGACTTGCACAAATGGCAAGAGCTGTTGGTATACACTTAATACTAGCAACACAAAGACCCTCTGTAAACGTGATAACAGGATTAATAAAAGCAAATATTCCTGCAAGAATATCATTTAGAGTAACTAGTAAAATTGATTCAAGAACAATATTAGATTCATCGGGTGCTGAGCAATTAATAGGGAGAGGAGACATGTTGTTTTCTCAAGGAGGTGATTTAATAAGACTACAATGCGGATTTGTTGATACACCTGAGATTGAAAAAATGGTTTCATTTGTTGGAAATCAAGTTGGATACAAATCCCCATATATTTTACCAGAAATAATTGATCAGGAGATAATCACAGGGTCTGAAAATGATATTTCAGAAAGAGACCCATTGTTTAAAGAAGCTGCGGAAATAATTGTTAATGCACAGCAAGGATCAGCATCTTTGTTACAAAGAAAAATGAAATTAGGTTATAATAGAGCTGGAAGGATAATAGATCAACTTGAAGCTGCTGGAATCGTAGGACCATTTGAGGGCAGTAAAGCAAGATCTGTTAATGTTAAAGATCTTCTTGATTTAGATGAGTTTTTAAAATAATAATGAATAAATATTATAACTTATTTTTTTTTCTATTTTTTTTATCAGTTGCTTCACAAAATGATGTTATGAATATAAAAAAGATGTATGAATCCATTGATTCATATAATCTTGATTATTCTCTCATTATCTCAACCCAAAAAGATAACCAAGATGTAAGAATAATTGAAGAGTCAGGAACAATGTTCGGAAATAACTCTTCTTTCAAAATTAAACACGAGAACATTGATGTAATTAGTGATGGAGAGAAAATTTATAATATAATTCACAATATTAAAGAAATAAATATAACAGATTACTCAGAAAATAATCTTTGGAATCCTGTTTATATTTTTAAAAATTTTCTAGAAAGAATTAACTCAGATTTAATTACACAAAAGAAAGATCACATTCAAGTAAAATTTTTAGATTCAGATTTAGAAAGAACTTTCACCTTTTTCTTAGATAAAAATTATAATATTTTCAAATTAGAACTCAATAAAGAGGCATCTAAATCAAAAACAACAATTTTGATTAATAAACTTCAATTTACAGACAAAACTTTTAATATCAATTTTGATAATTCTATATATAAAGAATACTATTTAAATTTCCTATGAAAGTACTTGATAGATATATTTTATATTCCTATTTGACAAAATTTATTAGTTTTTTCGTCATCATCATGATTGTTTTTATTTTCCAAACAATTTGGATGTTTATAGATGATTTAGCAGGAAAAGAACTAGATGCAGAAATATTATTCAAGTTTATTCTATATTATTGTCCAAAACTGATTCCATTGGTTTTGCCATTAACAGTTCTTTTGGCTTCAATAATGACATATGGAGATTTAGCTGAAAACTATGAGTTTGCTGCGATTAAATCCTCTGGAATTTCATTACTCAGATCAATGAAAGGTTTACTGGTTTTTAATATAGTTCTTTGTTTTTGTGTTTTTTTTATTTCTAATAATCTGATTCCTTATTCAGAGTTCAAGTCGTATAATTTGAGGAAAAATTTAGCTAAGGTTAAACCTACTCTTGCAATATCCGAGGGTATTTTTAATAATTTAGGAAATATGAACATAAAGGTTGAGGATAAATATGGAATCAATAATAATAACTTAAATGATGTTATAATTCATAAAACAAATAAATACAATGATAATTTAACAGTTATAAAGTCTGAAAGTGGACAACTTATTTTTGATGAATCACTTGATGTTTTAAATATTGTTTTGGTTAATGGATACAGATATGAAGAAATATTAACGGAAGGAACAAATAATCAAGAGTTTAAACCACATACGACTATTAAATTTGACAAGCATACTATTGTTTTTGATTTAAAGAAGTTCTACGCAGTTGATTTTAGTGAAGAAAAATATAATAATACTTTTCGTATGCAAAATATCAATCAACTTAAATATAGTGTTGACTCTCTAGAAAAAAAACTAGCGCAACAATACAATAATTTCAGTGAGAGTTTTTATAAGAGAACAGGTTTATATAGTTTTCAAACAAACTACAAAGGTTCAGGAAACGTCAATAAAATTAACATTGATAATCACAATACTATATTAAATGATTTTGAAGAAAGATACAGAAAACCAATTTTAAAATCAATTCAAAGAAATATTGAAAATCAAAGAGTTACACTCTCAACACAAAAGACAAATTTTTTTGTTAGAAATAAATTAATCAATCTTCATAAATTGAGTTATTATGAAAAATTTGCTATTTCTTTGTCACCGATCATTCTTTTCATACTTGGATCATCATTAGGAGCAATAATAAGAAAGGGAGGTTTTGGTTACCCAGTGGTTTTTGCATTAATGATATTTTTAATTTATCATTTCATTGGAACTTTTTCTAAAAATGCTGCGGAAGATGGCACAATTAGTGCAACATTTGGAAGTATAATTTCAACATTAATAATTTTTCCCTTGTCAATTTATTTATTTAGACGTGCAAGTATGGATAAAGAAATATTTAATATTGAGTTTTTTAGTTCAAAAATTCTCATGTATTTCAGGTTAAAAAAATGAAAATCAAATTAAACACTATTTCGGAGGCAATTGCAGATTTCAAAGATGGAAAAGTATTGATTGTGGTTGATGATGAAAACAGAGAAAACGAAGGTGATTTTGTTTTTCCAGCACAAATAATAACAAAAGAAATTGTCAATTTTATGATTAAAAATGGAAGAGGATTGGTATGTGTACCCATGACATCTAAAAGATGTAAAAAATTATTATTGCAACCAATGGTTACAAAGAACACCGAAGTTATGGATACTGCTTTTACAGTTTCTGTAGACCTAAAGGGAAATGGAATAACCTCTGGAATATCCGCTAGTGATAGGTCAAAAACAATTCAAGCATTGGTTAATTCAGATACAAAACCTAATCAATTAACTCGACCAGGACATGTTTTTCCACTAGTTGCAAAAGATGGAGGAGTTCTAAGACGATCTGGACATACAGAAGCTGCAGTAGATTTGGCTAGGATAGCCGGCTTTTTACCAGCTGGTGTGATATGTGAAATTATGAATGAGGATGGGTCAATGGCAAGACTCCCTGAATTAATAAAAGTTGCTAAAAAATTTGATTTAAAAATAATATCTATCGAAGATTTGATTGCCTATCGAATGAAACATGATACTTTAATTCAAAAGATTGATGAGACAACATTAGATATTTTAAATAATAACTTTAAACTACATGTTTTTAGTCAAGTAAACTCTGAAAAAATTCATTTTGCATTGACTCTTGGTTTATGGAAAAAAAACTCACCTGTTTTGACTAGAATGATTTCAACAAACTCTATAAAAAATTCTGTAAACAGCATACACAATCAAAGTGATGATGAATTAAATCGTTGTATTAATTTAATTATCAAAAATAAAGTTGGGTCAATTATTTTTATAAATCAGAGTAATGAAAGCTCTGTTGTTCTTGATAGTTTAAGCAAACTTGGTAATAAAGATATTAAGAAACCTTTATCATCTACAAATAACAAAAAAATGGACGCAAAAGATTTTGGAATTGGTGCTCAAATTTTGGGGAGTTTAGACATAGCGAAAATAAACCTTTTAACAAACAGAAGTAAAGTTAAAAGAGTTGGATTAAGTGGTTACGGACTTGAAATCCTAAAAAGAATTAAATATTAAAAAAACCACAACTTAAATGATAATAACACTACTGTAATTATTAAAAAAAATCGTATTATACCTTCCCCTTTTTTTACACTGTAACGACTTGCCCACCATCCACCAAAAAGAGTTCCAAATCCTAGAGAAAATCCGTATCCAAAGTCAACAAGATCATTAAATAAAAAAGTCAAAAATGCTCCAATGGTATATATTAATATTACAACAGATTTTGTAGCATTCACCTTGACTAAATTCATCCTATTATAGATACTCAGAAAAAGCATAATAACTAGACCTATCCCAGCGTTTACAAATCCCCCATAGATTCCAATAATAAAAAAAATAATACAGGATTTGAGTAAATTTTTTCCTTTCAATCTTTCAGGTAAATTACCCTTTAGTACTTTAGGACTTAATAAAATTAGTAAAGTAACTATTATCATAATTATTGATAAGATTTTATTAAAAATCTTTTCATCAATGTCCGTTGCTAAGTTTGCTCCCAAAAGTGATCCAAATAGAGCAAACACACCAATATAAGCACTAAATGGGTATGTTGATATCCCTTTGCTTCTATATCCTACGTTAGCAGAAAGTGCAGTTAATATAAGAGCAATTCTATTTGTTCCGTTTGCAACGTTTGATGGTAAACCCAAAAAAATCAATATTGGAAGTGTAATCAACGAACCCCCGCCAGCCATTGTATTGATAACACCAACAATACATCCAACCAAAATTAATACTGGATAATGCCAGAAATTATCAACTATTAAATCCATAATTATTTTGACCTTGTTGTAATAAAGTATTTTTTCTTTAAATATCAAAGATTTGTTAATTATATTTGCGCCCAATGGAGAGATGGCAGAGTGGTCGAATGCGGTGGTCTTGAAAACCATTGAGGGTAACACCTCCGGGGGTTCGAATCCCTCTCTCTCCGCAGTAAACCTTATGAAATTCATAAGGTTTTTTTGTTAATTAAATAACAATTAAAATCTGGTAGGACAAAACATAAATGCATATTTTTGAATGTGCTTTCTAATAAAGAAAATAGTTACATAAAAAAAGAAGAAACATTTTGTTCAAATACCTATCATCCCCTTCCAGTTGTATTAAAGAAAGGTAAAGGAGTTTTTGTATGGGATATTCATGGAAAAAAATATTTTGACTTTCTATCCTCCTATTCAGCAGTTAATCAAGGACACTGTAATAAAAGGATTTTAAATGCATTTCTTAAACAATCAAGAAAATTAACACTGACATCTAGAGCCTTTTATAATAATGAACTGGGAAATTCTCTTGAGTATATAACTTCTATTTTTGGATATGATAAAATGCTTCCCATGAACTCTGGAGCTGAAGCTGTCGAAGCAGCCTTAAAAATTTGTAGAAAGTGGGGATATGAAATAAAAAAAGTTCAAAGAAACAAGGCTAAAATTATTGTTTGTAATGGAAACTTTCACGGAAGAACTACGACAGTTATATCATTTTCATCCAGCAAAGAAAGCAAGGAAAATTTTGGACCACTAACTCTTGGATTTGAAATAATTGAATACAATAACACTAATGAACTACAAAGAATGTTCAGAAAAGATAAAAATATTGTAGGTTTTCTAGTAGAACCAATTCAAGGTGAAGGTGGAGTTGTTGTTCCTGATAAAAATTATCTCAAAAAATCGAAAGAGTTGTGTGAAAAATATAATGTTCTATTTATAGCAGACGAAATCCAAACTGGGATTTGTAGAACAGGGAGATTGCTGGCATGTGACCATGAAAATGTGAGACCAGACATAGTTATTTTAGGAAAGGCTCTTTCTGGTGGATTTTACCCTGTTTCAGGGGTACTTGCTGATGCATCAATAATGGGAGTTCTAAAAGTCGGACAACATGGATCAACATTCGGAGGAAATCCATTAGGAGCTGTTGTAGCAAAAGAATCCATAAAGTATGCTGTTGAAAATGATTTATCAAAGAATGCGAGAATAATGGGCGATTTATTTAGAAATAATTTAAATAAATTAAAAAGTAAACACAAATTGATAAAAAAAGTCAGAGGAAAAGGACTATTAAATGCTATAGTTCTAGATTGCAATGAAAATTCAAAGATTCCTTGGGAACTGTCCCTAAAAATGCGTGATAATGGATTATTAGCAAAACCAACTCAAGGTAACAAAATAAGATTTGCACCTCCTCTAATTATAAATAAAAGGCAAATATTAAAATCCATTCAATTAATTGACACAAGTTTTTCAGAACTCAAAAATGAAAATTCAAATTAACAATGAAACATCAACTCTAAAACAAGTCATTATTGGCAATGCCTATAATTTTAAATCTCCATTAAACTTTAGAGATTTGTACGATCCAACATCCTTAATGAACTATTTGAAAGGAAATTATCCAACTAAATTCCGACTACAAAATCAACTTTCAAATTTTAAAAAAATATTAGTGAATCATAACGTAAAAGTTAATGAACTTGATGTAATCGATACAAATCAAATATTTGCCAGAGATTTAGGTTTTGTAATTGATGGTAATTTTTTTCTCTCCTCCATTCTTCCTGACAGAGAATTAGAATTAAATGGATTGAAAAATATTCTTAAAAAAATAAAAAATGTTATAAAACTTCCAAAAAGTGCTCACATTGAAGGAGGTGATGTTGTTGTAGATAAAAATCATGTTTTTATTGGCTACTACAACAAAAAAGATTATAAGAATCAAATAACAGCTAGAACCAATAAAAAAGCAATTAAAATAATAAGTGACAGACTAAAAAATAAAGAAATATTTCCGATTGAATTGATAAAGTCCTCTATACTCCCATCTAAAAATGCTCTGCATCTTGATTGTTGTTTTCAACCTGTTTCCACAAATAAAGCTGTAGTATGCAAGGAAGCATTTGCAAATAAAATTGAACTTGAGTTTTTAATATCATATTTTGGTGAAAAAAACATCTTTAATGTAACATTGAATGAAATGTCAAAGTTATACTGCAACTTTTTTTCAATTAATCAAAATACTGTTATAACTGATATGAGATTTAAAAGATTAATAGATTGGTTACATAATATTGGCATGAATGTAGAAAAAGTTGACTTCTCTGAAATATCTAAACTTGGTGGTTTATTTAGATGTTGTACCCTACCTCTGATAAGAGAAAAAAAATAAAAAATACAGTTTGGCTTGTTTATTGATGTTGTTAAGAAAGTGAAAAAAATTATACTATTTATTTTATTACCTGTTCTAACATTTGGTCAAGCAAATGATAATTCTATGATTGGAACAAATATAGGTTTGGATTTAGCCTACATAAAAAGAGAACTTTCTATGCCATACAAGTCAAATAGACTCAAAATAGATGGAAATAAGTATTTTTTTAAGAAACCTTCAAATGCTACACTCCTTTTAACTGAAGAAGAAACACCAGTTAATGTAATTACAAATTATAACCTACTGGAACAAACCTTTGATATTTTTGATGGTACCGAAACCCTAAAGCTTCTACCCAATAAAATTAAAAAGGTAATTTTTCCCGATAAAGAGTTTGTCTCAATCAATGATAAATTTTATGAGGTTATCGAAATAAATGATAATTTTTCACTTCTTGCCGATACCTATCTTGAAATTTATTTCCCCGAATATACGCCAGGAATACAAGATAAGCCTGACCCAAAATATCGTAAAAAAAATTCCGTCTTTTTATACTATAAAGACAGATTCAATTATGTTGAAAGAAGAAAAAGTTTTTTAGTATCCATGTTTGATAAGAAAATCGCTAAAGATGTAAATTCCTTTATCAAAAAAAACAAGATATCTCCTCGCGATAATGATGAACTTAAATCTTTATTTATTGAATTTCATTCTTCCCTAAATAGATAGTTCTAAAAACTTTTTAGATCTATTAGTAATTTCATTCCAATTATTAGTTTCAATCAGTGTTTGTTCAGCAATCCAAGATCCTCCTATTGCAATTACACTATCAGATTTTAGATATTTTTTGAAATTAGTTTGATTAATTCCACCAAGAACAACGTATTTTAAATCGAGGTGTTTAAAAGGACTATTTATTGTATTTAAGTAGTCCATACCACCTAAATTTTCTGCTGGAAAAAATTTAAGGTAATTGATTCCATATTTAACTACGGATGAGATATCAGTTGGTGTTGAAATTCCTGGAACAAAATTAAAACCTAATTCAATAGATTTTTCAATAATTTGGGTATCAGTTGAGGGAGAAAGTCCAAAGTCTGCTCCAACTTGTTTTGCAAAAATTAAATCATCAATCGTTAAGATTGTTCCTATTCCTACATTCAAAGGGATTTGAGAATTAACTATTTTATCAACAGATTTTTTGGAAGAATCAGTTCTTAATGCGATTTCAATATTTCTAATGCCTGAGTCATACAAGCATTTTGCTAAATCAATGGCTTTTTTTTGGTCGTGAATAACCAAAACAGGGAGTATTTTATTATCAACAAGCATTATTAGTCATAAAGTTTTTTATTTCTGCGTCGTTAAATTTATTAACATCTCCTTTGTATGTATGTGCTATAGCAAAAGAAGATGCAGAAAATGATATAATTTTTTCAATATCCCATCCAGAGATGAATCCATGCATGGTAGCTCCTAGAAATGAATCTCCTGCCCCTACTCGATCAATTTGATTCACTTCATACACTTCACTCAAATAATTACTTGATTTTGAGTTTATCAGTGCTGCTAACTTATTTTCTTTACGTATAGTCATTGCAATGAAGGGTATTTTATAGGATTTCAAAAGCTCCTCTACAGTTTTCTTTGTTTCATCAAAAATATCACCATTGCTACTATTTACATTGATTTCCAAAATTTCTCTTACCGTATTTGAACTAGTAAATAGAAAGTCAACATTATTTAAAATTTTTTTAGTAAATATTCTACATTGACTTAGAGACCATAAATTTTTTCTATAGTTTATATCATAAATAATTTTCACATCGTTACTTTTTGCTAACTCTACCATCTTTAATATATTTTCTTGACACTGACTAGATAAAGCTGGTGTTATTCCAGAGATTAGAAGATATTTTGCTTTTTTAATAGAATTTGAAAGAACAGCTTTTGGAACAGTGTACAGGGAAAAACTACTATTGGTACGATCATAGGAAATTTTAGTGGGATTATTATTTTTTCCCGGTATTGTGTAATAAACACCTAATCTGTTTTCATCAAAATTAAGATTACAGTCTATGTTGAATGATTTTAAAAATAACTCTATATCTTTACCTACAAAATTGTCAGGAAATGAAGACAAGAATTCGCAATTGTGTTTCCTTTGACCTAAAAAACTGAGAGCATTCGCCTCACATCCACCATAACTAATAGTATATTTGTTATCTATTGTTTCATCTTCAGATGAAATTCTTAACATTATTTCCCCATAGGCAAGGATTTTATTCATTACACAGAATTTCCAAGTCCAAGAACTATTGCAGATATTATTAAAACAACAAGTCCAGCAAGGAGCTTATTAAACGGTCCTTTGGCATTTTTCCACTCTCCAGCCCTGTAAGCCCAAAAATTACTAATTATTAAAGATAAGCCAAGAAGAATTGGCCAACCAATGACTGGTCCAATTTCACCCAACAGAGCTGCTCCCTGCCCATATACACCAAGCGCCGCAAACCAACAAAAACCTGCTATTATTGCCCATTTATACGCATTTTGTGATTTATTTATGCCAAAAGTTTTCCAAGAATTATTTCTAAATAGCAAAAATACAGAGTATCCGAAGTTCATCAAAAAAGCTCCCCAAAGCACCACTACCCATGCGACCAAGCTAGAATTTCTTGGGATGACGCCAAATTCGATTGCTGTTTGTGCTACTGGTGCGGCATTTGCAAATCCAACATTAAGTAAAGATGATAATAAACCACATGTAACAGCAATTAAAATTCCTTTAGTTATATTTTTAGACTTATTTGAGGTTTCAATCAATTTATCTCTGTCTATTCCTGCCTTCGCTGTTATTGCAACTCCAATTAATGAAATAACTAAACCGGCTATTATATATGGGAATGATGGTTGAGAGGTCGCATTTTCAATTTGGAATAATGGAATAAGACTACCTGCTGATCCAGCAAGACCCATTACAATACCCATCGTTAATGACAGACCTATGTATGGAACACTTACCCCAAACATAATACCACCTACTCCCCAAGCAAAACCTAGTGCCATCGCCCAAAAAATTGCATCACGTGGAGAACTCGAGATAATTTCAAATAAATCAGGAATTGCAATGTATGCCCATATCATTGGAAATAATATCATTGCAACTAAAACATGAATAACCCACCAAGACTCCCATGACATTGGATTCATGTATTTCATTCCCAAACCAAATGTTCCCTGGAAGAAACTAGCAAAAATTAAAAGTAAAAAAGGTAAAAATAGTTCCATAATTATTGTTTTGTTATTGTTATACGTTTTTTAATTAAGTAATCATCAAGTGCAAGCTCAGAGCAATCATGACCAACTCCACTTTCCTTAATTCCACCATGTGGAAGATAAATATCATACTTAATACCATTTATTTGAACTTCTCCAAAATCAAGTTCATTGATAAAACGATTAATTCTTTCTTTATTAGTAGTAAATAAGTATGATGCTAAACCATATTTAGTATTATTAGCCGAACTAATAACCTCATCCTCTGTTTTAAAAGAAATTAGTGAAGCAACGGGACCAAAAATTTCCTCATGAAAAATGTTCATTTTATCAGTTACCCCGCTAATCACTGTTGGTTGAATCCAATTACCTTGACTTAAGTCTTCAGGTGATTTTCCGCCGTACTGAATTTTTCCACCTTCCTCAATTGTCATTTTAATTAACTCTAAAACTCTTTCTTTTGACTTATTTGTAATCATAGGACCGATATCATAATCAAGTTGTTTATTGTAACCTATTTTCAATTTCCTAGCTTTAGAAATCATTTTATCCATGAATTCATCAAAAACTTTCTCGTGGATAAAAAATCGATTTGCTGCAACGCATATTTGACCACAATTTCCAAATTTTATTGCTGCACCTATATTTGATGCTTGTTCAATATCTGCATCATCAAAAACAATAAATGGTGCATTTCCACCAAGTTCCATACTATATTTTTTTATAGATGTAGCTGAATCTGAAATAACTCTTTTGGCGGTTTCTGTTGACCCTATCATTGTAATTAATTTCGGCAAAGTGCTTTTAGATAGGGTTGTAGCAACTTCCTCAGGTTCTCCACATAAAATATTCACAACTCCTTTTGGAAAGTTAATTTCATGAAGGATTTCACCAATAATGTATAATGATACTGGAGATAACTCTGATGGCTTTAAAATAATACTACATCCGGATGCAAGAGCAGGACCTAACTTAAATCCAGCGTTAAGCAATGGAAAATTCCAAGCCAAATATGCGACAACAACCCCAATTGGCTTTGAAACTAGATGGTGGTTGTGGGTTCCATCAGGATCAATAATTTCTTTATCCTTTTGATAATCTTCAATAATATCTGAGTAATATTTTAAACTGTTAGTGATTGACTCTATATCTTCTGCCGTAGCACCATATGGTTTTCCCATCTCATAAGAAATTGATTTTCTTAAAATCTCTTCTTTTTCTAAAATCTTATCTCTCAATATGAGCATCCACTCTTTTCTTTTCTTAAGTGGTGTTTTTGACCAATTTTGAAATCCTTGTTCTGCTGATTTTAAAGCTCTTTTAGAATCCAAACTGCTTGCCCATGAGAGTATAGCAATCTTCTCATCATTTAGAGGACTGAAAATTTCTTTTGTTTTATTATCAATCGAGGAAACTAGTTCTCCATCAATATACATTTTAAGTTGTCCAAAATTCATTTTTAAATTTTAATTTCATTTAAATAATTTTCATCCACATCAACTCCTAAACCTGGAAGTGTATTAGACTTGATATATCCATCTTTCATCGAGATATTATTTTTTATGATATTTTCTCGAATTTTATTTTCAGTTCTATCGTATTCAATGTATGCATCATCTTGATAGAGTCTTCCGGGAATGGGTTCAAGATTTGATATGAAATTAATTGCTGTAAAAAATGCAATTCCTGAACCCCATGTATGAGGAATTACTTTCACACCTTTGGTGGATGAAAGTGATGTTATTCTTTTTGCTTCAGTCAAACCACCACAGGAACAAATATCCATTTGCAAAAAATCAATACATTTTTTATCCAAAAGCTTTTGAAAACCATATCTCAAATATTCACACTCACCAGCAGCAACTGGTATTTGAGACTTCGCCTTGAAATCTGAATATTGATCATAGAATTCAGGAGATAGTGGTTCTTCAAACCATTTGATTTCCGTGTTTTCTAATCGTTTTGAAAGTTTTAAAGCCTCATCATATGAATAAGCGTGATTGGCATCAATCATAAGCTCAATATCAAAACCAATTGCATCTCTAACTGCTTTTACATTTTTTTCATCATCATCTACATTTAATCCAACTTTCATTTTAATTGACTTAAAACCATCATTTACATATCCAATAGCTTCATCACATAAATCTTGGGTTAGGGTTTTTGAATCAGAAAAATAAAGACCAGTTGCATAAGGTCTTATTTTTTCTCTGTATGAACCACCTAGAAGGCTAGAAACGGGTAATTTATGGTACTTTCCTTTAATGTCCCATATTGCAACATCAATTGCACTAATTGCGGAAAGAAAAACTCCAGATCTTCCATAATCATGAACTCTTCGAAATAACGTCGACCAAATCACATCAGATTCTAATGGATTCATTCCAATTATATTCTGCTTTATATAATCAATGCATTCTTTAACAACTGGTGCAGGTCCATATGCTTCTCCCCATCCAATTAATCCATTATCACAAATAATTTTAACAACGCAAATTTTTCGATTACTGTATTCCCATTGTGAAAAATAAAATTCTTTCTCTAGATCTTCGTTTAAAATATGTGGTATTATTTTAGATATTTTCATTTTAAAAACCTTGCCATAAACCTTTTTGGTCTTCTTTTATTTTACTAATTTTCACTTTTTCAAATCCTAAAACATCAAATATATAAGATGCATCAAAACGGTTGATATCAAAAATCATGTGTTCTTTTAAATTTTGTTCGAGATTTGAAATATATGAGTTGGAACCAGAGAATAGTTTTTTAAGCTCATTTTCAGTTAATATGATGTTGTTTTTGGGTTGAATTAAAACATCTTTAGGCCAATGATCCCTGTAGAAAATATTATTTTCAAAAAAAACATTTATAATTTCAGTTCCGCCTCCTTTATCTGGTTTATACTGATCACCCAAAACCATTACAGGATCATTTTCGAAATAAAAAATATTATTGGCTACATAAATACCTTTTGAAGCTTTATCTACAGCTATCTTTGGAATGATATCTTTTCCAACATATACCCTATTTCCGTAAATGTATGAATTAAAAGGACCATTTCTTTCCTTTCCTCTTCCAATATATCCACTCAACCAAAAAGTTTTTCCCTCTTGAAAAGCTCCATTTTTTCCCTTAACTCTGTGGCCATCATTGATGCTTATATTATTTCTATATGAACAATTATAATTATTGCCTAAAATTTCAATAAACCCACCGGCATTGTTTCTGCTCAAGTTGTTTTCAACAATAACATCATTACAGTTAAAATCAATATGACATCCTGCTGAATCAGCAGGACCATTTGCATTTTGAAATTTATTTTGAGAAATGACAGCATTAGAAGTTCCCCACGTCCAAAGTCCACTACCCCTTCCCCATTTTCTAGTATCGTCAAATGAACCAGAATAGTTGATGTCATTTCCTCTAGCGAATAAATTTCTGGTACTATTAAAAACCATTCCTGGTCCACCTGTTCTTAAAACAGTATTGTCAAATATTTCAAGGTTTTTGAATTGGTTTTCTTTTTTTCCAATAAAGCGAATAGCGGTATGTGAAATATTCGTGAATTGTGAATTTTTTATTGATATGTTCTCCAAGTTTCCAAATTCAGAAAGATTTAGAATGCGTATTCCCCAACCATAGCTTTTTGTTCCGTTAGGTGTTCGAACTTCACTTTCATTTCTTTCATAACCGGAATCTTCATAAAAAACATCTCTGATGTTGACTGACAATATATCTAAACCACTATGTAATTTTTTGTCAGTGACCAGATACAAAATCCCTGCTCTTAAATCAGTTTTTAGTTTTTTATGCAAATATTTATTTGCACCACCTCCATCCGCAGTAATATCAAGATTCCTAATTTCTATGTTTGATGAGTTTTCTATAAAAATAGCAGCAATTTTACCTTTTGAATTTATAATTGGTAGTTCAGAATTTCCGTCAGATTCATAATTGGAGATTTCAATTCCATCTTCATTTATCAACTCTATTGTATTTAAAAAAGTAGAACCATTTGATAATAATATTTTATCACCATTTGATAATTTAATATTATTTAAAAAATCAAGACTTTTAAAAGGTTTTTCTTTAGTTCCAAGATTTGAATTATCCCCTGTTACTGAGTTGAAGAAATAACTATATCCATCATCATTTTTATCTCCGTATTGAATTTGAGAGCATGAGCTAAAAACTAAAGCAATGATTAATAAAAATCTTTTCATTTAATTACCATTATATGCTCCGATATTTGGTTTTGAGTCGCTTGTCACTGTATTCCCAAAATAGTCCCTACCTCCATTATTTTGAATATAATTTTTTACATCTGTGCTACCATTTATGATAAATCCTGAGTTAAAAGCAGGACTTCCTGATTTTAATTTATAATCATTTGCTGAATTACCTCCTGTATTGGAAAATTGTGGATCTGTACTCAATAAATCACTAGGATCGTGATTATAGGGGTAATTTGAGTCTACAACAACATTTCCGTAATACATGTTGTTACGAAATGAATTGAACTGTTCCGTATCATTTCTAATGTCCATAGTTAACTTGGCTTGATCACTTACATAAATGATGTTGTTGTATACATAAGTATAATCAGCTTCTCTGAAAAAGATTTCAATGTGACTCATAGGATTGTTGTTGACATCATTTATGCTGGGAACAAATACTGTATTATTGTATATGAAGTTATTATTGGATGTCACTCTCCTGTTTTCCCCAGCGAAATCAGATATCCAAAAAACATTGCCATGGTGTTGACCCGTTCTTTTACCGTCTGCAATACTGATGTTATAACGATACCCGCACATTTCATTTTCACCTAAAATTTCAACAAAACCACCAAAATTATTTCTACTTAAGTTGTATTGCATCACTACTCTTTCGCAACCCCAGTCAATGTGAGCACCATATGAATCTTGTGGTCCATAGGCATTCTCAAAAATATTTTCTTGAATAAGTGCATCATTACATGTGTAAGTCCACAAACCACTTCCCCTATTCCACATCCTGCTATCCTCATCAGAACCTGATCCATTGAAATGATTATTTTCTACAACAACATCTTTACATCTTGCCAAAACAATTCCAGACCCACCAGTATTTGTAAACTTTGAATTTTTAATTGTAATATTTCTGTGGTAAAATTCTGAATTAGCAGGGGACATTCTGTTAACAATGTGAATGCCGTAATGACCTGTCAGGGAAATATCAACATCATCAATTTCAATGTTTGAATAATAATTTCTTTGACTGTTGTTGTAAGACTCAAATCTTATCCCATATCCCTGATGTTCTTTTGTTGCATCACCGGGTGTTGGGTATATATTTGATATTTTTACATTTTTAATACTGATATTTGAAATGTCTTTTCCATCACCAAATCGAAGTGCCAAAATACCAAATCTTTCATCTTTTCCAGTTCGATCGGAGTTATGCATTAACTTATTAGATCCATCAGATTTTCTATGTGTTGCTTCATTGGTAAGCTCAACATTGGAGACGGTGATATTTTCAATATTTTCTAGAAAAATTGAGGCTTGATATCCATTTCCATCAATTATTGGAAGGTTGCCAGAACCATAACTATCCACAGTTATATGACTATTTTCAGAACCGGAACCACGTATTTTAAAATAACCTTTCCATGTGTCTCCTTTTTTAAATTTAATTATATCCCCCGCATTAAAGGTTATACTATTTATCTTTCCAAGATTTTTAAATGCATTTTCCTCACTTTTTCCATCTTTTGAATCATCACCAGAACTAAAACTTATGTAGTATGTTGTATTTCCATCAGAGGTTGAATCTGTATAATCATCTGGGTCTGAACCATCATCATCAGAATTATTTCCTCCGCCGTTATTTCCTCCATTGTTTCCTCCATTGTTTCCTCCATTGTTTCCTCCGTTGTCACCATCACCAGAACCACTGTCAGAGGAACATGATAAAACGAAAAGAGATAGTATCAAAATAAAAATTTTTTTCATAGTTTAGAGAAGTAGGTTATCTAATATCAAGATACAAATTGAATTTGAAATATTAAATCTTCATGTCAAAAATCATAGTACTACTTCTTTCGTTGTTTTTTGCTTTTGGATGCAACTCTGAAACTCAAACTAAACCAAATATTGTTTTAATTATGACTGATGATTTAAATGATTATAATGAGGATCTAAAAGGCCATCCACAGATAATTTCTCCAAACATTAAAAAATTGGCTGATTCTGGTGTATCTTTTAATAATGCATATTCAAACGATCCGATGTGTGGACCATCAAGATCAAGTATGATCACAGGTGTGTATCCGCATAATTCATCTAATTTTTGGCAAAAACCCTGGTACAATAATGATGTGTTAAATAATACCAAAACAATCATGGAGAAATTTAGAGAGAATGGATACTATGTTGTAGGTAGTGGTAAAATTTTACACCATAACAAAAAAGAATTATGGTCTGAATTTGAACATGATGCAGACTACGGACCTGTGGCATACAAGGGACTTCGGGAAAAAGGAAAAAGAGGAGTTGCCCACCCTGATGTTCAAAAACCCTTCTCTGAAATTGGACAAATTGATGGTTCATTTGGTCCTTTTAGAAATATTTCAAACCTGGAGGAAGATGGTGAAAAAATTACATGGGCTTATGGTGGTTCTAGAGGATACAAAAAATTTAAGTATATAAGTGAAGATGACAGAGATTTAACCCCGGATGAAATCAATGCACAGTGGGCTGAAAATAAAATCAATGAGTTAGCCAAATCAGACAACGATAATCCTTTCTTTTTGGCAGTTGGATTTTTAAGACCACATACACCACTTATTGCTCCACAAAAGTATTTTGATATGTATCCTCTTGAAGAGATTCAATTAGCCAATATCTTAGAAAATGACATGGATGATACATTTTTAAATTATGTTGAAAGCAATAATATTGAAAAGACTGAGGTTTGGGAAAACAACTCAACACTTACTCACAAACAACTAAGCAAAAGATCTGTTGAAATGTATTATAAACTTAAAGAATCTTATAAAGATTCTGATGAGGGACTAAAAAGGTTTACTCAAGCTTATCTTGCTTGTGTTACTGCCGTTGATGATAACATTGGACAAGTAGTTAATGCTATTGATAACTCTAAGTTCAAAGACAATACAATCATTGTTTTTGTTAGTGACCATGGATGGACCATGGGTGAAAAAAATCATGTATACAAAAATTCACTTTGGGAAGAGAGCACAAGAGTTCCTCTAACAATTAGAGCACCTGGGGTTACAAAACCCAACTCAAAGGTTAATCATCCCGTTTCTCTGATTGATGTCTACCCTACTTTGTTGGAATTGGCAGGACTGGATAATAACACAGTAAAAAATGACAGAGGAAAACCACTAGATGGATTTAGCTTAAAGCCATTTCTGGAAGATCCAAATACAAAAAACTGGGATGGACCTCAAGGAGCCTTATCTGTTGTTTACAGCTCAGATCAAAATCAAAATATATCCTCTAATCATCATTATTCTCTCAGAACGAAAGACTGGAGATATATAATTTATGATTCAGGAAAAGAAGAACTCTATCACAATGCTGTTGATCCGAAAGAATGGAATAACTTGGTTTATGAAAAAACTCATCCAAAAAGAGATGAGATGGTGAAAATTCTAAAAAAAATAACCCACCCAATGGTACCAAACGGTCTAAAAAAATTACAACTATGAAAAAATTTCTGTTTTTATTATTTGTCTTAATAAGTTTTTCAATTGAATCCCAAGAGAGATTTAACAATCAAATGCTTAATGGAGAATGGGAAATAATATATGATGAAAATAATGAAGGAAAAAAGAATAAATATCATTCTAATGATGGTTTTGATAATGGATTGATTGAAAAAATTTATGTACCTAGTGTTTGGGAGAGATATAAGAAAGACTATGAGGGTGTTGTTTATTACAGAAGAAAGTTTAAAGTTCCCAAATCAGAGTCAAATAAAAAAGTTCATTTAAATTTTAACGCTTCAAATTATATAACAGAGGTGTATGTTAATGACAATTCAATAGGATTTCATGAGGGGGGTTTTTCTCCGTTTTCTTTCAACATTGAGCATGTTCTTGATTTTGAAAATGAAAATACGTTAATAGTAAAAGTTATGGGTCCAATAACTATTCAAGACAAAGTTATTGACGGAATTGGTCAAATGGAAACTCCACAGTGGAGAGGATCATATACAGGCGGAATATGGCAAGATATTTTCCTTTCATTTACAGCTCAAACCCATATTAAGGATGTTTTTATCATTGCGAACTATAAAAATGGAAGTGTAGAATTAAAAAACAAAATATTGAATGGATTAGGAGACGGTAATTACAGATATAAATATTCTATCAATAATCTACATAATCCTTCTGAAAAAACAACATATGAAAAGGAGTTAACAATTCAAAACTCAAAATTAATCGTTGACTTTGATCTAAAACACCAAATTAAAAATCACAAATTATGGTCTCCTGAAGACCCACAAATTTATGAGTTGGAAATTTTTTTAGATAAGGTTACTGAAAATGAACAAGGGACTGTATATACAAAACTCGATCATGTCAAAGAAAAATTTGGATTTAGGGAATTTACAGTTGAGAATGATCGATTTTATTTGAATGGTGAACCAATTTATTTAAAAGCAGCTTTTTTTGAAGGTTTATATCCAGTTAAACTCTCATATCCTGACTCAAAGAAAATGATGATTAAAGAGATTTTATTGGCTAAAGAAGCGGGTTTTAATATGATTAGACCATGGAGAAAACCTCCACCAAAAGAATGGCTTCATTTGGCTGATTCTATTGGCGTGTTAACGGTTGGTAGTATGGCAATAGAATGTATGGATATGCCAATAGAATCTCCTTACCTGCCAAAAAGAGTAGAAAATGAAATAACGGAAGCAATCTTGAGGGACAGGAATCATCCCTCTATTGTGCAATGGGAATTGTTTAATGAAATAAGAAGACCTGTGCTGGCCAATATGTTAGTACCAATGTCTTTAAAAGCTAGAGAATTAGACCCAACTAGAATGATACTTGATGAGTCTGGAGGTTGGGCATATGGTGCCAACTTATACCTACCTTTTTCAAATAAAGCATTTAAATTTAATGACATCCATAATTACCCTGGACCAAACATCACAAATAACAAATTTGATGGTTTTCTAACAATAGGTAATACTAAAGAGAAAAATATTGAATTAGGGTTAAATGCAAGAACACCTGGAAGAAATGTAGTGCCCAACATATCATCTTATGTTTCAGAAATAGGATATGGAAGTTTACCCGATTTAGAGAATAATGAAGCTTTATTTAAAGAAAAAGGAAACCCAATAACCTATCCTTATATATACCATATTAATTACAACAGAGATATAAAAAAGGCTTTAAGAGAAACAGGCTTGGATAAAATATTTAAATCTGCTACTGATTTCTACCTGAAACAGCAAGAAATTCATGGGATTGCTAACAAAAGAATGTTGGAGGCTATAAGGTCTAACCCTACTGTTATTGGTTATTGTGTACATGCTCTAACTGCTGGAGATTGGATTATTGGTGCTGGATTACTTGATCTATGGCGCAATCCAAAAGGGAAAGCATATGATTTGACAAAAGAAGCTAATGAGGATAGAATCATTGTTATTAGAACTGATAAAAGAAATTATTATCTAGGTGAGTCTATCAAAATAGAAATAAAAGGGATTAATGATAAGAGTGTATTGAACGGAAACCTTTCTGTTAGAATAAAATCTCAGAAAAATAAAAAAGTTCTTTATGAGAATAAAACAAAGACACAGCTCGAAAAAGGAATATCTCTAATTCATGATGACACTGTAGATTTAGATGTGGGAAATTATATTATTGAATCTAATTTTAATTCACAAAAAACCAAATTATTTTCAGCGATTGAATTCAGTGTCTACAACACAAAATCAAAAAAAACTGGGAAAAAAATTGCTCTTGCCAATAAAGATAAAAGACTTGAAAAATTTCTAATTGATAAAGGGTTTGATGTAATAAGTTTTAATAAAAAACAAAAAATCGATGTTCCTGTGATATTTAGTAATGAAAAAGCAGAATTTATTAACTCTAGTGATGGAAACGTTGTTAAAAATGAAGACAATCAAGATAATCTTCTGTCACCGAGTGGGCCATCATCAAATTCAAAAAACAGTCAACTTGAGTCAAGAATCACCAAGTTAAACAGTTTTGTACAAAAGGGAGGAAATGTAATTTATCTTTCAGTGCCTGGAAAAACACGAGTAAGGAAAGGACCAAACCTAACTTTTATTGATGAAGGAGAAAACTACTTACCTGTTAAGTTTGTTAAAAATATTTCACAAGGATTATGGGATGGAATTCTCCATGTTAATTCCAATCACAAAATTTTTAAAGATTTACCAACTAATGTCAACATGAGTGGAACATATGAGAATATAGCCCCAACTATAACATTGAGAGGGATTGATGCGGAAAATTTAGTTAACACTATTGCATTTGATAGAATTCCCGACGGAAATATCATGAAAAGAAACTATATTGGTTCAGGAGATGTATGGTCAGGGTCAGATCTCTCAATTGTAAAACATGGGGATGGAAAAATTATTCTATCTACACTAAAATTAATTCAAAATATAGGATACGACCCTGTGGCTGAAATTGTTTTAATGAATATGATTAATTACTTAGACTAATGGATACTCAAAACTATATAATTGAATTTATGTCGGATGAATGGATTAGGAATACAATCATTTCCGTTTGTCTGATTTTAATAATCCTTTTTCTATCGAATAATTTTTTTAATAAAGATCAAAAATTAAAAATTGTAAAAATTCTCTCTTTATTTATGATTATTATGACAGTTACGGATCATTCAAGAAACGTCATGAGTGGTTTATGGAATGTTTCAGATAATCTTCCCTTACATATGTGTGGGTTAACCAATCTAATCGCATGTTCTGTTTTATTTACAAAACTGAATAAAAGAGTTTTTGAATTTTTTTACTTTGCGGGAATCATTGGTGGAATACAGGCCTTTTTAACCCCGCAAATAAATAATTTTGATGGTTCAAATTTTGAATATATTTCATATCATACTTCTCATGCAGGAATAATTTTGATTCCAATTTTTCTTTTGACTAATTTGAAGTATTCCATAACAAAACTCTCTTGGTTTAGAGTTTGGGTCTATCTTAATGTAATTATTGCTTTTATAATTCCATTAAATTTTCAAATTGACTCAAACTATATGTATCTAGCATCACCTCCAAATGTTGACAACCCATTATTAATTGGTGATTGGCCATACTACATATTTTTCTGGGAAATAATTGTGATTCTGTTCACATACACTCTTTATGTGATATCAACAAAAAAGTTTATTTAAATGAAAACCCCTATTAAAGTTTTTTCAGATTGGGTAAGATCTGGAAAAGATGAAGGAATGAAGAATAATCATTTCAAACCAGTAATGAAAATGATTGAATTATTTGAAAACAAATATGAAAATCCTTCTATTATCGATGCAGGATGTGGAAATGGATGGTTAATTCGTCATTTTTATGAAAATAAAAAATACACAAATCTTACTGGTGTTGATGGCTCAAACGATATGATTGCAAAAGCAAAAACTTTAGATCATGAAAATAATTATATATGCTCTGAACTTGATTTGTGGAAACCTGACAATAAAGTTGATGTAGTGATATCAATGGAGGTAATCTATTACTTTAAGAACCCTGAAATAATAATCAAGCATATATTTAACAATTGGATTAAAAAAAATGGTGTTTTTATAATGGGTATTGATTTTTATCTAGAAAATGAAAAATGTCATGATTGGAAAGAAAAAACTGGAGTTGATACGATGGAACTTTTTAGTTCAGAAGTGTGGATTAATTTTTTTGAGGAAAGTGGTTTTAAAAATGTGAATAAATATTTTTTTAATCAGGGAAAAGAATGGAAAGGAACATTAGTTGTTGAAGGATTTAAATTCTAAGTTTTTCTTTTTAACTTGTAAAATTCCACCCTCTAGGTTGTAAATATTATTAAAACCTTTTTCTTGTATTAGTTTGGCAGCGTAATAACTTCTTCTTCCTGACCTACAGTAAAGTATAATATTTTTTTTTTCTTTGAATGAAGAAATTGAGTCTAAAAAACTTGTACTGTAATAGTCAATATTAATTGAGTTTTTAATTCTAAAAGAATTAAATTCATCTGCAGTCCTAACATCGATCAAGACAGTTGAATCCATATCTAAAATTTTTGACATCTTTTTATAATCAATATCTAAAATTTGCTGTTGTGAAAATATTGAATTTATAAAAAACAGAATAATAAGTTTTTTCATTTAAATTAGTTTGCTGATTCCACTAAAACCAGACTCAACATTTACAAGTTCTTTAAACTTGTCCCTTTTTAGTATTGAACATGCAATTACGCTTCTATATCCACCAGCACAGTACACATAAGAAGTTGAGTTTTTATCTATTTTTTTATTCGAATCTATTTTTGAAAGAGGTATATTCTTTGATGATTTAAATTTTCCATTAATAAGTTCTGATTTTTCTCTAACATCAATGATTTGAGAGTTTTGAGAAGATTCATTAATAAATTGTTCAGGGTCAATTGATTTAATGTTTTCAGTTGGATACCCAGCTGTTTTCCAACTTTCAATGCCTGAATCTAAATAACCATGACAATTATCAAAACCTACTCTGGAAAGTCTTGTTATCGCCTCCTCCTCTTTTCCTTCCTCAACAATTAAAATAATTTCTTGGTTTATGTCCTTTAAAATTTCACCAACCCAAGGTGCAAATCTTCCGTTTAAACCAATAAAAATTGAACCAGGAATATGCTCATGACAATAATCTAAGGGATTTCGAGTATCTACAACAATAACATCGTCTGATTTTATTCTATCAAAAACATAATCTGCAGTTAAATTTTTTAAATTATTTTTTAGAATCTTATCAATTCCCACATAACCATCTCTGTTTAATTTTACATTTTGTGGAAAATAAGCAGGTGGTTCAGGTAAATCCTTAACCAATTCCTTCACAAAATCAATTTTTGAAAACTTTCCATTTAAGCTGTAGTTTACTTTTTTTTGATTAGCCAAAGTATCAACAGTTACTCTCATCATATTTTTTCCACAGGCTGAACCAGCTCCATGCCCAGGATACACAGTAATATTATCGTTAAGAGGTTTTATTTTATTATTAATAGACTCGAATAACATCTCCGCAAGTTTTTCTTTACTTATACCTTGATATCTCTGGGCAACATCAGGTATACCAACATCGCCCAAAAAAAGAGTGTCTCCAGTAAATATAGCATGTTGATTATTATCGGAATCAAATAACAAGTATGATGAACTCTCAAGAGTGTGACCAGGCGTGTGAATTAGTTTTATTTTCAAATCACCTAAAACAAAAATTTCATTATCTGCCGATATAATACAATCATATTTGGGATCTGCATTTGGACCATAAACAATCGGTGCATTTGTTTTTTCAGAAATGCTCAAATGTCCACTCACAAAATCTGCGTGAAAATGTGTTTGAAAAACATATTTTATTTTTGAATTTCTATTTTCAGCTTTTTTTAAATATATGTCAACCTCTCTCAGTGGATCGATAACTGCAGCCTCTCCATTACTTTCAATAAAATAAGATGCCTGTGATAGGCATCCAGTATATATTTGCTCTACAAACATTTCACAAAATTAACAAGAAAGTTTAATAATTGTTTTTTTAAATTAAATTAGTATATGTGGAATATGGGATAGTAAATTTAAATTTAGTACCAGTACGAAAAAAAAATAATGCGAAATCTGAAATGATTTCCCAATTTTTCTTTGGTGAAACTATACAGGTTATTTCTAAAAAGAACAACTGGAGTTTGGTTATTTCAAACCTAGACAATTACGAAGGATGGGTAAGAACTTCTCATTTCCTATCTATTCCAAAATCTGATTTTATTAAAATTAACATAAAGAAAAAAAAATTCAGTAGCACTGAAACCTCATTATATAATAATGAGTTTAACGACTACACAGTGCCTGCGGGAAGTATAATTAGCAACTGTAAATATCTAGGCTTTGATTGTATTTCCAATGATAAAAATTTTCATAGTCTAGAGGAAATTGCACTTTCATTTTTAAATTCACCATATCTATGGGGAGGAAAAACTAAGTTTGGTACGGATTGTTCAGGTTTTGTTCAATCTGTTTTTAAAATTTATGGGAAAATACTACCTCGTGACTCTTACCAACAAGCAGTGGTTGGGGTTGAAGTGAATTTAGAGAATTCGAAGGCAGGAGATTTGGCTTTTTTTGGAAAAAAAATTGATGCAATAACACACGTTGGAATTTTGATTTCCGATAAGAGAATTATTCATTCGTCAGGAAAAGTTAGGATAGATAACATAACTAATGAAGGAATTCTTAATGTAGACTCAAAAAAAATTTCTCATATACTTCAATCCATTAGAAGAGTGATTTAATTTGAGAGTTGCTCAATTTTTGCATTAATTTCTTTGTATCCATCAATATTATCAAGTTTATAATAAAACTGTGATAACAGTTTTAAAACTTCTACATCATTTGGGTCATATTCTAGAGCCTTTTCACAGTAGGGTATGCACTTTCTCCAAACATCATTAAGTTCTTCTTTTAGTTTATCGTACTTTGCAATATCACTCCTTTTATTTGACATAGCTATTTTATCCATTTCGCCAATAATAATACTTTGTTGTTCCAATAGAATGTTTACGATAGCAACATAAGAATCTACATAATCGGGTTTAAATTCGATTGCTTTTTCAAAATATAACTTTGCATCAGCAGACTCTCCCTGTTCCGATGAAATTATTCCAAGATTATAATACAAAATACCATTTTCTGGATCTTTTTCGACAGCAAGTGTCATAATATCTTTAAATTTTTGGCGGTATTGAGATCTTAAATTATCATCTGTAGCATTGTTACTTAACCTTATATATAAATCGGCCTCATTTAAAATTAAATATAAATCGTCTGGTTGAATAGACCTTGCTTCATTTATAGCATCAATCGCCAAATCATCTTCACCTTTTTTCACGTATATGAGTGCTATATTTTTTACAATTTCAGGGTATCTAGATTCGGTTTTACCAATTCTTGGATTAATATATTCTTTTGAAGACTGATATATTTTATATTCTGTCTCAGTTACTTTTTCTTCAATGCCTGATTGAACATTCGTTATAAAATATTCATCCTTTATGCCTGTGTAGTTTTTCTCCTTGAGAGACAAATAGTATTCAAGAGCAAGTTCAAAATTCTCAGCATTTACTGCGCCACTTGCAGCAAAATATAAATAATCAATATTTTTTTGTTTATCCATCTCATACGCTAGTAACAACTTCTCGACACCTTCCATCCATTTTTTTGAGGAATTGTCTGCAACAGCAGAATTAACAAGGGCAACTACCAATATTTCCTCTAGATTATTATAATCAAGTTTCATCTCAGAATTGTAAAAGGAAGTGTTAATAGATAAGAGTTTATCTAAAGAATTTGTTGCTAGCTTAAAAGACTTAATTTCTGTGTAAATTTTTGTTGCATAATAATAATATTGTGCATCCGTTTTACTGTCTCCTGAAAGCAAAAAGTCTTTATTTGATTCTAATACTGATTCAGCTTCCTGATAAAATTTCTGGTCAATTAATCTTTTGATTTGCCTTAATTCTTTTTTTTGGGCTAATGAAAAATTAAAAAATAAAACTGTTACGTATATATATATTGATTTCATAATTTAAATTATTATAATGATTTAATCTTCAACAACATCGATTTCCTCAATGTCAGTTACTTCTTGGTCATCAAATACAACTTTTGCAACTGCAGCAATTGAATCGTTGTTTTTAATATTAATTAGTCTGACACCCTGAGTTGCCCTACCCATTACTCTTAGAGAGTTCACTTCCATTCTTATAGCAATTCCTGATTTGTTTATAATCATTAAATCATCCCCATCAGAAACGTTTTTTAAAGATACTAGGTTACCAGTTTTTTCTGTAATAGAGATTGTTTTTACTCCCTTACCACCTCTATTTGTTATTCTGTAGGCTTCTAATTTTGATCTTTTACCGTAACCATTTTCGGAAACAACTAAAATGTCACTGTCCATATCATTGACTGAAATCATTCCAACTACCTCATCTTTATCATCTTTCAATCTAATACCACGAACACCAGAGGCATTTCTACCCATTGGTCGGGTTTTATTTTCCTCAAACCTTATACATTTACCTGACTTGACAGCTATAAGAATTTGAGAGTTTCCGTTGGTTAATTTTGCTTCTAGCAATTCATCGTCGTCTTTGATAGTTATTGCATTAATTCCATTAGATCGTGGTCTAGAATATTGCTCAAGTGATGTCTTTTTAACTTGTCCTTTTTTTGTACACATGATTACATAATGGTCATTTATATAATCATCATTCTTTAAGTCTTGTGTACATATGAAAGCTTTTACTTTATCATCAGGTTCAATGTTGATCAAATTTTGAATTGCTCTTCCCTTGGAAATTTTACTTCCTTCAGGTATTTCATAAACCCTCATCCAAAAACATTTACCTTTTTGAGTAAAGAATAGCATATATTGATGATTAGTTCCAACAAAGAGATACTCAAGAAAATCCTCGCTTCTAGTAGTGGAACCTCTTTGACCAACGCCACCCCTATTTTGGGTTTTGTATTCTGAAAGTGAAGTTCTTTTAATGTAACCAGCATGAGAAATTGTAAGTACAACTTTTTCATCTGGAATCATATCCTCAATACTTAATTCTCCGCCTGAAAATTCAATAACTGATTTTCTTTCATCTCCATGCAAAGTTTTTATATCTAATAACTCATCTTTAATAATGGACATCCTTCTTTCTTTATTAGCTAAAATGTCCTTTAAATCCTTAATGAGATTGACTAAGTCGTCATATTCATTTCTTAACTTATCTTGTTCCAGTCCAGTCAATTGTCTTAATCTCATTTCAACTATGGCTTTTGACTGATTTTCAGACAAATCATATTTCTTCATCAAATTTTCCCTTGCCTCATCAGCATTTTTAGAGGCCTTAATTATAGATATCATATCATCGATGTTATCGGACGCTATTATTAAACCCTCAAGAATATGTGCTCTGTCTTCCGCTTTTTTTAACTCAAATTTTGTTCTCCTTACTACAACCTCATGCCTATGGTCGACAAAATGAACAATCATTTCTTTGAGATTTAAAAGTTTAGGTCTTCCGTTGACAAGTGCAATGTTATTGACACTAAATGATGATTGTAATGAAGTGTGCTTAAATAGTTTGTTTAGTACTATGTTTGGTATTGCATCCCTCTTTAGGACATATACGATTCTCATTCCTTTTCTATCCGATTCATCTCGGATATTTGAAATACCATCTATTTTGTTATCATTTATCAACTGAGCTGTTTTTTGAATCATATCAGATTTGTTGACCAAATACGGAATCTCTGTAACAATTATACACTCTCTTCCATTTACTTCTTCAAAGACAGCCTTTCCTCTCATAACAACCCTACCTCGGCCTGTTTCAAAAGCTTCTTTTACACCATCATATCCATATATAATACCACCTGTTGGGAAATCTGGGGCTTTGATGTGATTAATTAATTCAGAAATTTCGATATCATTATTGTCAATGTAAGCAATGGTTCCATTAATTACCTCACTTAAATTGTGTGGAGGCATATTAGTTGCCATACCAACTGCAATTCCCGATGCACCATTCACCAAGAGGTTTGGAATTTTTGTTGGTAATACGGTTGGTTCTTTTAACGAATCATCATAGTTGAGTTGGAAATCAACAGTATCTTTATCAAGATCTTGCACCATTTCTTCTGATATCTTTTTCAGCCTAGCCTCTGTATATCTCATGGCAGCAGGACTGTCACCATCAATTGATCCAAAGTTTCCTTGTCCATCTACAAGCATATATCTTAAACTCCATTCTTGAGCCATTCTAACCATGGTATCATACACAGAACTATCACCATGTGGATGATATTTTCCCAAAACCTCTCCTACAATAAAAGCTGATTTTTTGTACTTGCTGTTAGATCTAAGTCCTAGTTCACTCATGCCAAACAGGACTCTTCTGTGAACAGGTTTCAATCCGTCCCTTACATCCGGTAGGGCTCTCGAAACTATAACTGACATTGAATAATCAATGTAAGCTGATTTCATAGCTTCCTCTATGTTTATTGGGATTAATTTTTCTCTTTCCGCCATTAGTTAGTAAATTTTAACAAAGATAAATATCTATAGAGGAAAACCTGTCCAAAAAGATGTTCTAAATTCACAAACTTATTAACATTTTTAACTTAAATTTTATAAAAATTTATCTGGATAATATTTAATTATTAAATTTAATTGATATGTCAATGTGACATGCGTTTATTTTGGTATAAGTTTTGAACATTAAAAAGTATGGACGATAATTTTTCTTCGAGAGTAAAAGACGTGATTACATACAGCAAAGAAGAAGCTATAAGACTAGGACATGACTTTATTGGAACAGAACACCTACTACTTGGTATTTTGAGAGATGGTGGGGGAAAAGCTATAAAAATCTTGAAATCCCTTGATATTGATCTCGATTTTCTAAAAAGAAAAATTGAAATTTTAAGCCCGCCAAACCCGATAATGAATTACGAAGAAAATCTCAGAAAAAATCTTCATCTTACAAGGCAGGCTGAAAGAGCACTCAAAACAACTTTTTTAGAGGCAAAATTATTTCAGGGTAATTCGATAAATACCGCCCATCTACTGCTTTGCATTTTAAGGAACGAAAACGATCCTACGACAAAACTACTTGAAAAGCTTAACATTAATTATGAGTCTGTCAAAGATTTTTTTAAAGAATTAATGTCTGAATCTACAGAGTCATACGAAGAACCCGAATCATCTCAAACATTTGATGATGACTCAGAAAACAATGATGATTCAATTGAAGAAAATCCATTTTCTGTCAAATCCACTCCCACTAAGAATAAAAAATCTAAAACCCCAGTACTTGACAATTTTGGTCGAGATTTAACCGCTTTTGCTAGCGAAGGCAAGTTAGACCCAATCATCGGAAGGGAAAAAGAAATAGAGCGTGTCTCTCAAATTCTTAGCCGAAGAAAGAAAAACAATCCATTACTAATAGGTGAACCTGGAGTAGGAAAATCAGCTATTGCTGAGGGTTTGGCTTTGAGAATTATTGAAAGAAAAGTTTCAAGATTATTGTATAATAAAAGAGTTATTTCTCTTGATTTAGCAAGTGTTGTGGCAGGAACAAAATATAGAGGGCAATTTGAAGAAAGAATGAAGGCTGTGATGAACGAACTTGAAAAAAATAAAGATGTCATTTTATTTATAGACGAAATCCACACCATAGTTGGTGCAGGCGGTGCTATGGGGAGTTTGGATGCGTCTAATATGTTCAAACCAGCACTAGCAAGAGGTGAGATTCAGTGTATAGGCGCTACTACTCTTGATGAGTATAGAAAATACATTGAAAAAGATGGTGCTCTAGAAAGAAGATTTCAAAAGATTATTGTTGAACCTACCAGTATAAATGAAACAATTGAAATATTAACTAACATAAAGGATAGATACGAAGATCACCACAATGTAAAATATACTGATGCAGCAATTGAAGCATGTGTAAAATTAACTGATAGATACATTAATGATCGTAATTTGCCAGACAAGGCAATTGATGCAATGGATGAAGCTGGGTCACGTGTTCACATCACCAACATGGATGTTCCAGAAAAAATTATTAATCTAGAGAAAAAACTGGAAGATGTAAGGGAAAAAAAGAATTCTGTTGTTAAAAATCAAAAGTATGAAGAGGCTGCAAGATTAAGAGATGATGAAAAGAGAATTGAAAAAGAATTGCTTACAGAACAAGAAAAATGGGATAATGAATTGAAGAAAAAAAGAGAGATAGTAGATGAGGAAAATATTATTGAAGTGATATCGTTGATTTCTGGTGTTCCAATTACTAGCTCAACAGATAATAGTCATGAGATTGAAATTAATTTGGAGAAATACCTTAAAAATAACATTATCGGTCAAGACAAAGCAGTAACATCTGTTGTTAATGCCATTCAACGGAATCAGACTGGTCTTAAAGACCCAAATAAACCAATAGGTTCATTTATATTTTTAGGGCAAACTGGTGTTGGAAAAACACAACTTGCCAAGTGTCTTGGATTAGAGTTGTTCAAGAAAAAGGATTCATTAATTAGAGTTGACATGAGTGAATACATGGAAAAGTTTTCAATTAGTAGATTAATTGGAGCACCACCTGGATATGTTGGATATGAAGAAGGTGGTCAATTAAGTGAAAGAGTTAGAAGACAACCTTATTCTATTGTCCTTCTTGATGAAATTGAAAAGGCTCACCCCGATGTTTTTAATATGCTTCTGCAAGTCTTAGATGATGGTTATTTAACTGATAGTGTAGGCAGAAAGGTCGATTTTAAAAATACTGTTATTATAATGACTTCAAACATTGGAACAAGGAAGTTAAAAGACTTTGGAACCGGAGTTGGTTTTGATACTAACTACATGAAAGATTCAGAGAACAAAAACACTCAAGAAATATTAAAGAAAAGTTTAAGTAAAAAATTCTCTCCTGAATTTTTAAATAGGATTGATGAAATTGTCGTTTTCAATCAGCTCACCGTTGAAAACATTGAAAGCATTGCCAAAATTGAAATAGCAAATTTTGTAGAAAGATTAAAAGAAATTGACTACTCAATCAAAATTGACAATAAAGCAATAAAGTTTATTGCAAAAGAGGGATATAATAAAGAATATGGTGCTAGACCAATAAAGCGTGCAATCCAAAAACATCTTGAGGATGCGATAGCAAAAGAGATAGTGCAAAATAACTTTAAAAAAGGTGATAAAATTAATATCACAGCCAATAAAGATCAATTAGAAATAAAAAAAATCTAACGTATCTAAAACCAAAAATTTGATTAAAACTACCCCACTCTTTAACACTCATGTCAAGTTGGGTGCAAAAATGGTGGATTTTGCTGGGTTTAAAATGCCTATTCAATATGCAGGTATTACAACTGAGCATCTAAATGTGAGAAATAATGTTGGTATTTTTGATGTTTCGCACATGGGAGAGTTTTTAATTTCTGGTCCTGAGTCAACATCTTTCTTAAATTACATATGTTCTAATAACATTAAAAATATAAAAATAGGAAGAGCACAATACAATTTGCTTATTAATCAAAATGGAGGAATAATAGATGACCTTATTGTTTACAAAACTTCCAAATATGAATATATGTTGGTTGTTAATGCTGCTAATATTAAAAAAGATTATGATTGGATAAAAAAGAATATAAATGGATTTAAATGTAAGATAAATGATAAATCTGACGACTTAGGTTTGATTTCGGTACAAGGCCCCAACTCAACAAAACTATTAAATGATGTTTTTAAGGATGTAAATATTAGAGAACTCTCGAGATTTTACTTCAAAAAATTTGAAAATAGATTAAAATATAAAAATGAAATTATTATTTCAAAAACTGGATATACTGGATCAGAAGGATATGAAATATATATATCGAATGAAGATATTACTGTGCTATGGAATGAACTTCTAAATCTAAATGATAAATATAAAGTTATGGCTACAGGATTGGGTGCAAGAGATACACTAAGGTTAGAAATGGGTTACTGTTTGTATGGAAACGACATAGACGATCATACAACACCTTATGAAGCCAATTTAATGTGGGCTACGAATCTAAATAAAGATTTTATTGGAAAACAGAAACTACTAAACTCAATCAAGAATTCAAAAAAAAGAATGATAAATTTTAAAATGGTTGACAGAGGAATCCCAAGAAAAGGAAATGAGTTATTTAATTCTAATAAAATTAAAATTGGAAATGTAACATCAGGCACATTCTCTCCCTCCGCAAAAGTTGGGATTGGTATAGGATATATCAATGGGAATAATCATGATAATTTATTAATAAAAATTAGAGATAAATTCTTGAGCATTGACATTATAAAACTTCCTATTCATGGGTAGAGCATTTGAGTTTAGAAAAGCCAGAAAGTTCAAAAGATGGGCCGCCATGGCAAAAACATTCACAAGAATTTCAAAAGATATTGCGTTAGCCGTCAAAGATGGTGGACCTAGTATTGATTCAAATTTCAGATTAAGATCCATTATTCAAAATGCTAAGGCTGCTAATATGCCAAAGGACAATATTGAACGAGCTATAAAAAATGCAAGTAATAAAAATTTTGAAAATTATAAAGAAGTTGTACTTGAGGGTTATTCAGTCGGAGGTATCGCAGTAATTTTAGATTGTATTAGTAATAATAACAATAGAACAGTAGGTAATATTAGAAGTTATTTCAACAAAACAAATGGAAACTTAGCAACAAATGGATCAGTTGAATTTCTTTTTAAAAAAGTGTGTTTTTTTAAAATAAAATTTGATGGAAAGAAAGACGATTTAGAATTAGAATTTATTGATTATGGACTTATTGAGTTAGAAAATGACAATGAGTTCAATCATATGGTTATGTACGGTGAGTTTGATTCTCATGGAAGAATTTTTCAAGAACTAGAAGATAGAGATATTGAAATTATAGAATCAGATTTTGATAGAATACCCTTGAATTACAAAACATTAAATGAGCAGGAACTTCAAATATTCAATAAGTTCATTCAAATTTGTAACGAAGATGATGATATCCAAAAAATATCTCATAACCTACAACTATGAATATTCGATAACTTTACCTTTTATGCCTTTAAAAAAGCATTTAAATTTATTTAAATCTTTATTATAATCCCCTGATATTTCAAAAGGTTCAGAAAAATTTATAATCCTGTCAAGATAATTTAGTGAAACACAAATTATTGGAACTTTTGCTTTTTTTGCGATAAAATAAAAACCTGACTTCCATTTATTTACTTTTTTTCGAGTACCTTCTGGTGATAAGGCCAATCTAAATTCAGTATGAGTTGAATAAATTTCAGCAATTTGGTCTACAGTATTAGAGTTACTATTTCTATTTACAGGATATCCTCCCATATATCTCATAAATAAGTTGAGAGGAAAAAAAAATAATTCTTTTTTTCCAATAAAGTAAATTTTTAAATTAAAAATTCTTCTAACCATAATTCCAATAAAAAAATCAAACCAATGTGTATGAGGAGCAACAATTATGACACATTTTTTTGGCAAAAATTTAAAGTTACCAGAAACATTCCATTTAAAAATCCTGTAAAATAAAAATTTAGTCATTTAAAAAATATTTATTTGCATTTTCTAAATCAGAGGGAGTGTCGATTGAAATACTTTCATCATAAACCTGAATCATTTTGAATTTAAAATTATTTTCAACAAGCCTTATGGCTTCAATTTTTTCTTTCTTTTCATTGTTTGTTTGACCAATCAAAGAAAATCTTTTCAAAGCTGATTTTCTAAATGCATAAACACCCACATGCTTAAAGTAGTTTTTATTTTCTGTATCAAATTCCCTGGTAAATTTAATAGCAAATTGATTTTTATCCGTACTAACTTTAACCACACTTTTTTTTTTTGCAGTGGCTTCATCAATTTTAATCATTAATGAAACAACATCAATGTTATACTCAATATCACTCTTGTAAACTTCAATTATTTTTTCAATTTGATTTTTTTTTAGAAATGGCTCATCACCCTGAACATTAATAATAATTTCACAATCAAAACTATTTATAAATTCAGCTATCCTATCTGTTCCCGTTTCGTGTATTTTTTTACTTATAAAGTGTTTTATTGAATATTTATCAAGTACTTTAGAAATTTCCAAAGAGTCGGTAATTACGGCAATTTTATCAAAAAGATTAAAATTTAAGAGATTTGTAAATGTTTTGACAATGAGCGGAGTTCCACCAAGTTTTTTTAACATTTTTTTCTGCAATCTAGTGGAATCTAGTCTAGCTGGAATTAAAGCAATGATTGACATCATCCAAAATTAAATATTAATCTTTGTTAATTTAAAAAAAATTGTAGTTTTGTTTTTCGATGAAAAAGTTTGAATTAACAGAAAAAAATAGAAAAATAACCACTTACGTACTCTATATTCTTTCGTTGATTTTGGTTTTTCTCATTTTTAAATCAATAAATTCTCCAATAAAATTTAATGAAGTTAAAAATGAAAGATATTCAAAAGTCATTGATAGATTAAAGGACATAAGAAATGCCCAGATTGCCTTTAAAAGTGTAAATGGTATTTATTCAAATGATTTTGAAGAGCTTATAAAATTTATTGATTCTGCTGAATTCACAATAACTCAAAAAAGAGATTCCAGCTATATGGAATATGACAGAATCTACAGAATCGATATGTTGAGAGAGATTATCGTAACAGATACACTTGGTTTTGTCTCTGTTAAAGATTCTTTATTTGCAAATAACATGGATTATAAAAATATGGCTATAATTCCTATTGAAGGAGTTGAAAGTTTATTTACGCTCAAGGCGGATGTTATAGATAAAAACGGTTACAATGTACCCGTATTTGAAGTAAGAGTTTCGAAAGATGTTATCCTTTTTGATCAAAACAAAGATTTATTAAGTCAAGAGAAGGAAACTATGTCTGTTGATGGTGTTAATGGTCCTGATTTAGTTTTGGGATCACTTACTGATGTTAGTACTAGCGGAAACTGGCCAACAACTTTTGATGTCGAAACAAAATAATTCAATCAAAGTTTATTTAAATATAGTCCTCACCCCTAGTTATGTTGTTTCACAACTCAGGGATTTCGAAGGTGGAAATATTTTTCTTACTGAAAAATTAGATTTTGAAAAATCATCTGATTCTAATTTGTTTTTATTAAAAATTAAAGAGATTTTAAACATTATAAATATCGATTTGTATGATGTTGTAGAACCGAAGTTAATTTTTGATAATGATTATTACACTTTTGTTCCGAGTGTATTATACCTTAAAGGTAAAGAAAAAACATATTTAAAGTTTAGTACAGAACTTAATGATTACGATTTTGCAACTTCAGACTTTATTGAAAAACTTAGTATTTATAACATATACCTTCCATATGTCAACATTAATAACTACTTAATAGATAAATTTCAAAAATTAGAATTTTATCATTTTAATACAGTATTATTAAATTCTTTTTTAATAAGAGAATCTGAAATTATATCTGCATCCGTTCCTGGACCTGATTCATGTTATTGTTTTATCAAACAAGGGTATTTAAAAATATTAATTTTAAAAAATGGAGAAATTTTATTTTTTAACTCATATACTTACAATACACTAGATGATATTCTATATTATCTTATACTTTCATTAAAAGACAAGAATCTAGAATATATTAATACTCCTTTGAGAGTTTATCATGATAATGAAAATCAGGAGTTTGAAATTAGGTTTAAAGAATTCTTTGGAAATGTTTCCTTCATTAAATATTTTGGTGTTGAACAAATTCTTTAATCAATGAGAATTATCTCTGGTAAATTAAAAGGTAAAAAATTAAATATTCCAAAGAACATTAAAGTTAGACCCACTACAGATCAGTCAAGAGAAGGTCTATTCAACATACTGGTCAATAGGTTTGATTTTAATGAAATTAAAGTATTAGATATATTTTCAGGAACAGGTTCTATTAGTTTTGAATTTTCCTCGAGAGGAGTTGAAAAAGTATATTCAATTGACAAAAATTACAATTCAGTAAAGTTTATTAAAAATTTCTCAGAAGAAAATAATTTAAATATTAAAGTTTTAAAAAGAGATATTTTCAAATCTAATTTAAAAACTGATGTAAAGTTTGATTTAATATTTGCAGATCCACCCTATTCTAATAAAAAAAAGTATTACACAAATTTATTGTCAGTACTTAGAAAAAAAATTTCCTACTCAAATGATGCATTATTAATACTTGAACATCCAGAAAATATTGAATTAAAAAATGATGAATATATAATTGAACAAAGAAAATACGGAGGATGTGTATTCTCTTTTATTAATTTATAAATAATTGATAATGAGAACTTTCTTTATAAATATTTAAATCTCTTAATTATATATTTATTTTTTCTTTCCTGCCTTAAATAAGTACTCTTTTTCTTGTTTCGTAAGACTGTCATAACCAGATTCTGATATTTTATCAAGAATGGAATCAATTTTATTTTGGTTAAACTTATTGTCCATTCTTTTTATTTTTTGTGAGGTTTTTTTTGATGTTTCAAAAAAAGAAAAGATGTAATCAATAAAATTTTGATTATATAAATTTTTATAAAAATAATATCCCCAAATTGAACCCCCAATATGTGCGATATGACCTCCAGCATTGCCATTAGGTATTTGAATGACATCTAAAAGAAATAGAAAAATCGCTAAATACAATAATTTTAAATCAAAAAAGAAAATTCTAATCTTATAATTAGGATTGTAAAAGGTTAGAAAAAATATAATTGCAGAGACACCGGCGGATGCACCAATCATTGATGACTTAACACCACTAAAAACAGGAAAAAGGTTATAACTAATTATATAAGTTAATCCACCTGCAACAATTCCACTAAAGAATAGTTTTTTTAATGTCTTTTTTCCAAACAGGTCATGAATAATATTTCCAAAGTAATAGAAAAGTAGCATATTCCAGAAAATGTGGGAAAATGAACTTTGGTTATGAAAAAAACCATATGTAAATATTGACCATGGCTTAAAAATTAGTTCAGAAAAATCAGCAGTAATATAAAACCACCTGAATATTGATTCAGATTCGAACTCTAATTTAAATAAATAAAATATTACATCGAGTATATATGGAAGAAAATGAATACAAACTATATAAAATATTATTTTTTGAACAATATTTAAACTATGTATAAACCCCTCTATTCTGTCTCTTAGTTCCATCTTCTATTGTTAAACTGTGATTTTTTCCAATACCACATCATCAAGAAACCAGTGATTGCTCCACCAATATGTGCAAAATGAGCTATAGAACCAATTGAGGCTGAGGTTAGACCAAAAAACAAATCTACGAGAATTAAACCTGGAACAAAAAATTTTGCTTTTATGGGTATTGGAGGAAATAACAACATAAGTTTTGTGTTAGGAAACATAAATGAAAATGCAACAACTATTCCATATATAGCTCCTGATGCACCAATCATTGGGATATTAAAATCATTATAGGCTGATGACATTTTTGCTTCAGACACAAACTCAAGTATGTAAGTTGGGTAGGTAGACGAATTCAAAATACTAATAATTTGATCTTTACTAACACTAGCATCAGAAAGTACGTTTACGAATGAATTAATATTAATGTAGTTTGCATAACTTTGAAGTATAGCTGCACCAATTCCGCACGAAAAATAAAAAAACAAAAACTTATTTTTTCCCCATATATTAACTAGTGTTGATCCAAACATCCACAATGCAAACATATTAAATGCCAAATGCATGAGATTTCCGTGCATAAACATGTGTGTAATTACTTGACTATATAGGAACTTGTCATTTTCAAAATAATACAACGAAAAAACATCTCTACTTAAGTCATATGAAAATTGAGAACCAATATAAAATATCAAGTTAACAACCAACAACTGAGTTATAATGGGAGGTGTTCTGTTCACTAATTAAATTTTGAATTAATGTTTTCTATATTCATCTTATAAATAATTCTCTTATTGTCTGGAGAATAATTTGGTTCTTTGCAACTAAAAATTTTGTTTAATAGAAGATCTTGCTCCTTTTTGTTTTTCAATTTTAATATTTTTTTCGACTTTGATTTTGCAAGCAACCTTGCAATCCGATCATTTAGACTTGGAGATAAATGCTCAAGACCCTCATAATTTTTCTCTATAATGTCCAAAAAAATTGATTCAACCTCCGCAAATTCAAATGCAGGATGTATTGATGTAATATTGACATTATTTTGCTTAATAGAAAAGGTAAAACCTAAGTGGTTTAGAATATTTTTTACTGAGTTAATCACTATTATATCTTTCGAAGAAAAACCTATTTCGACAGGGTATAATAATTTCTGAGACAAATTTCTTTTATTATTAATTTCATTCAGAAGTTGTTCATAATATATTCTGTAAAAAGCTCTCTTTATATTAATAATCAATAAATCTGTTTTGCTTTTGGTGATTAAAAATTTATTGGAAAAATCAAAAACCGGATATTCACTTATTAGTTCTATATCATTTTCAGAAAATATTGATTCTCTTTTGTTTTCAACAAAAAACTCGTTTATGTTAGAGTTGCTGTTTTTATCTGATGCTTTAAAAGGAGTAAAACCATAATCAACCTCGATAGTTGGGGCAGAAACCTTTGTTTCAGATGGGATTGACATATTAATATTATTGCTAAAGTCAATATTTGGAACAACATTATATTTCCCTAAACTATGCTTTATAGTTGATAGAATTATTGCATATATTATGTTTTCATCATCAAATTTGACCTCCGTTTTTGATGGATGTACATTAACATCAATTTTATCTGGGGCACATTCTAAAAAAAGAATATAAGATGGCTTAACTTCTTTATCAACAAGACCATCATATGATTTCGAAATTGCATGGTTTAGATAATTACTCTTTACATATCTATTATTAATGTATAAAAACTGATTATTTCTTGATTTATTTAGAAACTCAGCCTTAAAAACAAAACCTTTTATTTTAACAAGGTTTGTCTTTTCTTCAATTGGAATAATTTTCTTCTCAATTGATTTTCCTAAAACCTCGACTATTCTTTTTTTTTGGTTGGCAGTTTTTAAATTATAGATGGGGTGATTATTATGTTTAAGTGTAAATTCTATTTCAGGGTGAGAAAGTGCTAACCTAACAAACTCATTAATTATATGCTTGAACTCAATTTTATCAGATTTCAAAAACTTTCTTCGAGCAGGAACATTGTAAAAAATATTCCTAGATATCACGGTTGTTCCTTTTGAGCCAACCTCCTCTCCGAGTTTTGAAATATCATTATTATCAACTTCTATGAAATTTCTTATCCCACAATTATCATTACAAGATGATATTTTTGTTTTTGAAATCGAACAAATACTCGAAAGGGCCTCACCTCTGAAACCCTTAGAGTTAAGCTTAAATAAATCCTCAAATGAATTCAGTTTGGACGTTGAATGGTTTAAAAAACAAACTTTTAAGTTGTTTAAGTCCATCCCTATACCATCATCACTGACTTGTATTTCTGTTTTACCAAAATCTGTGATAAAAACATCAATTTTTTTTGCATTAGAATCAATCGAATTTTCAATTAACTCTTTCAATATTGATGAAGGTCTTTGAATTACTTCTCCAGCAGCAATCTTATTGATAACATCGAAGGAAAGTTTTTTTATAATATTACCCATTTAAAAAAATTGATAAATCAAAGTCAATTATATATAAGAAAATTAAAATTAGAACAACTATTATGTAAAATAAAGTCTTTGAGAAAATGGTATTAGATCTATTTCTAGACCTTAACCTGGCTTCCCTCCATGAATTAGATTTGTCAAATATACTGTTAGATTCTTTGTGCTTAGCATAAACAGAATCAAAACCATATGGGTTTATTTTATTTGATTTCGAATATCTTGGGGAATACCGAAACTTTTTATTTCTTGGTTTTCTAAAAATATTTATTAAACTCACTTATGAATTTTAAATTTAAATTTACAAAAAATGATATCATTTCAAACCTAATATTATTTAAAGTAATGACTATATTTAACCTCGAAAATGAGAACCTTAGTCGATAAGATAAATGAGTTATTAAACTCAAAAAAAAGAATAACAATAACAACACACACAAATCCGGATGGTGATGCTATTGGAAGCAGTTTTGCTCTTTACCATTATTTACTAAAACACAATCATGATGTTAAAGTTGTTACGCCAAATAAACATCCAGAATTTTTAGATTGGGTTCCTGGAATAAAAGATGTAGAAATTTATGATGATAACCCAGAAAAATGTAAGAAAATTATTAATGATAGTGATTTGGTATTTACTCTTGATTTTAATGACTTAAAAAGAGCAAGTAAGTTAGGTTTAACCATAAATCAATTTAAGGGAACAACCATTATGATTGATCATCACCAAAATCCTGTTGGATATAGCGATATTGAGATTTCTGAACCGAATATAACTTCAACATCAGAAATGATATATATGTTTATAAAAATATCTGGAAAAATTGATAAAATTGATAAGGATATAGCTACATGTATTTATTTAGGAATGATGACTGACACAGGTTCGTTCCAATATAAGGGCGTGAACAGCAGTACACATCAAATAATTTCATCTCTTTTAGCATGTGGTGTTGACAATAACAAAATTTATAACAATGTATATAATAGCAATGAGATTAGTAAACTCAGACTATTATCTGTTGCTTTAAAAAATTTAGAGTTAATAACAGAAAATAAGACTGCAGTAATGCATATAACCCAAGATGATTTAAAGAAAAATGATTATAAAAAGGGTGATTCAGAAGGTATTGTAAATTATGGATTAACACTTAGTGGAATACATTTTTCTGTAATTTTTATTGAGGACGAAGATGAAAAAAATAAATTTAAAATATCCTTTAGATCGAAAGAAAATTTCCCATGTAATGATTTTGCTTCTAGTTTTTTTAATGGAGGTGGTCACCTAAATGCAGCAGGGGGTATTTATAAAGGAAATTTAAATTCTGCAATAGAATACTTTAAAAAATCTTTAAATGAATTTTAATATGAAAAAAATTATAATTTTAACGTTAATATTTAGCATAAATCTCTCATGTAATATGTCACAAGAAAAAAACACAATCTACGCTTCCATTGAAACAAATAAAGGAATAATAAAAACAGAGTTATTTTTTGAAAAAACCCCGATCACCGTTGCTAATTTTATATCACTTTCTGATGGGACAAATAAAAATGTTAGTGAAGAATATAAAAATAAAAAATATTATAATGGCTTGACTTTTCATCGAGTTATATCTGATTTTATGATTCAAGGTGGTGATCCCACAGGAACTGGATCAGGATCACCTGGATATAAATTTAAGGATGAAATTGTTGAGGATTTAAAGCACGATTCAAAGGGCATATTGTCTATGGCTAATGCAGGACCAGGAACAAATGGAAGTCAATTTTTTATCACACACAAAGAAACACCTTGGCTAAATGGAATGCATACTGTTTTTGGTAAAACTGTTGAAGGATTAGATGTGATTGATAAAATATCTCAGGGAGACTCAATCTTAAATATTGAAATAATAAGAACTGGTCCTAAGGCTAAAAAATTCAATGCTTCAAAAATATTTACAAATCACTTTAAAGAGGAGGAAAAATTAAAATTGTTGAAAGAAAAAGAAAAGGAAAATACACTCAAAGAGACGTCAAAAAGACATGACAAACTTAAAAACAAAACCAAGGAAACTGAGTCAGGTTTGAAATACATTGTTACTGAAACAGGAAATGGTATTAAAGTAGACGAAAACAAGGTAATATTAACTCACTATGCTGTTTATTTTGAAGATGGGCAACTACTAGATACTTCTGTTCTGGAAATTGCTAAAAAGTTTGATATGGTCAACATTCAAAGGAAAAATGCAAATGGTTACACACCTATTGAAGCAAGGGTTGGACCAAAGGACATGATGATATCTGGTTTTAAAGAAGGGCTAAAACTGCTTAGTATTGGTGATAAAGCAATTTTATACATCCCATATTATCTAGCTTATGGAGAGATGGAAAATAGAGGTATACCTGCAAAATCTAACTTAATATTTGAGGTTGAAATTGTTGATCAACTTTAAAATGGTTTCAAAAGATAATTACTGTTTTTTCTTTACATTTTTTTTTCTATCCATTACATTTTTAATCAATAATCTTGGAAATTTAAATACTATAAATTATGATATTTTGTATCAAATGTGGTACAACATAACATCCAGTATTACAATTTTTTTTCCATTTTCCATAGGTGACACACTATACTTAATTTATCCAATAGCATTTATTTATTTTTTTAGAAAAAAAAAACTTAGGAGAAAAAAACTATTAATAAGTTTATATTTTCTATCATTTCCTTACATATTGTTTTATTGGTCATGGGGATTCAATTACAAAAGAATAAAACCGAATTCAATTGAATATACTACCAATGAATTAATTGAGGTTACTGATTATTACATCACAAGAGTTAATAATTCTCAGTTTAATATCACAAATAATAAAAATAAAGCTGTTATAGTTGAAGACAACTTCAGTGAATTAAGAAAAAAAATTATAAACTCCTTAGATGAGACCACAAAACAATTTCAAATAAAAAACTTTACTAAACATCCAATAAAAATATCTCAATTTTCAACATTACTTTCTTACATGGGGTTTTCTGGATATATTAACCCATTTACCTTAGAGGCGCACATAAATAAAAATATTCCAAAAATATCTTATCCCTTCACAATTTCACATGAAATTGCTCATCAATACGGAATATCTTTTGAGAATGAAGCAAATTTTTTTGGATTGAAAAATACTCTTAATTCGAATGATAAAGTTATTAATTATTCTGGCGAATTGATGGCATTACAATATCTTCTTTATGATTTAAGACTTAAAGACAATTACGAAAGATCACAACTAATCAATAAGTTAAATGGTGGAGTCATAAAAAACCTACAAGAAAAAAGATTCTACAATGAAAAATTCAAAAACCCTTTTGAACCATATATTAAGAAAATATATGATTTTTTTCTAAAAAGCAACAACCAAAATAATGGAATAAAAAGTTATAATTTGGTTGTTAACTTATTAATACAAGACTATCAATCCAAAATTAATAACTCAGTTTCTGATTCAAGCTGATTCTTAAGTTTGCTAAAATCTTTACTTAACATTTCCACCATATCACCATATTCAACAATTAAAGACATTGCTTTTCCTAAACTCTCAATATGCATTTTTGTTGGACCATAGGATGAATTAAGTCCTCTGACAGCCACACTCAATCTATCAGAAATTGTTTCAATGTCTTTTTCTCTAACCTCTTTTTTTGATTTGTTTCCTGAAACGAAAACATCAATTTTGTTGATTTTGTTATTAATATCATTGTATGAATCAACATAACTCTGATAATTACTGGATCTAGATATTAATGATATAATCGATTTATTAGTTTCTTTAATTTTATTGAACTTACTGTTAGCTAATGAATAGTCATTAAATGCACCCTCTATTTTAACCACATATTCATCAATTTGAGCATTATTGGGATTGGCTAAAACACCTGATCTAATTCTTTCAACCTCAAAAAATTTACTACCAATTTTATTAACCTGACCCCCATAAGCAGTATAAACATTAAATGAATATTTTCCTGAGTTAACTCTAATACTCGGCGAATAAAACCTTGATGAACCAGATGAGATATGGGTACTAATTTTTTTTGTTAAATCCCAAGATACCCTGTTAAAACCTTTTTTATAGGGAAGTGTAAATCTATCTATAAAAGAATTCTCACTATTATAGATTTCAATGATTGTTATTGGTGTTTTTTCATTTAATTCTTCATCTAACTCCTCCCATCCTGGGAAAGGAATATTCAAGTTAGATTTTTCCAAACCCTTTTCAACCTTCAATCTCATTTGTTTTTTGGTTAAAATTTCATCACTCATATAGAAAGTAAGGATTGCTCCGTAATCAGGATTTTTGGCATAATATGTATTACTGCCTTGTGAAGAAGAGCCTGATTTTATAGGACTGTATTGGAGTGCTTTTCTAGGTGTAAATACTAAATTATTTTTTAGAGAAGCAGAAGATAAAAATCTTAAAGGTGAATAATCATCTAGAACATAAAAACCTCGACCAAAAGTTGCAGCTACAAGATCATTTTCTCTTTTTTGGATTGCTAAATCACGAACAGATATTGTTGGTAGTCCAGATGAAAACTTGACCCATTTTTTTCCTCCATTTACAGAAACATAAATCCCATATTCAGTTCCTAAAAACATTAAGTTTTTATCTACATGGTCCTGTACCAATCTCCAACAAAGAAAACCGTCTGGAATGCCTGTAGTTATGTTTTTCCACGACCTGCCTCCATCATTTGACTTGTAAACATAAGGTTTATAATCGCCAAATTTGTGATTATCTAATAACACATAAACTGTGTTAGGATCAAACAAATCTGCTTTTATATCATTTACGAACGAGCCCTTTGGGACACCTGGTAATTTTTCTACGCTAACTTTTGTCCAATTTTCACCATAGTCTCTGGTATATTGAATTATTCCGTCATCAGTGCCTGCATAAATGATGTTTTTGTCAACTGGGGATTGGGACAATGATGTTATAGTGTTGTAGGTTGACATTGCATAAACATCCCATGGATTGTCCCAACTTTGAACCTTACCCATAATTGGCAATTCGAATCTTTCTTGGTTCAATGTTAAGTCGTCTGATATAGCTTTCCATTCGTCACCCCTGTTGTTCGAAACCCATACTCTTTGAGAGCCAAAAAATATTGTTTCTGGGTTATGTGGACTAACCAATATGGGCGCATCCCAATTAAACCTTTCATATGGTTCATTCAAATCATTTTGAGGTTTTATGAATGTTGCTTCACCATTGGTTCTGTCTATCCTATGAATATTTCCTTGCTGGGACTGAGCATAAACTATGTTTGGATTTCCTGGTTCAGTTGCAGGTTGGTGACCATCACCACCTAGTAAAACAAACCAATCTGAATTGGTTATTCCGGTCTCTTTAAAAGTACGACTTGGTCCACCTTGAGTATTGTTATCTTGTGTTCCACCAAAAATATTATAAAACGGATATGCATCATCAACTGCTAGTTTATAAAATTGTGTTAATGGTAAGTTTGCTACAAACTTCCATGAGTTGGTATCATCAAAAGATTCGTAGACACCTCCATCAGTACCAATTAACAAATAATTAGGATCGCTCATTTTAAATGTAAGTGAGTGGTTATCAACGTGCTTATCACTTTCATTCATTATATAAAAATCCTTACCACCATTTTCAGAGACTTGAACTTTTGTATCCATCAGGTATATTTTATCGAACACATGAGGAGATGCAACAAGTTCTTGATAATAATGTGGTCCTGTAGCTCCTGATACAGTATCAGACATCTTTAACCAACTTCCTCCAGAATTTGTAGTCTTATAAACTGCACCGTTTCTTCTGTCGGTTTCTACAGCAGCATAAAGAATTGTACTGTCAAATGGAGAGATAGCCAACCCAATTTTTCCAAGATTTGAATTTGGTAATCCATCTTTAATTTCAATCCAGTTTTTTCCATGATCAGTTGACTTATATATTGATGTACCAGGACCTCCACCCATGTAAGACGCAACATTTCTATGTCTTTGCCAAGTTGCCGCATATAAAATGTCTGGATTTAACTTATCAATAACAATATCAGTAACTCCTGTCCAATCATTGACACTTAAAACATTTTTCCATGTTTTTCCTCCATCAATTGATTTAAACAAACCTCTTTCACCTCCAGAGGACCATAGTGGTCCTTGAGAAGCAACAAATACAATATTCGGGTCTTTTGGGCTAACAATTATTTTCGAAATATGTTCGGATGATTTAAGCCCCATTGATTTCCAACTCTTTCCAGCATTTTCACTAACATAAACACCATGTCCAATTCCGACATGTCTTCCACCTACATTTTCACCTGTTCCAAGCCAAACTTTAGATGTATTGTGAGGGTCTATTGTAATACAACCAGTAGAATAAAAGGTTTCGTTATCAGCAATTGATTTCCATGTAGTTCCAGAATTAACAGTTTTCCAAACACCACCTGAACCAACAGCAACATACCATTCATTTTCGTTTTCAGGATTAATTGCAATATCTGCAATACGACCCGACATAAAAGCTGGACCAACTGACCTAAATTCAAGGCCTGATAAATCAGAAGATTTTAATTCTTCAATGTTAATTTTTTTCTTTTGAGCTAA